>JALRBW010000036.1 GCA_023257625.1 Flavobacteriaceae bacterium | reverse complement strand
GCTACATTTGGAGCTTTAGCCAATTCTTTAATTTTGGGTTCCCATTCTTTTACTTTACCGTTTTTGATATCGGGTTTTGCCAAATGATCAAGAATAAATTGTTGTTCAGGAAATGTATTTACTAGGGTTATTGTGGCTTCCAAATGATGAGGATATACCAATAAATCATACGGTATTTGAAAAGCAGAGATGCTTTTAATTCCCCTTTTAAACGATTCAGAAAGCATAAACTCAGGCGTTTCTGCCTGAAGAATGTGACGAACCCCTTTAAAGTAGGGATGATTACAAAAATAGTTCAAGCGGTCTTCACAGTTTGGACTACGCAAATCGATCCAACCTACCACTCCTTTAATAAAATCATGGGCTACCGCTTCGGTTAGAAGGTATTCTGTTTCGGCCTCTGATTGATCTGCCTGAACGGCAACACATCCTCCTATGCCATGGGATTGAAGTATTGGAAAAAGATCGGACGGGGAAAAATCGCGTTTTATCACCTCCATGTTTTCATCAATCCACGTGTCACGTGATGGATTATACTTCCAAAAATGTTGATGTGAATCAATTACCATTCTTATTTTTCTTGATAGGCCATCACATTTTGTGTAGCGCTTCCTAAGCCCTCAATTCCTAATTCAATAATGTCTCCGGGTTGTAAATATTCAGGGGGAGTTAATCCAAGGCCAACTCCAAAGGGTGTTCCTGTAGAAATGATGTCTCCAGGAAGTAAGGTCATAAATTGACTGATATAGCTTATTACTTCTTGAACATTAAATACAAAATCATTGGTTGCGCTGTCTTGCATCATTTTTCCATTCCGTTTTAACCAAAGACGTAAATTATTGGGGTTATCAATTTCATCGGGTGTAGCAATAAAAGGGCCTAAGGGCGCAAAGGTATCACAGCTTTTACCCTTAACCCATTGACCAGACCGTTCTAATTGAAACTCACGTTCACTTACATCATTATGAAGTACATAACCCGCTACATGTTGTATGGCATTTTCTACAGATACATATGAAGCCTTTTTGCCTATAACAATTGCCAATTCTACTTCCCAATCAGTTTTCGTACTTCCTTTAGGAATTATTATAGGGTCATTGGGTCCAGTTAAAGAGGAGGTGGCCTTAAAAAAAAGTACCGGTTCCTTTGGAATTTCCATTCCGCTTTCAGCAGCGTGCTTTGCATAGTTGAGTCCAACACACACAATTTTTGATGGTCGAACAAGGGGCACCCCAAGACGCAAATTTTGGGGAACAATTGGACACTGATTTTCATGAGAAATTAACCACTTCTCTAATTGTTTTATTCCTTGATTACCAAAAAACGCTTCGTCGTAATCTTGCCCAAATCCTGAGACATCAATTCGTGTTCCATCTGCAAGTTCAACTCCTGGCTTTTCGGCTCCTTTATTTCCAAAACGTATGAGTTTCATAAGAATGTAATTTAATTTTTAATGCGCATTTAATTTCGAATATCCACCATCAATTATATAATCAGATCCCGTAATAAAGGCTGCTTCATCTGAACACAAAAACAACGCTAAATCAGCAATTTCCTGTGGAGTTCCCATTCGGCCTATGGGCTGTGTTTTTGAAAGCTTTTCAAACATTTCTGCTTCCTTTCCAGGATAATTTTTTGCAATAAAACCGTCTACAAAAGGAGTGTGAACTCTAGCAGGAGAAATGCAGTTGCACCGAATATTGTCTTTGATAAAATCTTTAGCTACAGAAAGCGTCATCGATAGAACGGCTCCTTTGGTCATGGAATATGCAAAACGATCTGTTATTCCCATAGATGCTGCTACAGAAGCCATGTTGAGTATACAACCGTACCCTTGCTTTATCATAATTGGAATACAGGCTTTCATCCCATTATATACCCCTTTTATATTTACTTGGTAAAGTTGATCCAAATCTTGCTCGTCCACCTTTTCTATTGATCCTACATGGGCAATTCCAGCATTATTAATTAAAATGTCTATGGGATGGTTTTCTGCTATAGATTTAATTATTTGTTTAACCCTCATTGGATTTGAAATATCACAACTATATGAGTTGGCCTGACCCTTTATATTATGAATTTGATCAAGAGCGCTTTGTGTTGCAATTTCATCACGATCAAGTATATGAATGTGAGCCCCTTGCATGGCAAAGGTAAGGGCAATTGCTTTTCCTATTCCACTGCCCCCCCCTGATAAAATAACATGCTTTCCCTGTAAACTAAATTTTTTCATTTCAATTTTTGAACGTATAATCTTTAAAGTTAAGCAAACAAGCTAATGACACAAATCTTTAATGTGATTTATTCAATCTCATTTTAGGGGCTAATTGTCTTTAAAATTTTTTTGTAAAGAAATAAACAAATAGAGGGGGTATAAATAGTACAAATACTATTCGAAAACGCAAATACAAAAATAGCCCAAGTGCGACTGCAAAAATTAAGGCCCATTGATTGCTTTTGTTCATTAATGAAAATTAATAAAAATCCCCTTATTTTAAGCCATTCATTTGGTTCGGAAAAAATGTGAAAATCTTTTTATCTTTAGGTTTAGTATAAATTCAACCTATGAAAAGAATTGTAGCCTCTTTATTTTCTCTTATTGTTCTTTTGGGATGCTCCCCTTCTATTCCTGATAAAAAATCAAATGCCCCAATTAATCATCTTATAGATTACGTAAAGGATACCACCCACTTTTCCTATGAAATAATAGAAACCAAAGCACTTGAGGGTGCCATGCTTTTTCATATTAAAATGCAATCTGGAAAATGGTTAACTGAAAAAGAGGTCGACCAACCTTATTGGTGGCATTGGTTAGACGTTGTAGTCCCAAATGAAATTGAAACTAAAACTGCTTTATTATTTATTGGAGGTGGAACAAAACAAGATGAAAAAATATTGATTGACAGCCTGAGTATAAAGAAGGCACTTGATTCTAAATCGATCATTGCGCATATAAGCAATATTCCCTTTCAGCCATTACGCTTTATACAAACAGATTCTTTAGAGCGCTATGAGGATGATTTGATTGCCTATGGATGGGATCAATTTTTGTCAAATGGAGCAAGTCCGGATGCAACAGAATGGTTAGCTAGATTTCCAATGACACGGGCTGTAGTAAGGGGAATGGATGTAATACAAGCACTTTCAAAACAAACACTAAAACCAGTAGAAAGTTTTTTTATATCGGGAGCTTCAAAAAGAGGGTGGACAACATGGACTACAGCAGCTGTTGACACACGTGTAATTGGAATGGCACCTTTGGTTATTGATTTACTTAATTTAGAGCCCTCCTTTGAACATCATTATCGTGTGTATGGTGAATGGTCTCCTGCTGTTAAAGAATATGTTGATTTTGACATCATGGATTGGATGGGATCATATGAATTTAATCAATTAATGAGTTATGTTGAACCCTATCAATTTAAAGATCGATTTGATATGCCCAAACTTATTGTTAATGGTACTATTGATGAATTTTTTGTTCCTGATTCATGGAAATTTTATTGGAATGATTTACCAGGAGCAAACTACCTTCAATACGTTCCGAATGGAAATCATAGTTTGGCTGGACAATACAATACACCAAATGTTTTTTCCTTTTATCATAGATTGATTTACAATGAACCTCTTCCCAACTTTAATTGGAAAGTTGAAGATGGATTTTTTAATTTATCCCTACCCACAGATGTACCTTACAGACTTTCTTTATGGCAAATACATCACCCTGAAAAACGTGATTTTAGAATTTGGGAATTAGGGAAAAGCTGGGTACAAACTCCCATAGAAAAAAATTCAACAGGGGTTTACTCCTTGCAGGCACCCTCTGGAACAGGTTACACAGCCTCATTAGTTGAAGTGATTTTTTATCCTGATTCTAATAATCCCTTAACGCTGACTTCAGGAACTTGGGTTAGTCCTGATAATTATCCTTTCCCTCAATATACAAATCTTAATTTAAAAGGGACGCGTTAATTATTCGTTGCTACAACCTTTTTTTAAATTATAGTAAATAAGTATTTTTAAAACTTTTTAGTATTTTAGGTTTTTGTTGTAAAAGTTTAAAATGCATATCCTATGAAAGATTTAAAATATGTATTAGCTTACACTATTCCCATATCAACTTATTTTTCAATTATTGAAAGTGGTTATTATACTTTTTTAACGGTTTTTTATGCCTACGGATTTATTCCCATTCTTGAAATCATCTTAGATCAACAAGATCAAAAGTATGATTCAATAGAAAAAGAAAATCGGCTGAAAAACAAGCTTTTCGATTTGATGTTATATTTCAATATTCCTATTGTTTTTAGCTTACTCGGCTTCGGACTCTGGCAGCTTTCAAACACATCGTTAACAAGTATAGAACAAACGGGGAAAGTACTTTCATTAGGTATTTTATTAGCAACAAATGGAATCAATGTGGCTCATGAATTAGGCCATAGAGTTACGAGTTGGGAACGATATGGTTCTAAGTTGCTGCTTTGTTTGTCTCTTTATATGCATTTTTATATTGAACATAATTTTGGACATCATAAAAATGTGGCAACTTCTGAAGATCCAGCAACAGCTAAAAAAAATCAAAGTCTCTATGAATTTTGGTGGACTTCTATTATAGGGCAAATTAAAAGTGCTTGGCACCTACAAAAAATATTATTGAAACAACGCAATGTTTCCTTCTTTTCCATTTATAACGACTTGTTATTTTATTTTGTTTTTCAAGTAACCTACCTTCTTTTTCTTTATTTAACATTGGGTAGATTAGGCATGTTTTATGGTCTTCTTATTGCTTTTGTTTCGGTATTAATGTTAGAATCTATAAACTATATCGAGCATTATGGGTTACTTCGAAAAAAGGGAGATACAGGAAGGTATGAGCCTGTAAAAACAATTCACTCATGGAATTCAAACCATATTGTTGGTCGCTTAGTATTATATGAATTAACGCGACATAGTGATCATCATCATCGGGCGAGTAAGAAATATCAGGTATTAGAAAACAGTTCAGAAAGCCCGCAGTTGCCTTGGGGATATCCTACTTCTATGTTAGTAGCTCTTATTCCCCCTTTATGGTTTTATAAAATACATCCTAGGTTAGAGGCTTTTGAAGGAAGTACTAATTAATAGCATAATTCTTAAAATCGTAAAAGCCAACGTGAACCACATTTAGGACATTTCGCTAAAAAGGAAATGTACTCTTTCCAAGTTGACCGCCTCCATTTATGTTTACATGAAATACATTTCATCGTTAAGTTTTTTAATTAATATATATCGTCATGCTGACGTTTAATTAAAATGTCTATATCTCGGATGGCTTCTTTTCTTTTTTCTTTAATTTGTTCTCTTAATTCATCTGATACATTGGGGTCTGCAATTTGAAAATTAAAATAAGAAACCAATGTATTTAGGCCATTTAAAATTGCTGTGTCTCTAAGGTGTTGGGCTTGTTCTTCTAAGGCCTTTTCAGTTTTTTCTTGGACTTTTCTCGATTTCAATAACTCTTTTCTATTGAGGAGTAACTCTTCTTGTTGTGCTAATATTTGCTTTTTATTTTGAAATATAGAATAAAGTAAGCCCGCAAATGCTAATCCTGAAAACAATGCATTTACTGCCCCAAATAAATCTCCAAAAGCACCTCTTTTTGTCCAATCATCTATGAAAAATAGAATTAGAAAACTTGAAGCCATCCATAACCCTATAGTTACTAAAATTAAGAGGGAAAAAGAATTAAATATATTTTTCATTCAAAATAGTATATAAGATAAGTCTTTAATTTTTTTAAAAAGTTAAAACTAGGGTCCTAAAATAAGTGATAAGATTTATTTAGTAAAAGCAATTTTAGTCTTCCAATTTAAAATTAAATAATTAAAATGTAAAGTTTTTTGATTTTATCCAATTTACACTATAAATATTATTTCTATTTTAATCAAAAAATTGAATTTATCTTTAAAACATATAATTTCTATTTTGAAATAATTTTATGGTTCTTTTAGAAGTAGTAGGTTGGATTGCAACCCTAATTGTAATTTCTTCGTTTTTAATTAATGATATGTTGAGACTACGTATTGTTAACTTAATTGGGGCTTTTTGCTGGTTAATTTATGGAATAATAGCCGTTTCTTACTCTATTATTTTTTTAAATATTGTTATTGTTGGAATTCAAAGTTTTAAAATTTGGAAGCTAACCCCTAAGAAATAATTTCTATTATAATACAAATAAGGTGGTGGGTGTTATCTAAAAAAATTAGTTACATTGATTTGCAACTAATTTTTATATTTACATTTAATTGGTATTAATGCCTAAATTAATATTAAATGTTTTTTAGTCTTTTAACTTTACTATTACTAGGTAATATATCGCTTCAAAGTAATGATGTTTTTTTCTTTGAAGGAGATACACTCAAAATTTTTGATGATAATTTAGAGTTACAAAGTTCAGAATTGATATCTAATCCAGATAAAATTCTACTGGACGAAATGAAATTTAAAATTATAAAAAATAAACTCTATTTGTTAGGGAGAATGAGTGGTGAAGTATACACTATAGAAAATAATCAAATTAAAAGATTAGATAAAACTACAGACCATCGCATGACAATAAATGCTAATGTTTTTGTACATAATGATACCCTTTTAAAATATGGTGGCTATGGATATTGGTCACAAAGAAATTTTATTATTTATTATGACTCTAAAAGCACAGAATGGGAAGTTTATAAAAAACGAGGTGATTTTAACCCTAAAGGTCAATACGATGGGCTTAGTTTTAAACAAAATAATGAAATTATATTTTTTGGAGGTAGTGTTGTTAATGAAAATGACCGTTTAGAAACTATAAACAATAATAAGGTAGTCGAATTTGATTTTAACACAAATAGTTTTGAAGAACTAGGGGAAACTAATCGCCCTTATAATTTTAAAAATTTAATTGGAACTTCGCCTGAGTATATACTATTGGCAGATGGAAAATATATTCTAAAGATAGATGCTTTATCAAATCAAGTTTATAGATATAATCGTCCTTCTGTACTTTGGAATTATAATTCTAATAAATCGACCCAAAATAAATTTGTTTCTGGTCATTTTTTTATTGTATCTAGAAATAATTTAGGGGCTATTGAATATTTAAAAATTAGTGAAGAAGAGATGTTTAAGGAACCTGTAGATTCTTTCCCTCTTTATATTAAAAAAAATGATTATACAAAAGCGTATTTATGGGGTTCATTATTTCTTTTACCTATTTTGATTTTTTTAGTAATTAAAAACTATGTTAAAACGAAACAACTCATTCTCACTCCAAATGGTTTTATCATAAAAAAAATACTATATCCAATTCTTCCTAGTGAATATGAGATATTAAAAAAATTGATTGAAAATAAAAAGTTATTGACTCAAGAAGTATTAGATGTTATTCAAAAAAACAACCTTTCTTATGCACATAATATTAGGCTAAAGGAACAATTTATTAAAGAATTGAATATTAAATTGACAACACTGTTTAAAATTTTAGAAGAACCTATTCTACAAAATAGAGATGAAAATGATCGCAGAGTAAAATATTTAGAAATTCATCCGAATTCAAGACGGTTTTTCGAACAAATAATCATTAATTAAATAAAAAAACGTTATTCTCTTATTTGACAATAACGTTTTTATTTGATTGAAAAAAATCACTCTTTTTCTTCAAGCGTTTTGGCAATCGATTTTAATAATTGATTTTGCTCTTTAAGTAACTCTAAAATTTCTCTGTCAGTTACTTTTTGTTCAATCGTTCTTGTTTTGTTATAATATTTCATTGACTTTAGTTAGTATTAAAGCATTTCCGTTTTGAATAATTGAAGAAGATAAGACAGTTTTAAAAAAAGGACATAAACTTCTCGCTCATAACATTATGCTTTAAGCGTTAAACCTATGTAACGATTTTTACGGATGCGTTCTCTCCACCCGCGACTCTATTATTACTCCCAGTCCACACGGGAAAGTACTAAAATACTTTTTTTATTTTAAAGTAAAAATTAAAGTGATACCTTTTGATCAGGATTTAATGTTTGTAATATAGGCCAAACACTTTTTTACCTCTTCCACTGCATTCGATCCTTCTGGGATATCATATTCTAATTCTATAGTGACTGGAAATCGACATTTGTTATTTTTCATCAATTGAATTAATTCAACAATTGGTGTATCCCCTTTTCCCCATTCTAAATTTGCGCCACCATTACTATTTCGTTGGCGATCTTTCAGATGCATACTAGCAATTCGATCTTTTTTGTCTAAAATAATTTGAAGTGGATTTTCATTTTCTGCGGCAATATAATGACCAAAATCTAGGTTTAGCCAATTTGCGGAGGATTGCTCAATTGCTGTGTCCCACAGCGTTGGCGTTTGTTGCATATGCCCATGATAAGCGACAATTATATTTTCTTCTTCTGCAATTTTGGCCAGTCGCGCTGTATGTTCGTCATCAGATGGGTGCTCTAAAGTGACGTGAGAAGCTCCTAAAGCTTTTGCTGCTCTCATACCATATCGAATGTCATCATCTGTGTTTTCTTTTTCAAAAACTCGAGGTTTAAAAGCATAAATTAAAATTCCTGCTTCGGCATATAAATCTCGTAAGGTTTCAAATTTAGTATAGTCAACATTTTTTCTCCATTCCTGTACGGCTAAATTATATAACTCTACCTCTTCTGAAATTACCTCAGCCAATTCTTGTTCTTCTGAAGTTAGCTCAAGATTTCTGTATCTTTTCATCATAATACTTCTGTAGTCTGGATTTGCCATAGGGCTTTCAGGAGCTCCAGCAAATGATTCCGCATGATTTCCCATCAATTCTACATGTTTAATCCCCGTTTCTTTGATGTAATTTAAAATTGAAATTGGTGATTGATCATCCATTGTTCGGAAAGAATACGTTTGTATTCCTACAATCAATTCATCTTGCACGTTTTGATTGGAATTACATCCTGCAAAAGCAAGAAATAAAATAGTTAAAAAAGCGTTTTTTAAAGTTTTCATTACATATCGTTTAAATTCTTTGGCAAGATTACGATAGTTGCACTTAATTTAAAATGCTTTTTAAATAAATTTTTGCATAAGAATCTTAAATTTTTTTAAACCCTTCCTATAATAATACTGTTTTTCTCTGATTAAAGATAGTTGCACAACGATGTAACTAATTTTTTAAAAAAATACCTTGTGAATTATCTAAATTTATTTTGATAAATCAATCTGATATTTTAAGTGTAAATATGTTTTTTATTAGTTCAAAACCCTTTAATTATTTTGATAATTAAAGGGTTTTTTTAATTAAAAACCCTCCAACTAGAAGGGTTAAGCTTTACCACCTTTGAACTAATTCATTTTTTTGATTAAGATACATAACCCTTTGCCATATAACTCTTTTCCAAAATCCTGGTGTTTTTAAATCTCCTAACGAAGACATTTCTTCAGGCCATGTAATTTGATCTACATTAAAAGGCGAAAAAATATCACTTATTTTCTCGTAAAAATCTACAGTATATGAATTATAAGGATATTCATATCCTAGAGGTGCTAAAACACGAGTTGTAGCCCATCCTTTTAATTTGGTTTTCTTGAAATAATTATTCATTTATAACTTCAAGAATGTATAATAATTGTAATGTGTTAAGATATCGGGAAACCATTTCCCAATAAATAACCTAACGCCA
>JALRBW010000015.1 GCA_023257625.1 Flavobacteriaceae bacterium | reverse complement strand
AAGTTATTTTCTAAATGATGCCCTTACTTATAACGACATAGATAAGACATTGGATGCCTTTTCCAACTTTATTAAAAAAACATAATAAAGGAGAAAATAAATCGACTTCATTCGGTTTTTAAATTTAGAAATAGTTTCTTCTTTTTTGAGCTGTAACACCCCTATGAATGGAAGGTTGATTACTTTTGCCTCTCCTTTTTTGCATAGGTCTCCCCAGAGAAAAAAACCTATTTTTCCATTGTTCAAATTGGGACTCACTTAAAATGGATTTCATGCTATTTTGAATTGCAATTTTACGATTTAATTCTTCAATTTGTTTTTCATAGCGTTGCTCAGCAGTTAAAGGTGTAATTGTTTTTCCAACGTTAAATTCTGTTTTTGGAGTATGATTTTCTAAAACCCTACGTACCGATTTTACTTGATCTTCAGAAAGTATTAAAGCAAGTTCCATCTTTTTAAGTTGTAAAGTAATACGCTTTTCTGGAGTTAAATTTATTTTTTCTTGGGGCCGCTGCGCAATACTCAAAAAAGGAATGGCTAGGACAAAAAGGACACTTAATTTTTTCATTATTGTGATTTTCCTTTTTAGATACCCTTTAGTGAGTTTGGTTTAACCTTTGAGATTATTTTAACATTTCAATAAAAAGCCCATCTTCTTTTTTTACTACAGCTACTATCTTTCTTTGAGTTAAAGCTTTAATAGATATATCCCATTTTTTATTGCTAAATCCACACTTTTCTTTAGCCTCTAAGAGTAGGCAAGGAGATTGAGACTTAATAAGGGATAATAGTTGTTTTTCTTCTTCCGTAAGAGCAGGAAGTACTTGCTCTGGTTTCATTTGAGGAAAAAACAAAACTTCTTGAATGGAGCTTTTATTTGTCATAAGCATAACTAAACGATCTATTCCAATTCCAATACCAGATGTGGGGGGCATACCGTATTCAAGTGCACGTAAAAAATCTTGATCAATAAACATTGCTTCATCATCCCCTTTTTCACTTAAGGTAAGTTGGGCTTCAAATCGCTCGCGTTGGTCTATAGGATCGTTTAACTCAGAATAGGCATTAGCTAATTCTTTACCATTAACCATCAACTCAAATCGCTCCGTTAATCGAGAATTACTTCGGTGTTCTTTAGTCAGTGGACTCATTGATTTTGGATAATCAATAATAAAAGTGGGTTGGATATAATGATGTTCACATTTTTCACCAAAAAGGGCATCAATTAGTTTTCCTTCCCCCATAGTGTCGTCAACTTCAATTCCTAATTCTTGAGCCGTTACCCTAAGTTCTTCCTCATTCATTTGAGAAACATCTCTTCCCGTATGGGTTTTAATTGCATCTAAAATTGGAACTCGAGGATAGGGTGCTTTAAAATTGATTTGTTGGTTTCCAACTTGGACAGTGGTAGATTGATGCACATCAAGGGCTATTTTTTCAAGTAATGATTCTGTTGTTTCCATCATCCAGAAATAGTCTTTGTAGGCCACATAAAGCTCCATGACAGTAAATTCTGGATTATGCGTGCGGTCCATACCTTCATTGCGAAAGTCTTTTGCAAATTCGAAAACACCTTCAAACCCTCCAACAATAAGTCGCTTTAAATAAAGCTCATTGGCAATTCTTAAATACAATGGTATGTTAAGGGCATTGTGATGAGTCACAAATGGGCGCGCTGCTGCACCCCCTGGAATGGGCTGTAATATTGGTGTTTCTACCTCTAAGTACCCTTTTTGGGTTAAAAACTCACGAATACTTGTGGTAATTTTTGATCGTTGTATAAATGTATTTTTTACCTGAGGATTCACAATCAGATCAACGTATCGTTGTCTGTAACGCAATTCAGGATCATTGAACTCATCATACACTTTTCCTTCGGCATCCGTTTTAGGCAGGGGTAAAGGGCGTAATGATTTATTGAGAAGTGTAAAGTTTTTTACAAGTAGTGTTTGTTCACCTACTTGAGTGGTAAAGAGTGTTCCTATAACTCCAATAATATCACCAATATCTAGTAATTTTTTATATACTTCATTGTAGAGTGTTTTATCCTCTCCGGAACAGATTTCATCACGGTTAAAATAAAGCTGAATTTTTCCAGTACTATCTAGTAATTCTGCAAAACTTGCTTTACCTTGAATTCGTCGTGACATTAATCTTCCAGCAACAACTACTTCTTTCCCTTCGCTGTAATTTTTGGGCAAATCTTGTGAATAAAAAGTAACCGGAAATAAAGCTGCAGGGTAAGGATTGATTCCAAGTTTTTTAAGTTCTGCTAACTTTTCTCTTCGTATGAGTTCCTGTTCAGAAAGCGTTGCCATGTATTGAAATTTGCTGCAAAGATACATAGACTAAAAAATCTAAGGGGGCAAAATGTGTATCTTTGTTTTCTAAACCTTGGCATGAGTTTTTTTCGAGTTGTTTTGTCTATTGTTTTTCCTCCCTTGGCAGTAATTGATCAAGGATGTGGTTCAGTTTTAATTGTATTTATATTGACAATATGTGGTTGGGTGCCAGGAGTAATTGCTGCATTAGTTATATTAAACAATCCAAATCGTTAGAGTTAAATTTGAGAATGGAACATTTTAAAATCATACACGAAGTGAATCTAGGAATGTTATCATATCAAAAGGCATTTGAATTGCAAGAAAAACTTTTTGAAGAAATTATTTCTCAGAAAAAAGCAAATCGAAATCAATATAGTCAATCACCTACAAAGAATTATTTTTTA
Source organism: Flavobacteriaceae bacterium (assembly GCA_023257625.1). Lineage (GTDB taxonomy): Bacteria > Bacteroidota > Bacteroidia > Flavobacteriales > Flavobacteriaceae > MS024-2A. Next base: position 6,177 of record JALRBW010000015.1, on the reverse strand, counting down.
TGGGTTGAACACTATCCAGTAATAACCCTTGGTAAAAGTGGAAATAAAGATCACTTACTACTTGATAAAACAAGATTGGCAGAAAAAGGAATCGAATTTTTTCATACTAACCGAGGAGGAGATATTACATTTCATGGTCCCGGTCAAATTGTGGGTTATCCCCTTTTTGATTTGGACAACTTTTTCACAGATATTCATCGCTATTTACGTTATTTAGAACAAGCGGTTATAGATACCTTAGAGGAATATGGGTTAAAAGGAGACCGTAGTCCTGGTGAAACTGGAGTTTGGCTAGATGTTGGGACCCCTTTTGCTAGAAAAATATGCGCTCTTGGTGTACGGGCTAGTCGTTGGGTAACCATGCATGGTTTTGCTTTCAATGTGAATACTGATCTAAGTTATTTTGATCATATTGTTCCCTGCGGTATTGCAGGTAAGGGGGTGACTTCATTAGAAAAAGAATTAGGTAAACTTGTGAACCTTGAAAGTGTAAGGGAGAAACTTAAAATTCACTTAGAGCGTCTTTTTGAAGCTCAATGGCAAAAAACTAAATTAATTGATTTGGTAGATCATAAAACTATTAGGTTCTGATTGTACCAACATTTCAAGAGCGCTATCATCATCAGAATTAGTTAAATCTATACTAGAACTTCCGTAAACAGGAAATCCACCAACTGCCATTCCATTACTATAATATGCATATACTTTTTGAGAATCTAAATCTGTTAGAACAATGTATATGGTATTGTTCAGGTAGTAAATTTTAGGAGGTGTATACCTTCCAAAAGGAAGCAACACTGGAATTCCTTTAATATCAAGTTTGTTTTCTGAAAGTGTAACTATTGATTTAGAAGTCATATCAATTTGGTGGTCAGACTGTAAGCCTAAAGGTTGTGTAATGATATTTCCATTTGTGTCAATTTGGAAAAAATCACCAGTATGAGTAGTGCCACTAAAGGTAGAACGGTATTCAAATATAGGATTGTCAGATGTTTTTAAATTAGATTTTAGTATTACTCGATCCTTTCCTTGACGGTTTAGTATTCTCACTTTACCAGTTACCTCTTGAATGACGATAAAATCTTTTGTTCCAATGCGTATATGCTTGGCAGGATGTTGTAAGGGCTGATTAACCGATTTAAGTTGAAATCCGGAAACTAAACGTCCTCTATTATCATACATTTTTACTGATTTTCCTTGAGATAATAAAAACCGATAGTCACGATTTAAATCATAGTCAAAAACTGATAAGTGTTGAGGAGCGGTCCCTTCTATATTAATGTCAAAAGGAGGTACAATATTTCCATTTCGATCTAAAATCATAAATCTATCAGGGGTTCTAAAGGCTAATTGTAATCGACGGTTTTTATAGAGATCTACTTGTTCAATCACACCTATAATAGGGCCTGGTAGTTGCTTTTTCCAAAATAATTTTCCCGTATTAGAAAATAAATAAAGTACATTTTTTTCGTCTTGAATGACAATATCCATTGTTTTATTTCTATGGTTTTTTACCCATTGTGGCGCTCTTTTAACAGGTGCATCTGTAGAAAAGGTATATTGTTGCGAGACACTATTTTTTTTCTGTTCAGGGTTATTTTTTTGAAGAGTAAAATACATTTGAACAAAGCCAGACTCACTCACCCCTTGTAGTAAAGCAATAGGATATTGATCCATTTCAATTGATTCCCAAGCTTTTGTATTCGAATTGGATTTCCAATGAGAAGCTAAATTTTCAGTTTTACCTAACCAAAGAAATGTACTTTCATCAGCTAGGCTCATCTTTGCATTTTTAAAATTTAAGTCACGAGCTAAGGTTGCACCATCTAGATAGTTGCCAATAAGTTGTTTTAGAAAAGTTTCATTCTCAGCAAAAAGAATAAAATCATCTAACTGTGCTGAAAATTCAACTTTTAAAGGAGAGGCAAAAGAATTGCTTAACTGAATAAGGTCTTCAGGTAATTTGTGCTGATAAATTCCAATAGATCTAAATTCGGATCGCTGTTCTCCATCTGGAAAGAGCGCTGGGGATTTATTTTCATTATTTCTGAGGTGAATTAGAAGCGCTTTTTGGTTGTTATGGTCTACCCATGCAATTTCATCAGTAACACTTAAAAATGTAAAATCAATTTTTGAAATAGCTATGTTTTTATTTCTACTAAATTGTTTAAAATTATCCTCTAAGGCTTTATAGTCATCAATAGCCAAGGCTAAAAAGCCATCAAAATTCTGAGGGGCTACTTCAGGAGTGAGTAAAGAAAGAGGTTGTAATCCTTTTAATAATCCTAAATTATCAGGTAATGAATCATTGATAAAACCAACCCCATTTAAAGAAAAAGGGACTTTCGACGTATTAAAATCAAAGGCCATCCACGAATCACTGAGCCCCGGAAAAAGAGGAACATAAGGGAAAGTGTTTGCCAATATTGATTTAAAATCACGATGTATCAAAAGCGTTACAGGGGCATTATCATCTCCTAATTTAGCCAATGTATAAAATTCACCTTCTTGAATTCCAGGTTTTTTATCTTGAATATTTCGAATGCAGTTTTCAATAATTAATTGTGAACTACTTGAAATAAGAATTCCATTTACTTCAGAAGAATAGAGTGATCCCTTTTCAAAGGAATCAATTTGTATTGCAATACCGTTATACTCTAAATCACTTGAAAAATTATTAGGGATTGAATCATTTACTGCTTTTTTAGATAAAAATGTTACAGCAATTTCTGACTTTCCCTCGGGTGTAAAAAGCAAAAGCGATTTCGGAGAAAATATTTGAGGTATCACCGTCTTTACTTTTTGATATAACTCCGCGTTTACTTGAAGAGTATTATTTAGAAGGGTAAGATTTGTTAAGGTGTTTACCACCATATTTTGATCATTAACTTGAATAATTGCTAATGTGTTTTGAGGTACACACTCCATTAATTCAGGTGTCTTTTTTTCTTCCGGACTGCATCCTAAAAAAACAATCACCAATACAATCAAAAATTTCACTCGCATATGTCTTCAAAATTATAAAACTAGCATAAGCAGGATAAGGATTTTATGAAATGTTATTAACGATTTCTTTAGTAATGAATAAAGATAATTTTGAATATAAATGATTATTATAGGGTTATAACTTTAATTTAAGTTGTTCATTAATCAGAGTAAAAGAAGTTCTATGGTGCTTGTTTTTTCCGAATTGTAGGATTGCTTTTCGGTGTTTTATTGTTGGATATCCTTTGTTTTGTGCCCAATCATATACTGGAAATTCCTTATCTAGGGATATCATATAATCATCTCGGTAGGTTTTTGCTAATACTGAAGCTGCAGCTATATTTAAATATTTACCATCACCCTTAATAATAGTGGCATGAGGAATTGATTGATAACTATGGAAACGGTTTCCGTCGACGGCAATAAATTCAGGTCGAACGGAAAGTTTATTAAGGGCCAAGTGCATTGCTTTTATGGAAGCATTTAAAATATTAATTTGATCAATTTCTTCTTGAAAAACATGAGCCACTGCAAAAGACAATGCTTCTTTTTCAATTAAAGGTCTTAATTTATATCGTAAAGAATCACTTAATTTTTTTGAATCTGTTAATCCAGGAAGAGAGTAATCTTTTGGAAGTATTACAGCTGCTGCAGTAACAGGGCCAGCAAGACACCCTCTTCCAGCTTCATCAGTTCCAGCTTCCAAACTGCTACTGTATTGCCTTATTAAAGTATTTTTAGTCATTATGGGAAGTTTAGGTCTTGTTAAGACAAATTACTTACATTTATTATAACTTCGCAAACAAATTCAAGATGGCATGTTGAAGCGCCTATTGCAATTCATTTTTTTGTTCAGCCTTCCTCTTTTTAGTCAGCAAACCTCTGTTGTTGAAAGGGATACTGTACCTAATTCATCCGAATTATTTCCTACAACTAAAGACTCATTAGCCTTAAAGGATCTTAATCAGAAAATGGGTATTGCTGATAGTATTCAAAAAGATAAAAAAGCAAAACAAAAAGTGGAAGTGGATGAAATCCCTCGCTACATCCCTTATATTAAGTCAATGAGTGAGGTAACCGTAGAAGACTATAAGATGTATTTTATAAACGGTACGGAAAAATCAGTTGACACTTCCTTGTCATTAGAAGGAGAATATGCCTTTAACTTTTTAAGAAAAGATTATTTTGAATATTTGCCTCTCCCCAATATGGGGGAAGGTTTTAATAAACTGGGGTATGATTTTCACAATTCAAAAGTAACTCCTCAAATGGGAGCTAGAGTTAAACACTTTGGGTATTTTGAAAAAGAAGATATACCTTATTTTGAAGTGCCTTCGGCTTATACAGAACTCTTTTTTAAATCCACTTTCGAGCAGGGGCAACATTTAGATGCTACTTTGGCAATCAATACCTCTCCCAAGTTTAATGTGGCTGTTTCTTTTAAAGGATTTCGTTCATTAGGGAAGTACACTTCGGCATTAAGTCGATCGCGACAATTTAGGATGAGTACACAATACCAAACTTACAATCAAAGGTATCGACTTCGACTACATCAAACCACACAATCTTTAGAAAATGAAGTAAATGGCGGATTGACAAATGACGCAATTTATTTTTTTGAAAATGCACCAAATTATGTTATTGCAGACGAACAAGGACAAGCGGTACTTGATGAAAACGGTGAAGAACAATTTGTTTTTTATGACGGATTCTTAGACCGTTCACGCCTTTCAACCCAAATTCAAGCACGTAATGAATTAGAAGGAAAGCGTTATTTTATGGAACACCGCGTTCAGTTTTATCCAGTAGCAAAAGACACTACAGCATACAAATTAGCAATGGGTATCCAATCCAGTTTTGAAAACAAAAACTATCAATACAATCAAGATCGAGTGAATTCATATTTTGGTGAAGCTTTTGTAAATTCAAAAGTGGCTGATACCACACAGAACTCTTCCTTGGAAAACAATCTGTATCTAAACTACTCTAACAAGATCTTAGGTAATATTCAATTGGATTTTTTTCAATACCAATGGAAAAACAATCTGTTAGCTAAGTCTTATGAAAAAGATACACTACAAAATAATATCGATTTAAAAATAAACCAATTAGCTGTCAAAGGGTATTGGGAGGGTTCTTTTTTTAAGGCCAAAGTAACTGCAGAATATTATCAATCTTTAGCTTCTGAATTTGCCTCTACACATTGGAGCACTTCAGTAATAAGGCCTTTATTGTTTGATTTAACTGTAAATGGAGAATATAAGTATCGTTCTCAGCCACTTAATTTTAATTTTTATCGATTCCAGAGTGACTTTATCAATTACAATTGGGATAATCTAGACTTAGTAAATCCTGAGGTATCAACGAAGTCCTTAGGCTTATCGCACCCCAAATGGGGAAGAATTTCGGCCCAATGGAATACACTTAATCACTTTACCTTTTTTAATAATGCCACCAGATTAAGAGACTTAAATAAAAAGTTTGAGGTTGAAATTATTCAACGTGAACTACCCATTGAATACTTTAAGGCACGATTTGATCAAAAACTCAATTTCGGAAAATTTACTTGGGCCAATAATGTACAATACCAAAAGGTGGACCAAATCAAAGAGAATCCAGATGAGGTATTAAGTGGACCCTTAGCGCTAAATGTTCCTGAATGGCTTATACGAAGCACCCTAATGTTAACCTCAGATATTTTTAATAAGGCCTTATTTTTTCAGTCTGGTTTTACTTTCGTCTTTTTTACTGATTATTATGCGGATCAATACAATCCCTTGTTAGCTGAATTTGTTTCACAAAACAATACTAAGATTGGAGAATATCCAAGGGTAGACTTCTTTTTCAATGCAAAAATCCAAAGTTCACGTATTTACTTTAAGATCGAAAATTTATCAGGAGGTGTCGAACACTTAATTAAACCTGACACTCTTTATGACTATTATGCGGCTCCTTTTGTTCCTTATCGAGATCTTTCCATCCGATTTGGTTTGATTTGGAACTTTTTTGATTAATATAAAATATTGTAATACAAATAGTTATAAATATTTTTATATTTTTTTAAAAATTTCTCAAAAACTTCTTGTTAAGCGAATAAAGGGTTTTATATTTGCATCCGCTAAAGAGGTGACCTTAGGGTTAATTCAAGAGAAGCGAGAAGTTCATTGAAAGAATTAAGAAATTAAGAATGAC
>JALRBW010000020.1 GCA_023257625.1 Flavobacteriaceae bacterium | reverse complement strand
GCCGCAGCCAAGGAATAGGCCCGACTGGGTGCGAGTATGAGTCTGAAGCTCGTCAAGAAGAACAAGAAGCCTTTCTAGGTCTAGCTTCGAAAGTCTCGCCGCGCCGCCATGCAACGCAGCCGCATTTAAATCACGCATATTTAACCCTTGGTTGAGCCCTTGAGCACCACAGCCTACAATGACAATTTTTTTTCCTACAAGGGCGTCAATACCATTTTCAAACTCATGGGATTCCATAAAGCGACATTGACCAAGTTGATGTAATTGTTCACGTAGTGATAGTTGATTGAAATAATTCGACATGATTGTTTTTAATTGTTATTGTTTTTAAAAGTATTCAATATTTCTGAGATTCCCATTTTGGCTTTTGTTACTGAAATTCTTCCAGAACGAACAAATTGCAATAATCCATAAGGTTCTAAGTCTTTTCGCAGTTGTTCAGTTTCTTCCCTAAAGCCTGTTTTTTCAATCACAAAAAACTCTGGAGAAACTGTGACTATATTGGCATGGCTATTTTTAATTATATTTTGAATATGACGTTCTTCAAAAAGTGCACTAGATTTGACTTTGTATAGAGCGTTTTCTTGAAAAATAGTTTCTTCGTCGGTATGGTAAAAGGCTTTGATAACGTCAACTTGTTTTTCAATTTGTTGAACTAATCGTCTAACTGTATCAGGTGTTACGTGGATTACAATAACAAAACGGTAAACGTCTGGAATTTCTGATGCAGAAGTAGAAAAGCTTTCAAGATTGATGTGCCGTTTTAAGAAAATAGCAGAAATACGGTTTAGCAATCCTACGTTGTTTTCGGAATAAACAGATATGGTATAGGTTTTTGTTTCCATGTTATTCTAATCTAATTGCTGAAACACTTGCCCCTGAGGGAATCATTGGAAAAACATTATCTTCTTTTTCAACACAAACTTCTAAAAAATAAGGCTGATCTGAGGCAATCATTTCTTTCACCGCATTTTCAAGTTCATCTCTTTGATTAATACGTTTTGCTTGGATATAATACCCCTCCGCAATCTTCACAAAATCAGGATTAACCATTTCAGTGGAAGCATATCGTTTATCAAAAAAGAGTTGTTGCCACTGACGTACCATACCTAAAAAATCATTATTAAGAACCACAATTTTAACCGCTAATCGTTGTTGGAAAATGGTACCTAATTCTTGAATAGTCATTTGGTACCCACCATCACCTATAACTGCCACAACCTCACGTTCTGGAGCACCCATTTTTGCTCCTATGGCGGCAGGCAATGCAAAGCCCATTGTACCTAAACCACCAGAGGTGACATTGCTTTTGGATTGATTAAATTTTGCATAACGACAGGCAACCATTTGATGCTGTCCTACATCTGTAACAATAACTGCATTTCCCTTAGAAAACCTATTGATCATTTCAATAGTTTCTCCCATGGTTAATCCTGGTTTAGTAGGATGTAAATCATGGTGAATAACCTTTTTATATTCAATTGCATCTAATTCATCAAAACGTTGGATCCATTCAGGATAAGATTTCGGTGTAATTTTTTCATTAAGCCGTTGTAAACTAATTTTACAATCAGCAAGCAAAGTAATGTCAGCAGTTACATTTTTATTCACCTCAGCAGGATCCAACTCTAAATGTATAATTTTTGCTTGTTTGGCATAAGTATTTAAATCACCTGTAACCCGATCGTCAAAACGCATTCCTATAGCAATTAATAGATCACATTCATTGGTTAATAAATTGGGAGCGTAATTTCCATGCATCCCTACCATTCCTCTATTTGAAGGGTGGTCTGTTGGTAATGCTGATAAGCCTAAAATAGTCCATGCAGCAGGAATTCCTGATATTTCCACAAACGTTTTAAATTCCGATTCAGCTTGACCTAAAATAACCCCTTGACCCCAAACAATGAAAGGTTTTTTTGCTTGGTTAATTAAAGCTATAGCTTCATCTACTTTAACTTGGTCCAATATAGGATAGGGCTGATAACTCCGTATGCCAGTGCATTTTTTATAACCGAAATCAAAATGTTCAAATTGAGCATCTTTAGTTATATCTATCAAGACAGGTCCTGGACGACCTGAACGTGCAATATAAAAAGCACGAGCCATAATTTCTGGAATCTCTGAGGCTTTTGTAATTTGATAATTCCACTTAGTTACAGGCGTCGAAATTCCAATTATATCAGTTTCTTGAAAAGCATCAGAACCCAACAAATGTGAAGCCACTTGACCCGTAATACAAACCATTGGGGTAGAATCAATCTGGGCATCTGCAATTCCAGTAACAAGGTTTGTAGCTCCTGGCCCTGAAGTTGCCATTGCAACACCTACTTTTCCTGAAGTTCTTGCATAACCCTGAGCCGCATGAGTAGCGCCTTGTTCATGTCGTGTCAACACATGATGTAGTATGTCTTGAAATTTATACAATTCATCGTAAATAGGCATAATGGCTCCCCCAGGATACCCATACAAAGTTTCTACACCTTCTTCAAGCAAACACCGAATAACAGCCTCTGCTCCAGAGATATTAGAAATCACTTTTGATTTTTCTTGTGAACTTGTACTCATAGTTTTAAACATCAGTCACACAACCTTCAGATGCTGTGGATACGCTTTTAATGTATTTGTAAAGTATTCCTTGTGAAAATTTATAAGGTGGTTGAACCCAAAGGGCTTTGCGTTTTGCTAATTCTTTTTCTGATACAGCAACAGTTAACGTATTCTGTTCTGCATCAATAGTAATAGAATCCCCATCTTTTACTAGTGCAATAGTTCCACCCTCTTGGGCTTCAGGAACAATGTGCCCAACTACAAAACCATGGGTACCTCCAGAAAAACGTCCATCTGTAATTAAAGCAACGCTTTTACCTAAACCTGCCCCCATAATCGCAGATGTGGGCTTCAGCATTTCAGGCATACCGGGCCCTCCCTTTGGACCTTCATAACGGATTACCACAACATCGCCTGCTTTTACTTTTCCATTTTTAATACCATCATTGGCTGCAAATTCACCGTCAAAAACACGTGCAGGGCCAGTAAAAATCAATCCTTCTTTTCCAGTAATTTTTGCTACTGCTCCATGTGTAGCTAAATTTCCTTTTAAAATTCGGATATGACCCGTTGCTTTTATAGGGTTGGTTAATGGACGAATAATGTCTTGGTTGGGAGCTAAATCAGGAATATTAGCCAGATTTTCAGCTAATGTTTTTCCAGTCACTGTGATACAATCGCCATGCAACATTCCTTCTTTAAGCATGTATTTTAGTACTGCAGGAACCCCCCCTACGGCATGTAAATCTTTCATTAAATATTTTCCACTGGGTTTCAGATCTGCTAAAAATGGAGTGGAATCACTAATACGTTGAAAATCATCAATGGTTAAATCTAATTGGGCCGCTTTGGCAATTGCCAAAAAGTGGAGTACGGCATTAGTAGAGCCCCCAAGAACGGCAATTAATCGTAAGGCATTTTCAAGAGCCTTTTTAGTGACAATATCTCGAGGTTTAAGGTCTTTTTCTAATAATGCTTTAAGATACACTCCTACTTTCGCACACTCATCTTTTTTGTCTTTACTCACAGCAGGATTTGAAGCATTGTAGGGTAGTGCCATGCCACAGGCTTCAATTGCAGAGGCCATTGTATTTGCTGTGTACATTCCTCCGCATGCTCCTGCTCCTGGACATGCTTTTCGAATAACATTTTTAAATTCAGTTTCGTCAATTTTACCAGCAACTTTTTCTCCCCAGGCTTCAAATGCAGAGACTACATCTAACTCTTTATCATTATGACATCCAGCAGCTATGGTTCCTCCGTATACTAGAATACTCGGACGGTTTAGACGTAGCATTGCCATTAATGCACCAGGCATATTCTTATCGCAACCCACAACGGTAATGACACCGTCGTAAGACATAGCCTGTACCACTGTTTCTACTGAATCTGCAATAATATCTCTTGAGGGTAGTGAAAAACGCATTCCAGGGGTGCCCATTGAAATACCATCACTTACCCCAATGGTGTTAAACACTAATCCAACTAAATCTTGTTCATTTACCCCTGTTTTTATTTCTTGAGCCAATGCGTTTAGGTGCATATTACAAGGGTTGCCTTCATACCCTGTTGAGGCAATTCCTACTAGAGGTTTTTTAAAATCCTCATCTGTCATTCCAATAGCATGTAACATGGCTTGAGCTGCCGGTTGAGTGGGATCTTGAGTTACTGCTTTACTATACTTGTTCAATGCCATGGCTATATTTTGTTTAACGAAATTACTTTACTTCACTATAAAAAAGTTTCTAACCTAAAAAACTCTCTTATACTCAAAGTGAACTTGACAGACTTAAGTTATTGATAATCAACATTTTTTTATCTATTTTTTAATACATTCAGTTCCTTAAAAAAGAACAATACTTTTTACTTTATCTTTATCCCCAAAAAATTCCGCTTTGGAAAATCTATCAACTAAAGTAGTCCAAGAGCTTAGAGAGGAACACCGCATGTTTTTTAAACAGCATAAGATGGACTCAATTACTATTCGCTTAAGAAAGTTAAAAAGTTTAGCAAAAGTAATCGATTATCAAGAGGCTAAAATTCTTGAGGCCTTACAAAGTGATTTAAAAAAACCTGAATTTGAATCTTACACCAGTGAGTTTGTAATGGTGCGCAAAGAAATTCAAAGCTTTATCAAACATCTTAAAAGTTGGTCAGCACCGAAACGCGTATCAGGAAGCCTGTTAAACTTTCCTTCACAAGATTTTATTTTGGCTGAACCCTATGGAACGGTTCTCTTGATTTCACCATGGAATTATCCTTTTCAATTGGCATTAATTCCCCTCATAGGTGCTATTGCAGCTGGTAATACCGTAGTGTTAAAACCTTCAGAATCTGCGCCCCATACTTCATCGCTTTTAAAAGAGTTATTAGCTGAGGTTTTTCCTCGTGAATGGGTAACTGTTGTAGAAGGTGATGCTTCAGTAGCCCAAACACTACTTACCTTTCAATGGGATTATATTTTCTTTACTGGAAGCACCCATATAGGCAAAATTATTGCAAAAAGTGCTGCAGAACACCTTACCCCAATCACTTTAGAATTGGGTGGAAAAAGCCCTTGCGTGGTAGACGGAACAACGCCAATAGACAAAACAGCTAAACGAATTCTATTTGGAAAGTTTTTAAACTGTGGGCAAACCTGTATTGCTCCTGATTATGTGGTGGTTAAAAAAGAGGTGAAAGACGCCTTAATAGAAGCAATGATTCGTGAGCTTAAAAAGACCTTTGGGCCTTCTGCAGAAACTTCAACAGATTACGGACGTATAATACACTACAAACACTTTGATAAATTGGTTGAAGATCTTAAGGGAGAACAAGTGCTTTATGGAGGAACCTTCAATCGAGATCAGCTTTATTTTGAGCCTACATTGGTTGACGAGCCAGACCTTTCAAGTCGATTGATGCAAGACGAAATTTTTGGTCCTATTTTACCGATAAAAAGCTACAGTTCAGAAGAAGAACTCAACCAATTACTAGAAACCTTAAAAAACCCATTGGCTTTTTATGTGTTTAGCAATCGAAAACACTTTATTCATTCCCTTATGAAACGCCATGCTTTTGGTGGAGCAGTTATCAATGATTCCATCGTCCATTTTGTAAATCCCAATCTTCCCTTTGGCGGAATTGGTAATAGCGGAATGGGTGCCTACCATGGAAAACACAGTTTTGATTTATTTACCCACGCCAAGCCTGTAGTAAAGCGCTCTTTTTGGTTTGATTTACCTCAACGCTATGCCCCTTATCCGAAAAAATTAACCTTTTTTAAATGGATTGTAAAGAAAATATAATCAAATGAAATCAGAAAAAACAGTTTCCGAAGCCATAAACCACCGCCGTTCCGTAAGAGTATATGATGAAAATCAACCCCTTGATACTGCAACGGTTAAATTCTGTATTGAACAAGCTACCTTAGCGCCTACTAGTAGTAACCTTCAATTGTGGGAATTTTACCACATAACCTCTGAGTCTTTAAAAAAGGAAATTGCCTCAGCATGCTTTAACCAACCTGCAGCCCGAACCGCCCAGCAAATGGTGATTCCAGTAGTGCGTCGTGATTTATGGCCCCAACGCGTTGAGGCAAATATTGAATTTATTAAAGCGGGATTTGCCCAAAAAGGAGTGGTAGATCCAAAAACCCAAGAGAGGGCTCTGAGCTATTACAAAAAAATAATCCCCCATTTATATAAAGGAAGTAACCCCTTACTTGGATTTTTAATGAAAATTTATATGGGAGTAAGAGGCTTGAGGAAAACTACCTACAGAGAAGTAAGCGCTTCAGACTTACGCGTGGTAGGACATAAAAGTACCGCCTTGGCAGCCCAAACTTTTATGATGAGTATGGCGGCACACGGTTATGACACCTGCCCTATGGAGGGGTTTGACTCCGTAGCACTCAAACGCCTTTTACAACTCCCAGCTGCAGCTGAAATAAGTATGGTTATTAGTTGTGGTATTCGAAAACCAGAAGGAGTTTATGGTGACCGTTTCCGTATTCCTTTTACATCAGTTTATTTTCAGCGCTAAAACAATTCAAAAAAGGAGCGTTAAAATACACTGCGGCCACAAGTCTAGTTACTGCGGGTGGTGCCTATTTGGGTGGGCAAGTAGGACGTTTAACATCTACCGGAAGTTTCAAATGGAAAGAAGGTGGCCTTGCGGTTGTTCTGGTAACGGTTGGTATTTTTCTATCTAAAGGAATGAACGATAATTTTAATAACACCGTTGCGTTGTAAAATAAATCAAACCCACAAAAAAAGTGAACTACTACCTTCAGAATACGAACTCAAAAAGACAGGCTTGTTATTCATTTTTAACCCCATTCCTACAAAACTTTGATTCATTTCTTTAAAATTTCATAAAAATGATACATACTTTTTTTAAATTCCTAAAGACAAGTATCTTCGCATTGAAAAAGAAAAATTGCGCTAATCTAAAATCTTTATGCCTCAATTCCTCTTATTGATTAGTTGTTATGTAAGTGCCTATTTTACGCCTGTTCAAGAAGCAAAAAATTGGCAAAAAGATATTGAATCGGCCTATGAATTAGCCATTACCAAAGGTAGTTCTGCTCCTTTAGAAGAATTAATTTCAGTGCTACCCGTTGAATCTCCACCCAATATAACCACATCCGCTAGCTATTGGCTTGCCTATGCGCATTACCATCAGGCATTGTATGCACTAGCCTATATGGAAAACGAACAGCTAGCAAAAGCCTCCATAGCAAAAACAATAATGTTACTGCGTCCAGTAGCCACCGATGTGGAAAGTATGGCTTTATTATCTCTTTCTTTGGGGTTTAGCACACAATTTGAAAATTATTTAAATGTGGTGAAATTGGGTCAAGAAGCCTTGTTACTTTCAAAAAAAGCGGTAGAACTTGACCCTAATAATTCAAGAGCATGTTATGTCTACGCCCTAATTGATTCGAATATGCCTAAAATATTTGGGGGAGGCGAAAAAGTTGAAGCACTTCTCTTAAATGCCCTTGAACAGCCAGTAGACTCTTTGCCTACTACCCCCTCTTGGGGAAGAGACGCTATGTATGAACTTTTAGTGAAACATTATCGAGAAAAGGGAGAAGACCAAATAGCAGAATCTTTTTTAAAGAAAGCCTTGTTAGAATTTCCAACAAGTAGATTGCTCCTTAGCCTTTAAAAATTAACCCAACCACCCTTCGCGGTCTAAACTTCGATATTGTATAGCTTCAGCAATATGGGCTGATTGAATGTGTTCAACTGCATCTAAATCAGCTAAAGTTCGTGACACTTTAATTATTCTATCATAAGCTCTAGCCGAGAGTGATAAACGTTCCATAGCCTTTTTTAGTAAGTCTTTTGAGGAGGCATCTAACACACAAAAGGTACGCAAGTGGCGGGTAGTCATTTGGGCATTATAATGCAGGGGAAGGTCTTGAAAGCGTTTTGTTTGCAAGGCTCGTGCTGCAGTTACCCGCTGGCGAATGGCTGCTGAAGATTCCGCCGAACGCTCTTCAGAAAGTTGGGCAAAAGGAACAGGCTCTACCTCAATATGCAAGTCTATCCGATCTAACAAGGGTCCAGAAAGTTTATTTAAATACCGTTGCCTTTCAAATGCAGTAGGGCCACTTTTTGAATTCGGATCATAAAATTGTCCACTAGGGCTAGGGTTCATACTCGCCACCAACATAAACGAGGCAGGATAGGTTACTGTAAAACGTGCTCTAGATATTGTAATTTCTCGGTCTTCTAGAGGCTGGCGGAGCACCTCCAACACACTGCGTTTAAACTCAGGAAGCTCATCTAAAAACAATACCCCATTGTGTGCCAATGAAATTTCTCCTGGCTGAGGGTAAGATCCCCCTCCAACTAGAGCAACATCGCTAATGGTGTGGTGGGGTGAACGAAAGGGTCGTTGATGAATTAACCCTCTAGTTTTTACTTTTCCTACTACCGAATGGATTTTGGTGGTTTCGAGGGCTTCTTCCAACCGTAAGGGAGGCAAAATACTAGGAAGCCTTTTGGCTAACATTGTCTTTCCTGCCCCAGGTGGGCCAATCAGAAGTATATTGTGTCCTCCTGCTGCGGCAATTTCCATGCCTCTTTTAATTGTTTCTTGCCCTTTTACATCAGAAAAATCAAAAGCAAATGCGTTGAGTTGTGCCTCAAATTCTTTACGAACATCCACTTTAGTGGGTGCTGGCTTTTCCTTTTGTTCAAAAAAGGCTATAACTTCAGTAAGGTGTGACACACCATACACTTCTAATGATTTTACAATTGCAGCCTCCTCTGCATTTTCCTTTGGCAAAATAAAACCTGTAAAACCGTCTCGAAGAGCTTGAAGCACAATGGGTAAGGCACCTTTAATAGGACGAATGGTTCCGTCAAGCGCCAATTCGCCTAATACGATATACTGTTGAAGTGAATCTGCTTGAATTTGACCTGAAGCTGCCAAAATACCTAAGGCTAGAGGAAGATCATAAGCTGCTCCTTCTTTTCGCATATCTGCTGGCGCCATATTAATGGTAATTTTTTTGCCCGGTATTTTATACCCTAAATTGGTAAGGGCCGCCATGATCCGGTAATTGCTCTCCTTAATGGCATTGTCGGGCAAACCCACCAAGTGGTACCCAATACCTTGTCCAATATTTACTTCTAAGGTGATTAAGTTGGCATCTACTCCAAAAACAGAGGAGCTGTAAACGGCTACAAGCATGGCTTTTGATTTGGTTTACTAAAAATACGGTTTTAAATGAATTGAAAAAAGAGATTGAATAGTAATCAATTCTAACTCAACTAGATTCTTTGAGAACTTCTCAAATTAAAAATGAAAATAAATTATTAAGAAGAAAAGTGTGCTTAAATTTCAGTGTTCCCGATTCAAAAAATAGTATCCCCAATTTGACTTTAATCTTAAAAAGAAATATAATTAGCCTTTGGTGCTGAGGGTGGCAAGTTATTTAATCCTTGAGTTAGCCAATCCCTAAAGGTGTTAGTGTCAGTATATTGTATTGGAGCAGTAAGTAATTGCCCTTCTGCGGTAAGTTGTACATAAAACGGTTGTGAGGCCGTATTAAAATTCAGCGCCTGAAAAGTAGCCCATTTATTTCCTACCGTACGAATGGCTTTTACTTTGCTGTCACCATATTGAAAAGAAAATGATTCAGCTGCTGGCAAGGGCTCCCGGTCATCTACATAAAGAGAAATTAAAATATACTTATCCCGTAAAAGAGGATAAACACTAGGGTCAGCCCATACATTCTCCTCCATACGCCTACAATTAACGCAAGCCCAACCGGTGAAGTCTAATAAGATAGGTTTGCCTGAAGACAATGCAGCTTGTTTACCCATTTCAAAATCATTATAGCAATCTAAGCCTAAAGGACAATCTGATTCTTGCTCAAAAATGCTGTAGAATTCAGGGGGAGGAAAACCGCTTAAAAAACGCAGTTGATTTTTTTCAGAAAATAACCCGAATAGTAAATACACTGACCCCAACAAGGCCAAGCTGGCTATGGCTTTTCGCCCTTTTGATAGGGGCGTTTTAGTTTCATGGGGAAAACGATAAATACCAAACAAATAGAGGGTTAGAGCAATCGAAAGCAACGCCCAGAGGGCTATAAAAACTTCACGTTTTAACAATCCCCAATGTCCTACCAAATCGGCATTAGAAAGGAATTTTAAGGCTAGGGCCAATTCTAAAAAACCCAAAACTACTTTTACTCTAGTCATCCATCCGCCTGATTTGGGAAGTGCCTTTAAGGTATTTGGAAATAAGGCAAAAAGTCCAAAGGGTAAACCTAAGGCTACGCCAAAGCCGAGCATTCCTGCAGTGAGTTGTGTAGCTTCCCTTTCTGCGCTCAATGAGCCTGCTAACAAAGAACCTAAAATTGGCCCTGTACAAGAAAAGGAAACGATGGCTAAAGTTAGGGCCATAAAGAAAATGCCTATTACCCCAGTGCTTCTTGATGCTTCATCTGTTGAATTTCCCCAACCACTAGGTAAGGTAAGTTCAAAATATCCAAAAAAGGAAAGCGCAAATACTACAAAAACGATAAAGAAAACAACGTTTAGCACAACATTAGTCGCCAAATTGTTTAATATCTCAGGATTTAGTTCGTCAAGAAAGTGGAAAGGGGCGCTTAAACCAACATAGATTAGTATGATAAAAAAAGTATAGAGCAGGGCATTAGTTACCCCTCGTGAAGAAGTGGTGGCTTGTTTCAGAAAAAAAGAAACAGTAAGAGGAATCATTGGAAAAACACAAGGGGTTAACAATGCCAGTAACCCACCTAAAAATCCAAGAAAAAACAATTGAAGTAACGCATTTGACTCTGATGTGGCTACTGATGATTGTAAAAGTTCAGTCCCTTTTAAATCCAATTGAAGTGCTTTTGATAGCTGTTGACTTTTTTCATCAACCACTGGGGCTACCCACTCTGCTTCTTCAGAAATAAGAAAGGTGAAGGGCTCAGTTCGAAAAATACACAATTCATCATCACACGCTTGGTATTCAATTTCTACAGAAATAAAGGGTAATGAGGAATCTGTAATTATAATTTCCTGATAAAATTGTGCGTTCTCGTTAAAAAAGGTCAATTCCATTTCAAATACTGAATCGTATTCGAGTACACTTTCACTTTCTTCTACTAAGCCAATACGTTGGTAGCCTACTCCTTCTTCAGTAAATTTAAATTCTGTAGGGATAGCTCCTTCAGGATTTGAGTATTGCGAATACAAATGCCATTTAGTGGCGATTTGTGCTTCAAAATGTAAACGATAACGTGCTTCTCCAAGGGACTCAATGCTATTTTTCCAGGTTACAGGCTCAAGCTGTGCCGAACAAAATGCACACCATAAAATCCCGAAAATCCATAAAATTTTTTTCATTTTTCACTTAACGTTAAGAGTAAAATATCCTCAGTTTTCTTATCAGCGGCAAAACGACGATCACAACGTTGACCTACTACCCAAACTACAGCCTCTTGAGTACATAACAGCCACTGTTGCTCCTTTTCAAATGAAGTATATTTTTGATCTTTAAAATATTTACTTAGCAATTTTTTACCCGTCATTCCGGTGGGGTAAAAATAGTCTCCTTTCTCCATTTTACGAAGAAACAAAGGAGAATTTAACAGCTTGTTGTTTAAAGCGGCTTGATCTGCGTTTAACGGGCTTTTGGGCATACGGTCTAAGGCTTTCCAAGAAAGTTGAATAGGAGTGGCAATAAAACCCGCTTCCAAAGTGATTGAGATGCTGTTTGTTTCAGTTTTCTTAAGGGGTGATAACCACAAATGTGTTCGCTCTCTTGTAAGCTGATGGGAGGTGGAAACACATCTTTTACCACTCGATGTCTTACATAATTTCAGAACCTCGGTCGCCTTAAACCCATAAGGGGAAAACCAATGGTGAAGACAAAACAACAAATGAGGCAAAGTCATCAGTTCTTGAATAGCAATTTGAAAACCTTCCTTATGTTTCACAAAAAGTGTGGAGTGCAATGTATATAAAGCAGATGCTTGAAATGCTTGACTCTCTTGAAGGTGATTAATCGTTTTGGAAAATCCTTCAAGTCCGTTTGGAATGGCTTCTAAAAGAGGCGGAATAACAGTGTGACGAAGGGCATTACGGGTGTATTGCGTGGTGGCATTGGAACTGTCTTCTCTCCATTCCAACTTTCGATTTTGGGCAAAACTCAAAAGTTGCGCTTTTGTTATGTCTAAAAGTGGACGCTGAAGAGAATCCATTTCAGGAATCCCTACCATACCATCTAGCCCAGTACCTCTAAAAGTGTGCATTAAAAAAGTTTCCAATTGATCGTTTAAATGGTGTGCGGTACATACTACGGTAAAACCAAAAACACTTTTTAATTCTTCAAACCATTGATACCTTAATTGACGTGCAGCGAGTTGAGTGTTTTTCTGTGGATAACCATCAAGAGTAAAACGAACCGAATAAAATGGGACCTTATGATGCCTACACCAATCTTCAACAAAACGTGCCCCGTCTTCACTTTCAACTCCACGAAGTTGGAAATTACAATGGGCTACTCCAAAGGATAATTTATGGCTAATAAATAAGTTCGCCAAAACGGAACTGTCTACTCCACCACTGTGGGCTAGCAGTATCTTCTGGTGTTTTAACTCTTTTGCTTTTTGCTTAAAATAAGTTATCAACTGTTGATCCACGACACAAAGGTAATCAATACCTGTACAACCCGTTTCGGAATAAAAAAGTAGATTTTTGTTTAATTTTTTTGTTCAGTATAAAAAAAAAATAGAATTTTGTGCCATTATGTTACAAGCGACAACGTTTAATCTTCTTTCCAACTTCGCATCTACACCTTTGCGTAGTCCACGTCGTCGCCCCTTTGGGGTGTAATTTTGTATGGAGTATGGTGAGCCCTTCTCCCTTTTCAGATTCATTTTTTTTCATCTTTATTTCAAAAATTTATGAAAGTATTACGCGCTAAAGCGGAACATGTAACCTTTGCCAAAGAAATTAGTCAGTGTATAGACGAATCGGCAAAAATTAGAGGCACAGGAATTGCAAGAAGAACCCCTGAATATATTGCTACAAAAATTTCTAATGGTAATGCTGTGATTGCCATTGATGGGGATAAATTTGCTGGATTTTGCTACATTGAGGTGTGGGGGCATGGAAAATATGTGGCTCATTCTGGTCTAATAGTTGCCCCTGATTACAGAGCTCAAGGTTTAGCAAAACAAATCAAAAAAGGGGTATTTGATCTTTCCTTAGAAAAATTTCCAACTGCAAAAATCTTTGGAATAACAACGGGTATGGCCGTTATGAAAATAAATTATGAGTTGGGATATAAACCAGTTCACTTTTCTGAACTTACCGATGACCCTGAATTTTGGAAAGGTTGTCAGACCTGTAAGAATTATGATATTTTAACTCGAACCGAACGACAAATGTGTTTGTGTACAGGGATGCTATATGATCCAAATAAAAAAACAGAAAAAAAGAAATTTAACCATCAGGTTCAAGAACGATTGAAAAAAATTAAAGAAGCAATTCTTCTTAAAAAGAAAGAATGATGAAAAAACAAAAATTAGTATTGGCTTACAGCGGTGGTCTTGACACCTCTTATTCCCTAAAAAGACTGTCGCTAGAAGGATATGAAGTTCATGCAGTAAGTATCAACACTGGGGGGTTTTCAAATGAAGAAATAAAAACTATTGAAGAGAAAGCTTATCAAATGGGTGCCTTTACCTATCAAAATATCAATGCTTTAGAGTCATTTTACCAAAAAATTGTGAAGTATTTGATTTTTGGAAACGTACTAAAAAATAACACTTATCCCCTATCAGTAAGTGCTGAACGAGTGATTCAAGCCATTGAAATTGTCCAATATGCAAAATCTATTGGTGCAAAATTAATTGCGCATGGAAGTACTGGGGCAGGAAATGACCAAGTACGGTTCGATATGATTTTTCAAATCTTAGCCCCTGAAATTGAAATTATTACCTTAATTCGAGACCATCAACTTTCTAGAGAACAAGAAATTACCTATTTGAAAGAGCAAGGCATTGATATTTCTTGGACTAAGGCACAATACTCTATCAATCAAGGTCTTTGGGGAACTAGTGTAGGGGGTGCCGAAACTCTGACCTCAAATAAATCACTTCCAGAAACAGCCTATCCTAGCCCTCTAATAAAAAAAGGCTCAGAAACTCTTACTCTAACCTTCAAAAAAGGTGAGTTGGTAGGTGTAAATGAACTTGAAAGTACGCCTGTAGCCTTAATTCAAGAAATACAATCTATAGCCAAACAATATGCTATAGGTAGAGATATTCATGTAGGTGATACCATTATAGGAATTAAAGGACGTGTTGGTTTTGAAGCAGCGGCTCCTTTAATTATTTTAAAAGCACATCATTTATTAGAAAAGCATACCTTAAGTAAATGGCAACAGTATCAAAAAGAACAAATAGCTAACTTTTATGGTATGCTTCTTCATGAGGGCCATTACTTAGATCCAGTGATGCGTGACTTAGAAGCTTTTTTATATAGCAGTCAAACCCGTGTAAGCGGTAAAGTTTTTGTTCATCTCCACCCCTATAGATTTGAATTACAAGGAATTGAATCGCCTTTTGATTTAATGAAAGTTGAATTTGGAAGTTATGGCGAAATGAACAAAGGATGGACCGCAACTGAAGCTAAGGGCTTTATTAAGTTGACAGGAAATGCTACAAAAATTTACCACCATTTAAACTCATCTGAATGAAAAAAGTAGGAATTATTGGGGGATCAGGCTATACTGGAGGAGAATTGATTCGTCTAATCATTAATCACCCAGCCCTTGAATTGGCATTTGTGTACAGTACTACCAGAGCAGGTCAACCAATAACACAAACACATTTGGATATCTTGGGTAGGGTAAATTTGAACTTTACAGATACTATTGTAACTGATGTCGATGTTGTTTATTTGTGTTTAGGTCACGGAAAATCAAGTGCGTTTTTAGATGCTCATACCTTTTCTTCTGAAACCGTGATTATTGATTTAGGCAACGACTTTCGATTACAAGAAGATGCTTCTTCAAATGAAAGAAAATTTATTTATGGACTTCCTGAATTACAACGGGATAAAATTGAAAAGGCAACTTCAATAGCTAATCCAGGTTGCTTTGCTACAGCAATTCAACTGGCTTTACTTCCGCTGGCAGCTGCTCATAAAATTAAAGGTGATCTACATATTAATGCCACAACAGGAAGCACAGGGGCAGGAGTGGGTCTTAGTGAAACTTCGCACTTCAGTTGGCGAAACAATAACCTTTCTTGGTATAAACCCTTTACACATCAACATTTGGGTGAAATTAAACAAACCCTATCTCAATTGGATTCTGCTCCAAAATTATATTTTATGCCGCAGCGTGGAGCTTTTACCCGAGGTATTTTTGCAACTGTTTATACCCCTTTTGAGGGAACCCTTGAGGATGCCATAGAAATGTATACAGATTATTATGCATCTCATCCATTTACATGGATTTCTAAACAAGAAATTAGTTTAAAAAATGTAATCAATACTAATACATGTTTTCTTCATCTTCATAAGCATGAAGATGTGATATTAATAACCAGTGTAATTGATAATTTAATTAAAGGAGCCTCAGGGCAAGCTGTACAAAACACTAATATTATTATGGGTTGGGAAGAAACGCTCGGAATTGAATTAAAAGCCAATATATATTAAACTTACATTATGAAAATTGCTATAATCGGATCTGGAAACCTTGGTTTAAGTATTGCAAAGGGATTGATCATAAACAACACCTATACAACGCTCTATTTAACAAAGAGAAACATTGCTTCTATTTCATCTTATGGAGAATATAAAAAAGTAACGATTACCTCTAATAACAGGGAGGCGGTTCAAAATTCAGATATTTTAATTTTTGCCGTACAGCCCGGTCAATTTGAAAAAATATTATTTGAAATTCAGCCTGATTTAAATGAAAAACACGTTATCATTTCAACTATCACTGGATTTTTTATTGAGCGTATTGAAAAAAGTATTGGTACCGATATTCCCATTATTCGTGCCATGCCCAATACAGCTATTTCAGTAGGCAAATCAATGACTTGTTTGTGCCATAATACTGTTGGAGCAAAAAGACTTCCTATTGCTGAAGCGATTTTTAATGGTTTAGGAACTACCCTAGTAATTGGAGAGACCCATATGCGAGCCGCAACTGTACTCTGTGCAAGCGGTATTGCTTTTTGGATGCGTTTAATTAGAGCTACCACCCAAGGAGGAGTACAAATGGGGTTTGATGCAGAAATTGCACTTAAAATGTCTATGCATACTGCTATGGGAGCCGCCAGTTTACTCATTGAATCAGGAACGCATCCTGAAGAAGAAATTGATCGTGTGACTACACCCAAAGGGTGTACCATTACAGGGCTCAATGAAATGGAACATCAAGGACTTAGTTCTTCATTAATACGAGGACTTACCGCTTCTTTTGATAAGATTAACGAAATTGCCAAACAATAAATGAAACTATTTGATGTATATCCTCTTTATGAAGTGACTCCAGTTCGCGCGAAAGATGTTTATGTATATGATGACCATGGGACAGAATACCTAGACCTTTACGGAGGGCATGCTGTGATTTCTATTGGTCATGCACATCCTCACTATTTAAATTCAATATCTGACCAATTGAATAAAATTGGATTTTATTCTAATGCTATTCAAAATCCACTTCAAAATAAATTAGCCGATGCCATAGGTGCACAATCGTGTTTACATTCTTATGCCCTTTTTTTATGTAACTCTGGAGCAGAAGCTATAGAAAATGCATTGAAATTAGCTTCTTTTCATACACAACGTAAAAAGGTATTAGCATTTCATAAATCTTTTCATGGTAGAACTTCTGCCGCAGTTGCAGTAACTGACAATAAAGTTATTTCAGCGCCTTTAAATGCTCAACACGAGGTAGATTTTATCGCTTTTAATGATACAGAAGCGCTAAAAACTGCATTGGCTACAAAAACTTATTGTTCCGTAATTTTTGAAGCCATACAAGGTGTGGGTGGACTTGATCAACCCGATGAAGCTTTTGTTCTCGCTTTGGAACAAGAATGTAATGCCACAGGCACTTGCCTAATTGCTGACGAAGTCCAAGCTGGTTTTGGTCGTACAGGTACTTTTTTTGCATATCAACATTATCCCATTCAACCTCATATTATCACAATGGCAAAAGGGATGGGTAATGGATTCCCTATTGGAGGAATTCTAGTTCATCCTAGCATCAATGCACAACATGGTATGCTGGGTACCACCTTTGGCGGTAATCATTTAGCATGCCGCGCGTCTCTCGCAGTTCTCGATGTGTTACAACAAGAAAATCTTCAAGAACATGCTAAAAAGATGGAGTTCTATTTTAGAGAATTGGCTGAAAAGCAACCTGCAATTAGAAATGTAAAAGGGCGAGGCTTAATGCTCGGTATTGAATTTGATTTTGAAGTTGGTACTTTGAGAAAATCTTTAATTTACGATCATCACATTTTTACTGGAGGAAGTAGTAATAAAAAACTTATTCGAATTTTACCCCCTTTAACTGTTCAAAAACACCATATTGATTTCTTTTTTGATGCGTTAAAAAAGGCACTAGAACAAAACATTCAACCTTCATGAAGCATTTTCTTACCTTAGACGATATTACTCATTTTCAAGATGCCGTTGCCGAAGCTCAGGCTTTGAAGAAAAATCCATTTGCAAATGAAAATTTAGGGCGTCATAAAACGTTGGGTATGTTATTTTTTAATCCAAGTTTACGTACCCGCCTTAGTACTCAAAAAGCTGCGCAACATTTAGGGATTCATACAATGGTTATGAATTTTTCAAATGAAGCGTGGGCTTTAGAATTTGAAAATGGTACGAAAATGAACGGATTACGATCAGAACACATCAAAGAGGCTGCAGCTGTGGTTTCTAAATATTGTGATATGGTTGCCATTCGAGCTTTTGCTTCCTTAAATGATAAAGTGAAAGATGAAGGTGAAGAAGTTCTAAATAAATTTGCTGAGTATGCGTCTATACCAGTAATTAATATGGAAAGTGCAACTGCACATCCTTTACAAGCCTTTGCAGATGCGATCACAATTAAAGAGCATTCCACCAAAAAACGGCCAAAAATAGTGTTGACCTGGGCACCACACCCAAAAGCCCTTCCTCATGCTGTGGCAAATTCTTTTGTCCGAATGGTAAAAAATCTTGAGGCTGATTTTGTTATTGCCCAGCCTGAGGGTTATCAATTAAATGCTGCCATCACTGGCAACACACCTCTGGTATATAATCAAGAAGAGGCCTTGGAAGGAGCTGACTTTGTTTATGCAAAAAATTGGTGCTCTTATACAGAATACGGGAAAATATTGAGAACAGATGATGAATGGATGCTAACATCAGAAAAAATGAAACATACCAATGATGCAATGTTTATGCACTGTTTACCTGTAAGACGAAACATAGTGGTAGCTGATGGTGTGTTAGATCATCCAAATTCCTTGGTTATTGAGCAAGCTAATAACCGAACTTATGCAGCACAATGGGTATTAAAAAAACTGTTGCAAAATGGATAAACTCCGCATTATTAAAATAGGGGGTAATGTTATAGAGAACCAATCTGCGCTTTCGTCATTTCTAATGGATTTTTCTCTTTTAAATGGGTATAATCTTTTAGTACATGGAGGCGGTAAAGAAGCCAGCCAGTTAGCAAATCAATTGAATATTCCTGTTAATATCATTGATGGACGAAGGATCACCGATCACGCAACCCTTGATTTAATTACTATGGTTTACGGTGGAAAAATCAATAAATCTATTATTGCTCAATTACAATACTTAGGATGCAATGCTTTAGGCTTTACTGGGGCAGATGGTAATTCTATAGTTGCTTCTAAAAGACCTGTTAAACCCATAGATTTTGGCTTTGTAGGTGATATTACCCAAGTCAATACCGATATTATTAAAATACTTCTACAGGCAGGAGTTACTCCCGTATTTTGTGCTATTACGCATGATGGATCTGGACAATTACTAAATACCAATGCAGATACTGTAGCTTCTTCACTAGCCCAAGCTTTAGCTTCTGATTTTGAGGTTGAGTTACTTTATTGTTTTGAAAAAAAAGGAGTTTTGGAAAAAGTTGAAGATGATGAGTCTGTGCTGTTGAAAATCAATTCTCTTCTCTACCAGCAACTCCTTAAAGAACAAAAAATACATTCGGGAATGCTTCCCAAACTAAAAAATTGTTTTGATGCCCTTTCAAAAGGAGTATCTAAAGTTTTTATAGGTAATGCTGATATGCTTAAAGGCCAACTTCCCTTCACCCAAATTGAAATATAATGATACAAAACGCCCTTACCCTTTTACAAGATTTAATTCGATTAGAATCATTTTCAGGAAATGAAGACAAAACCGCCAATCGAATTGAAGCGTGGTTTGGGACACATAACATACCCTTTCAACGTCAACACAATAACGTTTGGGCTACCAATAAACACTTTGATCCTTTACGACCCACACTTTTACTAAATTCACACCACGATACAGTAAAACCTAACCAAGCCTATACTCGAAATCCCTTTTCACCAGATATTGAAAATGGAAAATTATATGGATTGGGGAGTAATGATGCTGGTGGTTCGCTTGTAAGTTTACTAAGTGTTTTTACTCATTTTTATGCCCATCCTAATCCTAAATATAATTTAGTAATGGCTGCCACTGGTGAAGAAGAAACAGCCGGTGAAAATAGCTTACGAGGACTTTTACCTTTACTTCCAAAAATTGATGTGGCAATAGTTGGAGAGCCTACTCAAATGGAATTAGCCATTGCTGAAAAAGGACTTGTTGTTTTTGATCTTACACTAAAGGGAACTGCAAGCCATGCAGCACATCCCAATTTTGACAATCCTATTTTGAAAATAAATTCAATTTTCGAGTCTTTAGAGAAATTACACTTTGAAAAAATATCCGATTTACTTGGGCCCGTAAAGGTTACCTTGACTCAAGTAAACGCCGGAAGTCAACACAACATCATTCCCGCTGAAGTGAAACTCGTATTGGATGTTCGAGTAAATGATTGCTATACCAATACAGAAATTGAAACAATTATCCAAAACGCTTTACCCTGTGAAGTTAAAGCGCGCTCGCTACGATTAGAAAGTTCGTATATTGCAGTAAATCATCCGTTAGTTCAAGCAGGGATTGCTTTGGGTAAAAAAACCTATGGATCGCCTACCCTTTCTGATCAAGCTGCCCTGTCATGCCCCTCATTAAAAATGGGTCCTGGAGATTCCCCTCGTTCACATACAGCCGATGAATTTATTTATGTAAATGAAATAGAGGAAGGAATTACGTTGTATATTAATCTATTAACTAAACTATTATAACATGAAACTTTGGCAAAAAGGAGCAACTGCACACGAAAAAGTAGATGTTTTTACGGTAGGAAAGGACCGTGATTATGATTTAGTTTTGGCCCAATACGATTGTGAGGCATCAATAGCTCATGCTCAAATGCTAAGTAAAATAGGGTTGCTTTCACAAATAGAAGCAGATCAATTATGTGCAGTGTTAACCGATTTAAAAAAGCAAGCTATTGAAGGTAGATTTAGTATAGATGAAGAATTTGAAGACATGCACTCAAAAATTGAACATGAACTTACAAAACAGTTAGGCGATATAGGAAAGAAAATTCATACCGCTCGCTCAAGAAATGACCAAGTTTTGGTAGCTCTTCACCTTTACCTCAAACATGAAATAAAAGAATTAAAAAATCAAATAATTACACTATTTGATACCTTAATGGTTTTAGCTGAAAAACACCAATCTGATTTACTTCCTGGATATACCCATTTGCAGGTGGCAATGCCATCATCAGTTGGATTATGGTTGTCGGCCTACGCTGAAATTTTAATTGACGATCTTTTTTTCCTTGAGGCGGCTCAAAAAATAGCCGATCAAAATCCTTTAGGAAGTGCTGCTGGATATGGCAGTGCCTTTCCAATTGATCGTGCTTTTACAACCAAATTAATGAATTTTAAAGACCTAAAAGTAAATGCTGTTGCCGCACAAATCAGTCGTGGAAAACTTGAAAAAAGTACTGCCATGGCATTAGCAAGTATTGGGAGCAGTTTAGCAAAGCTAAGTATGGACATTTGTTTATATATGGGACAAGATTTCAATTTTATTTCCTTCCCTGATGATTTAACAACAGGTTCAAGTATAATGCCACACAAAAAAAATCCAGATGTTTTTGAATTAATTAGAGGTAAAGGAAATCTACTCCAAGCCCTTCCTAACCAATTGGCAATGTTGACAACCAATTTACCAAGTGGATACCACAGAGAATTGCAGTTGACTAAAGGACCTATCATTGAAGCTATTCAAGAAGTTAAGGCCTGTATAGATCTTCTTTTATTTAGTTTACCCAAACTTAAAGTAACACCTAATATTACTGATCAAAAAAAATATGATAGCTTGTTTAGTGTTGATACATTAAATG
This sequence comes from Flavobacteriaceae bacterium, assembly GCA_023257625.1. Taxonomy (GTDB): domain Bacteria; phylum Bacteroidota; class Bacteroidia; order Flavobacteriales; family Flavobacteriaceae; genus MS024-2A. The sequence goes on along the minus strand of JALRBW010000020.1, from coordinate 14,167 downwards.
CATCCGTTCTTAATGGAAAGCCTTTTCGAGAGGCTTACAGGGAATTAGGTAAAGCGATAGAAGAAGGAGATTATATTCCGAATCGAAATGTTCAACATACTCATATTGGAAGTATTGGCAACCTAAGACTCGATCTTATTCGAGATAAAATTAAACCTTTAAGAGAATAGTCAATTTCATTCAATTCAATTCTTTGGTATTGACAATATCGTAATTCAAATCCTTCTAAAAAGGATTTTTTTTCGTTTTGCTTTACTAATTAATACAATCTCTGAAGAAGCTTTACTTTAGGAAATAAACTGTATTAACACCCTTCAACTAAAAAAATTTATGGAACCGCAAAAGTATATTAACGTGAAAATCTAAAGATTAATAAACAATTAAAAGAAGTGGAAAGTATACTTGCTACCAATTAAAAATCTCGATAATCCCAAGGACCACGATAAGCACGATCTAGCAAAAGGTCTGCTCCAGGATCATCTACAAATTGCTCAAGCACAGGATTCCATTCTAAGGGGCGCTGTAATGCATAGGCAATATTGGCAATATTGCATACAGAAGCTGTTCGGTGACCCACTTCCACATCACAAATTGGCCGTGTACGGTTTTTTATAGCCGCCAACCAATCTTCATGATGGTTTTCACTGCGATACACACGTTGGGTATCCGTATCTCTTAAAGGAGAGGTTGCTAAACTTTCATTTGGATACGTTCGTAAATAACTTCGACTTACTTCCAATCGACCATCAGAACCAATAAATTGAATTTCATTATTCCCCTCACCCCATTGAGTATGAGTCACACGTATGCCGTTTGCATAGGTATATACTAAACCGCGTTCGGCATGCTCTGCTGGGGGGGTAAAAGTTAACGGTCCGGTATCGTCTTGATCAAGTGCCCACTGAACAATGTCAAACATATGTGCTCCCCAATCGGTAACCATACCGCCGCCAAAGGGATAATAATCACGCCACATTCCCCAACGTTTATCTTCTAAGGGACACGCTAAATCAAAATGATATCCTCTGTATGGAGCGGGACCTACCCATGCGTCCCAATCAATACTGTCTGGAGTATCCTGGGTAGGTAAATCACATGACCTATATGGAGAGCCTATGGCTACCTTAATTTCTTTTATTTCGCCTATATAGCCATTTCGAATCAGTTCAACTGCATGACGAAACCGTTCCCATGAACGCTGCATACTCCCTGTTTGGAAAACACGTTCATATTTACGGGCAGCATCAACCATGGCGCGTCCTTCAGCAACTGTACTTGACAAGGGCTTTTCACAATAAATATCTTTTCCCGCTTTGGCTGCATCAATAGTCATCTGAGCATGCCAATGATCAGGAGAGGCAATGACTACAGCATCAATGTCTTTTCGACTAAGTAAGTCTCGATATGAAGCTATTTCTGCAAGGGTATGATGTGGTTTTTTATTTTTTTGTAAAGCCTGATGAAAAGTTTCTGTAAAATAAGCCATTTTAGTTCGATCCACATCACTAACTGCAACTACGGAAGCCCCTTCATATTTTACAAAATTGGTCATTAGTCCTCTTCCTTGCTTTCCTACACCAATAAAGCCCAATTGAATTTTGTCATTAGGAGCAATTCCTTTATTTCCCAATACATGGCTGGGAACTATGCTGAAAACGGCAGCGGTTGCGGTCGTTTTATGAATAAAATCTCTTCTTTTCATCTGGTTTCTGTTTTCTTTGTTTCTTAAAAGTAAATAAAAATAGCGTTAAAAAAACCGATTTGTTATTTTTGATTTTAAATTAAACTATCCTAAACAGGCAATTCCACTTGATTAAATTTAATTTAAATCCTTTGAAAGTTTCAATATTAATTTTGGTTTGGAGTGTACTATTTCTCATTTTTTTAAGTTGTACAACAAAACAAGAAAATACCTGTCAACAGACTCCTAAAACACTCCCATGCACTAAAGAATATCGCCCTGTTTGCGGATGCAATGGGGAAACTTACAGCAATACCTGTTTAGCAGAATCTAGTGGGATTCTAATTTGGACTGAAGGTGCTTGTAGCAATTAGATGTGTAACGCTCGGTTTTCAGTAGCTGCTAAGGCAGCTTCTTTAATAGCCTCTGCATAGGTTGGATGAGAATGGCTCATTCTAGCAATATCTTCAGCAGAAGCTCTAAATTCCATAGCCGTTACAGCTTCAGCAATTAAATCAGCAGCACGTGCACCAATCATATGAACTCCTAGAACTTCATCCGTTTGAAGATCAGCTAAAATTTTAACAAAGCCATCAGTATCCATACTGGCTCTGGCACGTCCTAAAGCTCGCATAGGAAACTGTCCGCTTTTATAGGCAATCCCTTCAGCTTTGAGTTGTTCTTCAGTTTTTCCTACAGCTGCCACTTCAGGCCAAGTATAAATAACATTTGGAATGAGATTGTAATTGATGTGGGGTTTTTGACCTGCAATAAATTCGGCAACCAAAACTCCTTCTTCTTCAGCCTTGTGAGCAAGCATAGCTCCTCGAACTACATCACCAATTGCAAAGATTCCAGGGGCTGATGTTTGTAAATGGTCATTAACTTCTATTTGTCCTTTTTCATTAACTTGAACCCCTGCTGCTTGAGCATTTAATCCATCAGTAAATGGTTTTCGGCCTACAGATACCAAACAATAATCGCCTTCCCATTGTACTTCAGATCCATTTTTATCGGAAGCGGTAACGGTGACCATTTTTCCCTTACGCTCTACTTTAGTTACGCCATGGGAGAGGTAAAACTGAACGCCTTGTTTTTTCAAGACCTTCATTAGTTCTTTTGACAAAGCGGCATCCATTACAGGCGTAATACGATCTGCATATTCAATAACAGAAACCTCAGCACCTAATCGGCGATAGACTTGTCCTAACTCCAATCCTATTACACCTCCTCCGATAACCAAAAGGTGTTTAGGTATTTCTGTAAGCTTAAGAGCTTCAGTTGAAGTGATAACACGCTCCTTGTCAAGTTTAATAAATGGCAAGGATGCGGGTTTAGAGCCTGTTGCAATAATGGTGTTTTTTGCTTCAATGGTTTGGGCATTTTTTCCTTCGATCTTGATGTGGGTGGCATCAATAAAACTACCTACACCTTGCAAAACAGTGATTTTATTTTTTTCCATCAAATAATCGATCCCTTTGGTGGTTTGTTCTACTACCGAAGCTTTTCGATCAATCATTTGTTTTAAATTGACTTTAATCTCCCCTTCAATTTCAATACCGTGTTCAGAAAAGTGTTTTTGAGCTTCTTCATAATGATGTGAGGAATCCAAAAGTGATTTAGAAGGTATACATCCTACATTCAAACAAGTTCCGCCAAGAGTAGCATATTTTTCAATTAAAGCGGTTTTAAGTCCAAGCTGTGCACAACGAATTGCTGCAACATATCCACCAGGTCCTGAGCCAATAACGGCAACATCATAGCTGCTCATATGTTAATTATTTTATTGCTCAAAATTACCAATATTTCTTAGGTCTCCCTAATGCTATTAAAGGTAATTTGTGACTTTTTTATACTTTTTGAATTTAAAGTCTATTTTAACTTTTACAAACAAATAAAATACAACTGATTATTGAGCTAGAGTGATAACAAGATTAAGAAAGTCAATAATATTCCTTAAAATTGTATTCACAGAAATTATAACTTTTTGAAACAAAAACCTCTTTCACTCCGTTTAGCAATCCTACCTATTTTTGTATTAGTGGCTTTATTATCAATAAATGTTACGGTTTATGGTGATGATGCCCTTAATGGATCGAATCAATTTATCTTATTACTTGGAGCTTCTGTTGCTGCAATTATTGGTTTTCGACAACATATTTCGTATGACACCATGATTGAAAAAGTTGCAGAAAATTTACAATCTGTTACAGGAGCTTTATTAATTCTTCTTTTTGTAGGTGCTTTAGCGGGTACTTGGTTAGTTAGTGGAATTATTCCCGCTATGATATTTTACGGTTTACAAATTCTCCATCCCACCTTCTTTTTACCTGCATGTATTATAATTTGTGCAATTATTTCATTAGCTACTGGGAGTAGTTGGACTACCTCGGCTACTGTAGGGATTGCCTTGATTGGTATTGGAAAAGTTTTAGGCATTCCAATGGGTATGTCAGCAGGAGCGGTAATTTCAGGGGCTTATTTTGGTGATAAACTTTCCCCCTTATCAGACACCACTAATTTAGCCCCAGCAATGGCAGGAGGCGAATTATTTACTCATATTCGCTACATGACATTAACAACTATTCCCAGTATTTTGATTACCCTTTTAGTTTTTTTAATTATTGGGTTTACACAAGATATTTCGGGTGTAGCCGAAACAGAAACCTTACTTTTAGCAATACAACAAAAGTTTACAATACACATAGGCCTGTTTATAGTTCCAGCCATAGTTATATTGATGATTATTAAAAAAAGTCCTCCATTAATTGCATTACTAGTTGGTACACTTCTTGGAGGTAGCTTTGCCCTTCTTTTTCAACAACCCATACTTTTAGAACTTTCTGGAGCAAAAACCTTATCGGTTTCAGCTGCATACCGCACGGTAATTGATGCGATTACCGTATCAACCCAAATTTCTACCTCAACCCCTTTGCTCAACGATCTCTTTAGTTCTGGCGGAATGGAGGGTATGCTTGGTACCATTTGGCTCATTATTTGTGCCATGGTTTTTGGTGGGATTATGGATGCCATTGGTGCTTTGAGTGCAATAAGTCAAGCTTTACTCCATTGGGCAAAAACATCTTTTCAACTTTTCTCTTCTACTGTTGCATCATGTTTAGCTATAAATCTTACAGCTTCTGATCAATATTTATCGATTGTTATACCAGGAAAAATGTTTGCAAAAGCATTTAAAGATCGAAACTTAGCTCCTGAAAATTTAAGTCGAACCTTAGAAGATTCAGGAACGGTTACCTCTGTTTTGATTCCATGGAATACTTGTGGAGCCTACCAGTCTGGAGTTCTTGGCGTTGGTGTGGGTGAATACTTTATCTATGCCATTTTTAATTGGCTAAGCCCAATTATGACACTTTTCTATGCGGCACTTCATATTAAAGTTAAAAGCCTTCGTTCTGACTCATAAAAAAGCACTCCAAAATTATTGAAGTGCTTTTAAAACAAAATTGAATTTGATTTATTTTAAATCGAAACGATCTAAGTTCATCACTTTGGTCCAAGCCTTGATAAAATCGTTAACAAACTTTTCTTGACTATCATCACTTCCGTAAACTTCTGCTATAGCTCGAAGTTCGGTGTTTGATCCTAAAACTAGATCCACACGTGAAGCTGTCAATTTTACATTACCTGCACGGTCAGTACCTTCAAAAATTTCTTCATCAGCATTAATTGGATTCCATGTAGTGTTTAAATCCAACAATTGAACAAAGAAATCGTTTGTCAAAGTTCCGGGTTGAGAGGTAAATACGCCATGTGAAGAACCATCAAAATTTGTTTCTAATACACGTAATCCACCCACTAATACGGTCATTTCGGGAGCCGTCAGTGTTAGTAATTGAGCTTTATCAATAAGCATTTTTTCAGAAGAAACACTGTATGTATTTCGTTTGTAATTTCTAAATCCATCGGCCATGGGCTCTAACGCGCTAAATGAAGTAACATCTGTTTGTTCTTCTAGTGCATCTGCTCTGCCGGGAGCAAAAGGAACATCCACTGAGTGACCTGCTTTTTGAGCTGCTACTTCTATTCCTACACCACCAGCCAGAACTATTAAATCGGCCATAGAAACTTGTTTGTTTCCTTTAGCATTAAAATCCTTTTGCAGTGAAGAAAGAACATCTAATACCTTGGCTAATTGATTGGGGTTATTGACTTCCCACTGGTTTTGAGGAGCAAAACGAATACGAGCCCCATTAGCACCGCCTCGTTTGTCTGACCCTCTAAAAGTAGAGGCAGAAGCCCATGCTGTTGAAATCATTTCGGATGTGGTTAACCCAGAGGCTTTAAGTGCATCTTTTAGTGATTTAATATCCCCAGTATCAAGCGTTTCTTGTTGAGCTGCAGGAATAGGATCTTGCCAAATCAATTCTTCTTTAGGTACTTCAGGGCCTAAATATAGTGAGATTGGTCCCATGTCACGATGTGTTAATTTGAACCAAGCTCTTGCAAATGCATCTGCAAATGCATCTGGGTTTTCATAGAAATGTCGAGAGATAACTTCGTAAATAGGGTCTTCTCTTAATGCCAAATCCGTTGTTAACATTGTTGGGGCATGAGTCAATGAAGGATCATGTGCATCAGGTACCGTTCCTGAACCCCCTTCGTTTTTTGGCTTCCATTGATATGCCCCTGCAGGACTTTTAGTAAGTTCCCAATCAAAGCCAAATAAGTTTTCAAAATAATTATGGCTCCACTTTGTAGGAGTAGTTGTCCAAGCACCTTCTAGACCACTAGTGATAGTATGGACTCCGTGTCCTGTTCCGAAGCTATTTTTCCACCCTTGACTTTGTTCTTGAATTGATGCCCCTGCGGGTTCAACACCTACGAATTTAGATGGATCAGCTGCTCCGTGAGTTTTTCCAAAAGTATGTCCGCCGGCAATAAGTGCTACAGTTTCTTCATCATTCATTGCCATTCTCCCAAAAGTCTCTCTAATATCGATAGCTGCTGCTTTTGGATCAGGTTTTCCATTTGGCCCTTCTGGATTCACGTATATTAATCCCATTTGAACAGCTGCTAAAGGATTCTCCAATTCACGATCTCCAGTGTAGCGTTTATCACCTAACCATTGTCCTTCAGCACCCCAATAAATATCTTCTTCAGGCTCCCATACGTCAGCTCTTCCACCACCAAAACCAAAGGTTTTGAAACCCATTGATTCCAAAGCACAGTTACCTGCTAAAATCATAAGGTCTGCCCAGGAAATTTTTTTACCATATTTTTGTTTAATAGGCCATAATAAAAGACGGGCTTTATCCAAATTGGCATTGTCAGGCCAACTATTCAAAGGGGCAAAACGCTGTGTCCCAGCACCTGCTCCTCCCCTTCCATCAGCAATTCGATAGGTTCCAGCACTATGCCAAGCCATTCGGATAAAAAATGGACCATAGTGACCATAATCAGCAGGCCACCATTCTTGTGAGGCTGTCATCAAGTCCATAATATCTTGTTTCAACGCCTTGTAGTCAATACTTTTAAATGCTTCTGCATAATTAAAATTAGGATCCATTGGATCAGATAGTGAAGAGTGTTGTCTTAAAATATTAAGATTTAATTGATTGGGCCACCAATCGTGATTGCGTGTTCCTCCACCAGCGGCATCATTAACAATTTCGCTTGAAAAGGGACATTTTACATTTCCGTTACTTTTATAATGTTCCATAAACTAAAATTTTCTATAAAAGTAATTTTCTAAATCTAAGTTTTACCGTAGAATACATAATATTTCTAAATAGCATTATCAAACTTGATTATTTAAGAAATAAATGAGGTTGAACATCTTATCGTTATGAGCTTTTAAAGGAATCTCAATAAGTTTAGATAGTTCTTCTTCTAACCGATGGATATTGCTTATGAATGCTTATTTTTGTTTTCTATTTCTAGAATGAATGGGCAAAAAAAAGCCATCTACACCCAAAGATCCGAAAAAGGTGCGCCAGCAACAAGTATTACTTGGAGGGGCTTTAATACTATTTGCTGTATTATTTACTCTCTCTTTTCTCTCTTATTTGTTGTATTGGAAAGAAGACTTTAGTGCTTTAAGCGCTTTTTCAGATACTCAAGTTACTGTTCAAAATATTTTAAACAAAATTGGTGCCTATGTTAGTCATCTTTTTATATATCAGGGTATTGGAATCTCTGCTTTTATATTTCCTTATCTTTTGGGTAGAACAGGAGTTTCCCTTTTTTTTAAGGGTACAACATCAAATTTATTATCAAAATGGTCTTGGGGTTTAGCCCAAGCCTTATGGGGTTGTTTGGCGTTTGGTTTTTTAAACAATTATCCTAATTTAAGTGGGGTAATTGGTTTTGAAATGCATTCATTTCTAGTTGCTTTTATTGGTAAAATAGGATTATTCTGCATTTTAGTTTTTCTTTTTTTATGTTTTATCGTGATTGAATTTGGATGGACTCCTGAAAATATGAGGTTTGCAATGCATCGTTTTTTTAAAACTAAAGAGGAGGCCGAACAAACGTTAGAAAGTGAGCTTGATTTAACAAATGATACCTCCTCTATACCTGAACCAGTAGAGGAAAAACCTACTGCATTTGAGCTTAAACCTGATAGTGAAGAAATAAAAGAAATTGAAACCTCATCAGAATCAGAGATTAAAATGGAAATTGAGGCCTTAGAAGAAGAAACTGTAGGAGAAGACAAGGCAAAAAAAATAGTTGAAAAGCATGGCTTTTTTGACCCCACCCTTGAGCTTAGTCAATTTAAAATGCCTCGAATTGATTTATTAAAAGACTACGGAGAAGGCGGTATAACCATTAACCAAGAAGAGCTTGAGGTTAACAAAAAGAAAATTGTAGAAACATTAAACAATTATAATATAGGTATTGCTAATATTAAAGCTACAATAGGACCAACAGTAACTCTTTATGAGATTGTTCCTGATGCAGGTGTTCGTATTTCTAAAATTAAAAATTTGGAGGATGATATTGCCTTGTCCCTTTCTGCACTTGGTATTCGTATTATTGCACCAATTCCCGGAAAAGGAACGATAGGGATTGAAGTTCCAAATCAAAAACCTACTGTAGTTTCTATGCGTTCCGTATTAAGTGCATCGCGCTTCCAAAATGCAGAAATGGAATTACCTATAGCCCTAGGAAAAACGATTAGTAATGAAACCTTTGTTGTTGACCTGACTAAAATGCCCCATTTGTTAATGGCTGGGGCCACTGGTCAAGGAAAATCTGTCGGACTCAATGCAGTTCTAACATCTCTTTTATACAAAAAACATCCTGCTGAAGTAAAATTTGTTTTGGTTGATCCAAAAAAGGTAGAACTCAATATTTATAATAAAATTGAACGGCACTACCTTGCTAAACTCCCCGATACTGAAGAAGCAATCATTACAGACAACACCAAGGTTATAAATACCTTAAATTCACTTTGCATTGAAATGGACAATCGCTATGAGTTACTCAAAAATGCTATGTGTAGAAATCTAAAGGAATACAATAAAAAGTTTAAAGAGCGAAAACTAAATCCCAATGAAGGCCATACCTATTTACCCTACATTATTTTGGTAATTGATGAGTTTGCCGATTTAATTATGACAGCTGGTAAAGAGGTAGAAACACCAATTGCTCGATTAGCACAATTAGCACGTGCCATTGGAATCCATTTAATTATTGCAACCCAACGTCCTTCAGTAAATGTAATTACTGGAATTATTAAGGCTAATTTCCCTGCTCGAATCGCGTTTCGAGTTACTTCAAAAATTGATTCACGAACTATTTTAGATAGCGGAGGTGCAGATCAATTAATTGGTCGTGGGGATATGTTATATACTCAAGGAAATGAATTAACACGTATACAATGTGCTTTTGTAGATACCCCTGAAGTTGAGCGTGTTGCAAGTTTTATTGGTTCCCAACGCGGCTATATCGATGCACATCTTTTACCTGAATATGTTGGTGAAGAAGGAAGTAGTTCGCTTGACATAGACCCAAGTGAACGTGATGATTTATTTAGAGAAGCCGCAGAAGTAATTGTTACCGCTCAACAAGGTTCTGCTTCTTTATTACAACGAAAGTTAAAATTAGGTTATAATCGTGCAGGCAGAATAATTGATCAAATGGAAGCCGCTGGAGTTGTCGGTCCCTTTGAAGGAAGTAAGGCCCGACAAGTCTTAATTTCTGATCTAGCAAGTTTGGACCGTTTATTAAATGAACAAAATGACACTTAATTCATTTATATTTAAAAATTACGAATTGAAAATAAAACTATTCCCCTTTTTTGCGCTCATATTTTTTTCCTATGGAAAGGGAATAGCGCAACGAACTGAAGAATCAAAGGCGTTACTTGAAGAAGTTTCATCTAAAATAGCTTCCTTTGATAATATACAGTTTGATTTTAGTTATTTACTTGAAAACAGACAGGAAAACATTCGTCAAGAAACCAAAGGAAATGTAACATTAGCTGGAGAACGCTATAAACTAAATTTCCAACAAACAACGCAACTTTTTGATGGAACCAAAATCTACACAATTGTACCCGAAAACGAAGAAATTACCATAACAACTAAAGAAGACGGTGAGGATTTTGGAATTAACCCACAAAAATTATTGGTATTTTATAAAGAGGGGTATACTTTCCAATGGGACATCAAACAAAATGTACTGGGTAGACCTATTCAATTTATTAAATTGACACCAATAGAGGAAAACAAAGACATTAAATACCTTCTTTTAGGTATTGATTTACAACAAAAATTAATCTATCGTTTGATTGAAATTGGAACGAATGATACGCGAACCACTCTTACTCTTTCAAAAATCAAAACCAATGTAGAGTTACCTCCTCGCTTTTTTACGTTTGACCCCAATAAATATCCAGATTATTATATAAATCAATAGGCTTGAAGATAATAGATCGCTATATCATTTCTAGTTATTTATTACGACTGTTAAGCGTATTTACAATATGCATGTTCGTTTTTATCATTCAAACCTTTTGGTTGTACATTGATGATTTAGCAGGTAAAGGATTGGATATGATTATAATCGGAAAATTCTTGTTGTATTATTCTCCAAAATTAATCCCTCTTGTACTGCCATTATCTGTTTTATTATCCTCTTTAATGACTTATGGAACGCTTTCTGAAAATTATGAATTTGCCGCAATGAAATCTACAGGCATTTCACTACAACGTGCCCTAATGTCGTTAACTATTTTTCATATTTTTTTAGGTATTGGTACCTTTTATTTTTCAAACCATGTTATTCCCTATGGGGAAATGAAATCATTCAACCTTCGTCAAAATTTGGCTAAGCTAGAACCCACATTAGCCATACGGGAAGGCGTATTCAATGAAATTGGAAAAATAAATATTAAAGTAAAACGTAAATACGGAGAAAATGATCGTTTTTTAGAAGATGTTATTATTCATGAATACACCCCTGATGAAGAAAATAACATTGTTATTAAAGCTGAGCGTGGGGAAATGAAAAATGAACCCACCGATCCCAATCTTAAATTGGTTTTGTACAATGGAAATCGGTACGAAGAAATTAAACCTGAAAAACTAAGTGAAAGAGAGCGTATTCCGCATGCAAAAGTTGCATTTGAGGAATATGAAATGAATATTGATTTATCACAATTCAACAATATCAATTTAGAAGAGGAAAATTACTTAACAACCTACAAAATGCAAAAAATTGATCAATTGGAAGTGAGTATAGATACCCTACAACTTTCTTTCAATGAAGAACAAAATGTATTTAGTGAAAACTTTGGCCGTAGAAGTACACTAACTAAAATGGCTAAAGAAGACCAACCTTTAATAGAGGGAAGTGAACTTCCATCTACAATTTATGATTTTATTGACACAGAAGAACAGTGGAAAAAACACCGTATTTTAGAAGAAAGTTCATCTTCTGTAAAAGATGCAATGCGAAATTTAAATGCTAAAAGAACCCAATTTTTTGCATTTCAAAAGTTAATCAACTTACATAAAATTACGTTGCATGAAAAATACACGCTACTTTTTGTATCGTTATTACTCTTTTTAATAGGTGCATCACTTGGAGCGATCATAAGGAAAGGGGGTATAGGATTGCCTTTAGTTCTGTCTGTCCTAATCTTTTTAACCTACCATTACATAGGCCTTTTTAGTAAAAATGCCGCAGAAGATAATAGTATTTCCCCTTTCCTAGCTACATGGTTAGCAACACTTATTCTTATGCCTTTTTCTATTATATTAACAAGAAGAGCTTCTTCAGATAAAGGGTTTGTAAGCCTTTCAAATTTAATTTATCCGTTACAGAAGCGATTAAAAAGTTTTAAATTTCTCAAAAAGAAACCATAGTATGGATTCAAAAAAAATACAATTAGATTCAATTTCTTCTGCTATTGAAGCCATTAAAAAAGGAGAGGTTATTATTGTGGTTGATGATGCAAATAGAGAAAATGAAGGAGATTTTATCGCAGCTGCTGAAAAAATTTCGCCTGAGATGATCAATTTTATGGCCACTCACGGTAGAGGTTTGATTTGTGTTCCACTAACTGAAAAGCGTTGCCAAGAATTACAACTTAATAAAATGGTATCTAGCAATACCGATCCTATGGAAACTGCTTTTACCGTTTCTGTTGATTTAAAGGGTAATGGAGTAACCACAGGAATTTCTGCCATTGATCGTTCAAAAACGGTTGCGGCATTGGTTGACCCCAAAACACAACCGCATCAACTATCTCGACCTGGGCACATTTTCCCATTGATTGCAAAAGTAGGAGGGGTACTTCGTCGCACCGGACATACTGAAGCAGCTATTGATTTTGCTCGTTTAGCTGGATTTAAACCTGCTGGTGTGATAGTAGAAATAATGAATGAGGACGGAACAATGGCACGTCTACCACAACTGATTGAAGTAGCCCAACGTTTTAATCTTAAAATAGTTTCTATAGAAGATTTGGTATCTTTTCGAATGAAAAATGATAGTTTAATAATAAAAAAAGTAGACCACGAAATTCAAACACGTTATGGTATGTTTCGATTACGTGCTTATGAACAAACTACCAATGGGAATATTCATTTGGCATTAACCAAAGGAGATTGGAATGCAGAAGAAGAAGTTCTTACCCGAATTCATTCAACAAAAATTACTAATGATCTTTTAGGAATGTTGACCGGATCTGTTCATCAGGGTTTAGACGATATTTTCAGAATAATTAACACTGTGGGCAAAGGGGCATTGCTATTTATAAATCAAGAACAGGCGCCGGAAAATCTTTTAGCTCGGATTGAATTATTACTTCAAATGCAAGAAAAAGGAGAAGTAAATGAAGTTCCTCCCATGAAAATGGATCATAAAGACTTTGGTATTGGAGCCCAAATTTTGCATGACCTAAACATAAAAAACCTTAGGGTAATCAGTAATTCAAAACAAGAACCAAGAATTGGCCTTACAGGATATGGAATCACTATTTCTGGGTTTCAGCACTATTAAAAAAACCACAACTTCAAAGCCATAATTAGAATTGTAATTAACATGGCTAATCGTATTACATGGTCTCCTTTTTTTACTGACCAACGGCTACTAAACCATGCTCCTAAACTAGTTCCTACTGCCATTCCCCCTCCTAATTTCCAATCAACAGCATCATAATATGTAAATAAAGCAAGGGCAATAGTAGAATATATAAAGACGACTACAACCTTTGTTGCATTTGTTTTAACCAAACTTAAGTGATTTACCCGGTTAAGAAAAATCATAATCACAATACCGATACCTGCATTAATAAACCCTCCATAAATTCCAATAAGAAAAAAACCCAAAATACCGTAAAGAAGATACTTTCCAGTTAGTCGTTCTGGTAAGTCTACCGAAAATTTTTTGGATTGAATTAGAATTAGAAGACCAAAAACTAACATAATAATTGCTAAAATGCGATTAAATAGAAGACCTGAAATATCTAGCGCAATTTGTGCTCCTAAAAAGGCTCCAATACTCGCACTTATACCTAAATAAATATTGAATGGAAAGGTAGAAACACCTTTACTTTTATATCCTAAAGCTCCACTAAGGGATTGTACCACAATTGGTATTCTATTAGTTCCATTTGCAATTGCAGGTGGAAGTCCTAAAAACAGAAGAACAGGTAAAGTAAAAATTGATCCTCCACCAGCCAGTGTATTGATTACACCTGCTAAAAATCCTACACCTATTAGAAGTAGCATTTGATATAAATCTTCCATAGAACATTAAAAATACAAAACAGTATTTTTATTACGTTGAAAAAGTAGCAAGAATACTATTTTTCAATATAAAAAAAGGAATATATTTGCACTCGCAAAGGAGAAATGGCAGAGTGGTCGAATGCGGCAGTCTTGAAAACTGTTGAGGGTCACACCTCCGGGGGTTCGAATCCCTCTTTCTCCGCTGAATAGTCCTGAAAACCCACTGTTTTCGGGACTTATTTTTTATTCTTTGTGGAATGTTCTCATTGTTAATTGTGTTCCA
>JALRBW010000013.1 GCA_023257625.1 Flavobacteriaceae bacterium | reverse complement strand
AATGCAAACAAGTTCTCAAACTTTAAGATTGAATATTAGTGGTAGTAAAACATTTGTAAAATATGAAGGTACTCAACCAAGTTCAGTTGCTAGTTTGACTACTAAATCAGAAGAATATACTCATAGTGAAATCTTAAATGTTTTAACTGGTAGTGAATGGAGAAGGGAGATACCCTAATGCCAGTAAATGGTTCAGGTAGATTTATTGGTCCAGGTCAACCTATTCGAGATGGTTTAGTAGGATGGTATGATACCCGTTACAAACGAGATTCTCTTTCTGATGGTGGTGATTGGACAGACTTAAGTGGGAATAACAGAAACTTGACTGCGTATAGTTCTCCAAATTATGAGTATGGTCATTATTTTACAATGGATGGTACTGATGACTTTTTTGAAAAATTGAAGTCCATAACCATTTTTTGTCTTTGAATAAGTAGTGGGTCTTCGATTAATAAATCTCTTGGTAAACTAGCATTGGGTATTGTAAATTTTCCTGTACCTGTAATTTTATTTAATGCAATAGCAAGAAAAGTTTCATTTATATCACCCAAAACACCCATATTGTTTATATCCTCGTCCACGGAAATTGTAGGGGGTAATCCTTCTGCGTAGTCTGCAAATCCTTCACTATTTGCTACTTTAAGTACAATAGGTTGCATAGCATATTTGTGTTCGGGATTTTTAGTTTGATTATTATCAATGTAATCATAAATGGTAATCGATCCCACATTTTTACCTACAGTTTGCTCTCCAATATGAATTACTTCAATATATGGAGCTAATCCATTAATCAAAAGTTCACTAGCAGATGCTGATTCAGAGGTTGTTAATATAAAAATCCGATTTAATTCTAATGAATTTATTTTTGTGCCATCACTAAGTGTACTAACAAATCTGTCAATTTGACTTTCTTTACCATATCTATCTACTAAATAGGTGTTAAGTTTAGAATTCCAAACCTGATTTGCAAAAACCTGATTTGTAAATTGTCCAGTAATCATACTAGCTAATTCAACACAATTTCGAACAGAACCTCCACCATTATAGCGTAAATCAAGAATTAGATCTGATATTCCTTGGCTTTTAAAATTAGCCATAACCTCATTAAGAACTTCACTTTTATCAGCAACAAATTGATTATACATTAAATAGCCAACTTTTCCAGCTGAAGTATCTAAAATATTTTGAATTTGAATTGGGTTCGTTTCAAAATTTTCAATTTTTGTTAACTCAACATTTACGCCGTTATTTACTAATGCCCCGTTTTCAGATTTAGCCATGTTTAACGTATACGTTAACTCATCTCCAAAAAGTAAATTTCTATAATTACTTACTGTTAATACGTTTCCATTTACACCCGTGAATAAATCACCTCTTTTTATGTTTTTACCATCTGCATCAGAACCATCTAATATATATTTTACAAAACCAACTATTTGATTGCAATTTTGGCAAGCATACAGTAAACCAAATTCCACTCCATTTGTCGCATAAATTCCTTGTAAAGTATTTTCTAACTCTTGATAATCGTCTTGTATCCAACTAAAACGGTCATCTGGATGTAATAGGCTATCAAAAAACGCATCTGGGTCTGCATTTTCACTAATGAATTTAGCATAGGCCTTTTGGTCATTTAATTTTGTATCAGCCAAAAGTTCTACATCTTCTTGCCAGTAATAATAATTGTTTAATCCTTGCCAAATAAAGTCACTGATTTGTAAATCTCCATCAAGACTTATAGCTGTATCGTCTGCATCTAAATTATTTGAATTTTTTTTATCGGAGTTTTCTAAATTATCTTTTTGGCAAGAAGTAATAATAGAAATTTGAAAAAAGAGAAAGAATAATAATAGATATATTTTCATTTTATATAGTAATCGTGTCAATTTCAGTAAGTATCAAATGTAGATAAAACTTACGATTTTGAATTAGATTTAACATTTTCTGTTACAAAATGAATATATTTTCGTCTTAAGTTAAATTATAAATTTTGGAATTGATAGCTGAAAAGCCATTTTTAGATCAAATACTTAAACTAAGAGATAAAATTTTTAGAATTACAAAACGTATGTTAATTTCTAAAGAAGAAGCAGAAGATGCTACTCAAGAGGTAATTGTCAAGTTATGGGAAATGGATCCAAACAAAAGAAATAGTTTTAAAAGTATGGAAGCATATTCTGTTATTATGGCTAAGAACTACTGTATTGATCGTTTAAAATCAAAACAAGCACAAAACCTTTCTTTGAATGATGAAATTTATATGTCTACAGAACAGCATTCACTTATTCGAAAGATTGAAGGTATTAACGAAATGGAGTGGGTTTCTCAACTAATTGATAGATTACCAGAACGAGATAAAATGATTGTACAGTTAAGAGAAATTGAAAAATATGAATACGAAGAGATTGGAGAAATTTTAGATATTCCACCTGCCACAGTTCGAGTATATTTATCTCGAATAAGAAAGAAATTAAAAAAAGAATTTTTAGCCATTCAAAATTATGGAACAACCTAACATCAAATCACTAATTGATCGCTATCTAGAAGGAAATACTAGTCTTGATGAAGAAGCAATTTTGCGAAAATTTTTCACTCAATCCTCTAATATTCCTAAAGAATTTACTGAGTTTAAACCTTTTTTTACTTTTTACAGAAACGCTCAAAATGAAAAGTTTATCGGTACTAAGAAAAATTCTTCAATCAATCTCATTAAGACATTTTTAGGAGTTGCAGCTTTATTAGCCGTTATATTTACCCTTCAAACAAAACAATTGAACGATGTAGGTCAATTATCAAACGAAGAATTAGCTATTACCTATCAAGAATTTCAAATCCAAATGCAACGAGTTTCCTCCCACTTGAATCGAGGAGCTCAGAACTTAGCCTATCTAGATTATTGGAATACAACAACACAAAAAATTATAACACCATGAAAAAACAATTTTTAATTATTCTGTTTGTGCTTTTTACTTCATATTGTGGGATAAGCCAAACTATTTTTGAACAGTATGCAAATAGTGATGATGTTACCTTGGTATCTATAAGCCCTAAAATGTTTAAAATGCTGGGTCAAATGAGTATAAGTGTAGATGATCCAGAGGCACAAGAGTTTCTTGAAATGGTTACTCAGATAAATAATTTTAAAGTACTCATTTGTAGTAAAGAAGAAATTAGTAAAGAAATGCTTACTTGGGTTAATAATGAAGTAAAGAAAAACAATCTAGAGCAACTTATGAGTGTAAAAGATGCAGAAGCTGATGTTAATTTTTATGTTAAAGAAGGATCCAAGGAAAATTATGTAGAACAATTATTAATGTTTGTTAATGAGAAAAAACATACAACTGGGAACGGAAATAATTTAAATATTAATGGTCGACAAATAGAATCAATACTTCTCTTACTAGAAGGTAACATAGATCTAAATCAAATTTCTAAACTAACGGATAAAATGGACTTACCTGGTGGTAAACAACTCAAAAAAGCTCAAAAAATAAATTAACAAATGATTTTTAAAAAAATATTTTATTCACTTTCATGTTCAATAGCTCTTTTGCTATTATCATGTTCCAGACAACCTTCATTGCAAAAGTATTTTGTTGAGAAATTAGAAGATCCTGCTTTTGTAATTTTAAATTTACCTTTAGAGTTAAATGATTTATTTGATGATAATCTTACTCAAGAAGAGACAAAAGTAGTGGAGGGTGTCGATAAATTTAACATTTTGCTTTTAAGGAAGAAAAAGAAAAAAACAGAAGAATATCAAACTGAATTAGAACGTGTTCAATCTATTTTTTCTCAAACTCAATACCAACATTTGATGGACTTTAAGGCATTTGATAATGCTCAAGGAAGTTTACTTTTTGAGGGTAAAATAGATCAAGTTAAAGAGGGGCTTGTATTTGTTCAATCAAAAACTTTAGGATTTGGAATTATGCGTATCATGGGTTCAGAAATTAATCCTGGAGCTTTACTAGCTTTAGTTAAAAAAATTGATGGTAAACGCTTAGAAGAAAAATTGAAAAGTACAATTTCATTATTTGGAGAGTCAATTGAAGAAAAATCCACGATGTAAAAAGGGATTAAATTCCTGTATAATTGAATGGAGTTATTGCTTTAAGCTCAGATTTCACTGAGTTTGATACATTTAAGGAATCAATAAACTTATGAATATTTTCTTTTGAAATTGTTACGTTCGTTCGGGTAAACTGTTTTAATATTTCATAGGGGTTTGGATATCCTTCTCTTCTTAAGATCGTTTGTATAGCTTCTGCGACTACTGCCCAATTTGCATTTAGATCATCTTCGATTTTTTGAGTATTCACAACAAGTTTTTCTAGACCCTTTAAGGTTGACTGTAAACCAATTAAGGTATGACCAAAAGGGACACCAATATTTCTCAACACAGTGCTATCAGTCAAATCTCTTTGTAAACGAGAGATAGGGAGTTTACTTGAAAAAAACTCAAATATTGCATTAGCAATACCTAAATTCCCTTCTGAATTTTCAAAATCAATAGGATTAACTTTGTGTGGCATTGCTGATGAACCTACCTCATTTTCTCTAATTTTTTGTTTGAAATAATCTAATGAAATGTACTGCCACAAATCTCTATTTAAGTCAATGAGGATAGTATTTATTCGTTTTAAGCAATCACATAGTGAAGCAAAAGAATCATAGTGTTCAATTTGAGTAGTTGGGAATGAATAATGGAGACCTAATTTTTGTTCTACAAATAAAGACCCAAACTCTTTCCAATCCACATTTGGATAAGCAACCTTATGAGCATTAAAATTTCCAGTTGCACCTGCAAATTTAGCTCCATAAGGTATTGCTTCAAGCATAACTTTCTGCTGTTGAATACGGGTGGTAAAAACTTGTAATTCTTTTCCTAATCTTGTCGGTGATGCAGGCTGTCCATGTGTTCTAGCTAGAAGTGGAATATCTTTAAATTCCTCAACTAATTCTGCTAATTTGTTTTCTAAGGTTTCTAAAATTGGTAGATAAACAGTTTTTACTGCATTTTTAATTGAAAGGGGTATGGCAGTGTTGTTAATATCTTGTGAAGTCAATCCAAAGTGAATAAACTCTTTGTAATCATTAAGGTCAAGTTTGTCAAATTCTTTTTTGATGTAGTATTCAACAGCTTTAACATCATGATTTGTAGTGTTTTCTATACTTTTCACTTCCATTGCATCGTCAGAAGTAAAATGGAGGTAAATGCTACGTAGTTCTTCAAATAATGAAGGATTAAAATCAGCTAATTGGGGTAGAGGAAGCTCACACAATGCTATAAAGTATTCTATTTCTACCTGAATTCTGTATTTAATTAATGCTTCTTCAGAAAAAAAAGCCGAAAGGACTTTTGTTTTTTGACGGTAACGACCATCAATTGGTGAAATAGCATTGAGCGCTGTAAGCAACATTTTGAATGGTTTAAGGCGTAAAGATAAGGCTAAATTAACAGGATAAGTAGGGAAACACCAAAAACTAAACGTGTTTCTATTTACCCTTTAAAGATTTATAGTTGTAAAATTCTATATTCTTCATAGCACTTGCTAATGGCTTCCAAAATTTGTAAATCATTAGCCTCATTCATAAATACATCAGAATAATTACAATTCCGTAAGATTTCATCAATATCTATTCTGTTAATTCCCAAAAGTTGAATAAGTACTTGCCTGTCGTATTTAGAAGCTAATAAGTTTTTGATTTCATCATCTTCACGCATTTTTTTTAACTTACGCATTTGGTTAGGATTTTTACCAAAAATATTATTTAAAAAGTCGGCTGGGTTGAAAAAGCTTCCTAATGCCTTAGAAATAGCGCTAGGATTTCTTGATCCAGCTTCATAACCTCGATTTGGGAGACCAGAAATACTGTAGCGTTGAGCTGAATTGATTGGGGCATTTCTAACATCGATATCCAAATAGCCAGTTAATTGGTAGGGACGAACCACTATCTCCTCTAGAGCAAATGCTAATTCTGTCATTTGAAAATTAGCATTTCCAAATTTAATCATGTCATTTGTAACTGCAATTTTAAGAGGTTTATACCCTAAATATGAAAAATATAAAGTATCATTTGCTTGAGCTTCAATTTCAAAAACACCTTTTTGATCAGTTATTGTACCTATAACTTGGGTAAGGTTTAAAATATGTACGTTAGGCATAGGTAAACCAGTTATTTCACTTTCGACAGTAGCAGAAAATGATTCTTGGCCCGTAACATAAAAACTGGTTAGTAAAATTAAAAGACACCCAATTTTCCTCATGGTCTAAAATTAGAGAAAAAATAGCCAATTTTATGGCACTTAAGTGAAGATATTATTTATTGTAAATGTGTTGTAAAGTAGATAAAAAAGAAGCCACTGCAATGGCACGGTGACTGATTTTGTTTTTTATTTCTTCTCCCAATTCAGCAAAAGTTTTATCATACCCTTTCGGAATAAATATCGGGTCATATCCAAATCCTCCTAAACCCTTACTTTCCAATATAATTTTTCCATCAACACGTCCTTCAAAACTGAATGATTGATTGTAGATATGAGCATAAATTTGGGTTTTAAAACAAGCTTTTGTGTTCGATTTTCCTTTAAGTTCTTTCCAAACTTTTTTAATATTGGCTTCATTATCTTTTTGATCTCCTGCGTAACGTGCAGAATGAACCCCTGGAGCACCCCCTAAAACTTCGATTTCCAAACCTGAATCATCAGCAAAACAATCAAGTCCATATTTGTATTTAACATAATCAGCTTTTATTTTGGCATTGGCTTCTAAAGAATTACCTGTTTCTGGAATTTCTTCATGACATGCTATGTCTGTTAGGCTATACAATTTTATTTCAGGAGGTAATAATTTACGTAGTTCAATTACTTTGTAGTCATTATGTGTTGCAAAAATAAGTATCATTAGTTGTTGTGATAAGGATGATTATTGAGTATAGTAAAAGCACGGTAAACTTGTTCGCTAAAAAATAAACGTATCATCTGATGAGGAAAAGTCATATTTGAAAGCCGAATGTGTATTGGAAATTTCGATAAAAAAGTAGGAGAAAAACCAAAGGCTCCACCCACAACAAAAACTAAACGTTTCATTCCCTTATTCATTTGTTTTTGAATAAAATGAGCAAACTCTATTGAGCTAAAAGAGCTTCCTTTTTCATCCAATAAAATAACTATATCATCTAATTTCATTTTTGAAAGTAATCGATTTTCTTCTTGTAACTTTACTTGTGTAATTGGAATTTTAGAAGAGCTTTTCTCGGGTTTAACAATTTCAAAGGAAAACCTGACATAATGTTGAATTCGTTTTTGATACTCTTCAATAGCAACTGTCCAACCTGCAGGTTCTGTTTTACCCACACATAATAATACGATTTCCATAGGTTTATCAATTGAGGTAAAGGTACAAAGCCTTCTGATTTTTTGGGGATTTAAGACGCTATATGATTTTGCCTAGTATCTTTGTAGAAGTGTTTTCATAAATATGCAAAAAATCTGGCAGTTACCAATTATACGTTCTTTTGTTAAAGTTTTAAAAGCCATAAAGCTTCCTGGACTTGGTGGATTTTCGCTTTATGATTTAATAGAAATGTATCTTATTGGAATTCTTAAAGGAACATTGACTTCTCGTGCTGGGAGTATATCTTTTAGTTTTTTTATGGCTTTATTTCCTTTTTTACTCTTTATCCTAAATTTAATTCCTTTTGTAGATAAGTTACCTTTTATAAACATTCAAAATTTTGACCAAACCTTTCTAACTTATTTAGAGCTAATAATTCCGAAGGAAACGCAATCTTTTTTTACTGAAATTTTTCAAGATATAAGTAGTAAACCCAGAGGAGGTCTGCTGTCGTCAGTTTTTCTTCTTTCTATTTTTTTGTCTGCAAATGGAGTATCTGCTATTTTTGGAAGCTTTGAAACGTCATACCATGTAACTTTTACACGAAACTTTTTTCGACAATATTTACTTTCAGTTGGAGTCAGCGTTATCCTAGCCTTTCTTTCTTTATTAAGCTTCATCATAATTTTTTATGTAGAGTTTTACCTTCTAAATAATTTTAATTCTTTAATAGCTTCTGAGGTAAGGTGGACTCGTATAGGACAATATATACTTTTAGGAGTTTTTATTTATTTGGCTGTAAGTATTTTATATTATTACGGTACTGTTGAGCGTCATAAAGTTCGTTTTTTTACTCCAGGTGCAACCATGACTACCTTGTTGTTTTTCATGACAACCTATGCGTTTGGAATTTATATTCAAAATTTTTCAACCTACAATCAGCTTTATGGATCAATAGGTGCGCTACTGATTTTTCTTTTATACATCTGGTTAAATTCTAACATTCTTCTTTTAGGATTTGAGTTAAACGCTACACTTAATCGTTTTAAACGTGAAGTAAAGCCGGTTGCTGATGCAAAGTAAAAAAAGAAACTCTTTGTTTTTTGTTGACGTCATACTTCCTTTGGCGCTTCCCAAAGCTTACACCTATTCCATTACACCAGAAGAAGCCATTACTCTAAAGCCTGGTTTTAGGGTTGCAGTACCCTTTGGTAAACAAAAAATATATACTGCAATTGTGGTTAAAATTCATAGTTTGGCTCCTCAAACCTATAGTTCAAAATCCATTGCGGCTATAATGGATAATCAGCCGGTAATAACCCAAAACCAATTAGAGTTTTGGAGCTGGATTGCCAGTTATTATATGTGTACTCAAGGTGAAGTTCTTCGCGCTTGTTTGCCTTCAGCTCTGATGATTGAAAGTCAAACCCTACTTGAAAAGGGGCAATTAAAGGAAGAAGAGACCCATGTTTTGAATGATGATCAATTTTTGGTTTTCGAAGCATTAGATAAAAAACCATTAACGCTTGATGAGGTTATTTCTATTGTTCAATTTAAAAAAGTAATGCCCCTTATATTGGATATGATTGAAAAAGGAGCTGTTACTGTAAAACAGCAAATTGGAGAAAAATTTATTCCAAAAACTGAACGTTACATTAAAATATCAGATAATTATCAAAAGGAAGAACACCTTTCCCTTCTCTTCAATGCTTTAGCTAAAGCACCCAAGCAAAGTAAAGTTATTATGGCCCTTTTTTCATTACAAACCAAACAAGAGCCATGGGTATCCGTAGCAGAGGTAAAGAAAAAAACGGGCTGTAATAGTGGGTTAATAAGAATATTAATTGATAAAGAATGGGTAGAGGAAACCTACAGAGAAGTTACACGTGATGTAAATGCTTATCCAGCATCAACTTCCCAAAGTAATCCACTAACTCATGCTCAGCAAATCGCCTTAAATGAAATTAATGATTCTTGGATGTCTAATGATGTTGTTTTATTTGAAGGGGTTACCTCCTCAGGAAAAACAGAAGTTTATATTCATTTGATAGAAGAACAGTTAAAAGCTGGAAATCAAGTATTGTATTTAGTCCCCGAAATTGTATTAACACCTCAAGTAGTGAGTCGTTTAGTTGCTCATTTTGGTGATAATGTGAGCGTTTATCACTCCAAATTTTCAATTCACGAAAGAACTGAAGTTTGGAAAGACGTTCTATCTGGCGTCAAAAGCAAAGTCATTGTTGGAGCGCGATCAGCACTTTTTTTACCTTTTCAAAAATTGAAATTAATCCTTGTTGACGAAGAGCACGAAAATTCATATAAACAATTTGACCCCGCTCCTCGTTATCATGCTAGGGATAGTGCAATATACTTAGCACAAACAATGCAAGCTAAAGTTCTATTAGGATCGGCAACACCCTCACTTGAGTCAGCTGAAAATGCAAGAAATAAAAAATACGGATGGGTAAAACTAAAAGAACGTTTTGGAGGCGTGTCTTTACCTTTAATTGAAACAATTGATTTAAAGGAGGCACATAGAAAAAAACAAATAGATGGAATGTTTTCCACACCATTAATAGAAGCAATACAAAACACGTTAGCGTTAAATAAGCAAATCATTTTATTCCAAAATCGAAGGGGATATGCTCCCATTTTAGAATGTTTGAGTTGTGGTCATTCTCCTCAATGCACACAATGCGATGTTACTCTTACTTATCATCAAACCCAAAATCAATTACGATGTCATTATTGTGGATACCACATTCCTATGCCTTCTCAATGTCATGAATGTGGTATGCCTACTCTAACGACAAAAGGAGTAGGAACTCAACAAATTGAGGAACAAGTGAATAGGTTGTTTCCTGAGACACAAACAGCAAGAATGGATTGGGACAGCACCAGAGGCAAGTGGAGTTTTGATAAAATTATATCTGCATTTTCTAAAGAAGAAATTAAAATTTTGATTGGCACACAAATGGTTGTCAAAGGGTTAGATTTCAAGAATGTCCTTCTGGTTGGAGTAATCAATGCAGACCAATCTTTAAATTTCCCTGATTTTAGAGCTCATGAACGTAGTTTTCAAATGTTATGTCAGGTGGCAGGAAGGGCAGGTCGATCAGATCAAAAAGGAAAAGTTCTTATTCAAACTTATCAACCTAAACATCCAGTTTTGATGCAGGTAAAAAAACATGATTTCGATGGATTATATCATACACAAAGAACTGAAAGAATACAATACCAATATCCTCCTTACTCCCGAATGATTAAAGTGACGTTTAAAAGTCGTCAAATTGAAAATGTTAACATGGCTTCAGAATGGTACGCAAATGTGGTAAAACAATCCTATTGTGGTTCGGTTTTAGGTCCTGTATTTCCACCTGTTTCTCGTGTAAAAAATATATATATTAAACATCTGATGATAAAAGCAGATCAAAAAACAACATTGAGTAACCTTAAGATAAAATTGACAAAAGCTTATCAAAGTTTTCAATCTATACCTGGATTTAGATCTACTAAAGTTGCCTTTGATGTTGATCCGTATTAATTTTTATTTACTGAAAGGCGAAATTGTTTTTTTTGATTCCTACTGATAGGAATATTTACTCCTTCAATATGTGCTGAAGAAGCCGAGTAATGACTTACTTTTTTTAAATTAATAATAAATGACTTGTGGACACGTATAAATTGTTTTTCAGGAAGTTTAGTAAGAAAATCTTTCATAGTAGAAAGGACAAGGTATTTTTTTGATTCCGTAATAATTTTAACATAATCTCCCATAGCTTCAACCCATTTAATTTTATCAGTGTTCACCTTTTCATTTTTAAGATTGTGTTTGATTTCAATAGTATATTCAGACAAAGAATTAGATTGCTCTTTTAATTTTAAATTTTCAATAATTCGTGCTACTGTGTTTTCTAATCGTGCAAGGGTATAGGGTGGTGAAATACAATCAGATAAATTTAATTCAAACGCTTTTAGAGCATCCTTAGGATTTTCAGTTAACAATACAATTTCCATGGGATCTTTGAGTTTTGTAATAAAGTCAAAACCATTGTAAACCGGTAAATCTACTGACAAAAAGACCAAATCTACAGGGGTGTAGTTCAAGAAATTTTGTGCTTCAAGTGCATTCGAAAAATCAGCTTTAAACTGAAGGGTTCTAATTTTTTTAAGCAACTGAGAAAGGTGTAGTCTTTGCAATGAATTGGGGCTAACTATAATGTAGTTAAGTAGCATCATAATTAAGATTTGTTGCTCAAAAATAATAAAAAAACTTTTAAATTAATTGTTGAAAATGTTTTGTATACTGTTGGGATTGCGTTATTTTTGCCAACCAAAATAAAAATTTATGAATCATTACGAAACTGTTTTCATTTTAAATCCCGTTCTATCTGAAACACAGATAGAGGAAGCAGTTCAAAAGTATGTAAACTTCATTTCCACTCAAGGAGGCACAATTACCAGTCAAGAAAACTGGGGTCTTAAGAAGTTAGCCTATCCTATTGAGAATAAGAAAAGTGGCTTTTATCATCTTTTTGAATATGCAGCACCTGCTGAAGTTATTGCAGCTTTAGAGGTTGATTTTAGACGTGATGAGCGTGTAATGCGTTATCTCACAGTAAAATTAGACAAACACGCCTTAGCATGGGCTGAAAAAAGAAGAAAGCGAAACAAAGAAAAAGCATAAGCCATGTCAAAAATTGAAGAACAAAATACAGGTAAAAGGGAAGGAGAAATTAGATATTTAACTCCGTTAAATATTGACACCAACTCTCAAAAGAAATACTGTCGATTTAAACGATCTGGTATAAAGTATATTGATTACAAAGACTCAGATTTTTTATTAAAATTTGTTAACGAGCAGGGAAAAATTCTTCCTCGTCGTTTAACAGGAACTTCTTTGAAATATCAAAGAAAAGTTTCTATAGCCATTAAAAGAGCTCGTCATTTGGCACTAATGCCTTATGTCGCGGATATGTTAAAATAAATTACACGCCATGGAATTAATACTTAAAGAAGACATACAAAATCTTGGATTCAAGGATGAAATTGTGAGCGTGAAAAATGGATACGGGCGCAATTTCCTCATTCCTCAAGGAAAAGCTATTTTAGCAACTTCAACAGCTAGAAAAGTACTTGCTGAAAACCTTAAACAGCGTGCCTTTAAAGAAAAATCAATCATCGATGCTGCTCAAGCTCGTGCGAAGGAAATTAAAGCACTAGAAATAAAGATTGCATCTAAGATAGGGTCAGGTGATAAATTATTTGGTTCTGTAACCAATGCTGATCTGGCAGATGCCATTGGAGCTCAAACTTCAGAAATTGATAAAAAATATATCACACTTCCTGGACGAACCATAAAGCGATTGGGAAATTACGAAGCCACAATTCGTTTGCATCGAGAGGTAAGCTTTACTTTTCCGTTTGAGATTGTTCCTGAGGAAAAAGCCTAACTACATAAAAGCCCACAATTTGTGGGTTTTTTTTTACCCATGAAATATCACCGACTTACTACTGAACAACTCCATGAATTAGATGCTGAATTTTCAATCTTTTTAGCAACTCAAGGTATTGATAATAAAATGTGGGAATCCTTTAAAAAAAATAATCTAGAGCATGTTGATAATCTTCTAGATCAGTTTAGTGATGTAATTTGGGAAACCTTATTTCAGAAGTGTAAATATCTTGACTTTAGCACACAAAATTATTTATATCTCTTTAACACCCCAAATGATAAAGCAGAAGTTATAATATTACAGGTAACCAAATCAAATTGTGACTTAACAACAAAAGATGGATTTTTGTGGGCTTTAAATAACCTACAAAAAGATGAAGTAGTTCTATACCATAGTTATAGAGAATACCTGACTAGTCGTGAGTTATTCCTTTATGAATATTTGAAAAAAGGAGCTGAAATTTCAAAGGGTAAACAATTTAATGTCCTAAAAAGTTATTTTTCCAATTCGGTAAAATAGAAGATATTTGTATTACATAATACATTATGTCTATAAAACCAGCAACACCTAAAGGAACTCGAGATTTTTCATCTGATGAAATTGCCAAGCGCAATTACCTGAAAACGGTTTTGCAGCTTTCCTTTGAAAAGTTTGGATTCCAACCAATTGAAACTCCATCATTCGAAAGATTAGAAACTTTGACTGGAGTTTACGGAGAAGAAGGGGATCGGCTGGTGTTCAAAATTCTTAATTCAGGAGAAAAAGTTAAAAAAGCAGATATTGAAGCTTTAAGAAAAGAGGAATATCAAAAATTCTCAAAGTCTGTATCTGAAAAAGCACTTCGTTATGACCTTACCGTTCCTTTTGCACGTTATGTTGCCCAACATCAAAACAACTTAACTTTTCCTTTTCGACGATATCAAATACAACCAGTTTGGCGTGCAGATCGACCTCAACATGGAAGATTTCAAGAGTTTTATCAATGTGATGCTGATATAGTGGGTGATCGTTCTCTATGGCAAGAGATTGAAATGATATCACTTTATGATTATGCATTTAAAGAATTAAATATTGAGGGTATCGTCTTAAAAATAAACCATAGAAAAATACTCACAGGAATTGCGGGCGTTCTAGGAGCTGGAGAGAAACTCTCTACTTTTACTATTGTACTTGACAAATTAGATAAAATTGGGTCTCAAGGTGTTTTAGAAGAACTTAAATCAAAAGGATTTTCAAGCGACTCCCTTACGCATTTAGAGTCATTGCTTTCTTTGAAAGGATCGGCTAAAGAGCAATTAGATACATTAAAAATAATTTTAAAAACAGAACCTGAAGGATTAAAAGGAATTGAAGAGTTAGAATTTGTTTTAGGTCAATTAGAGGCTATAGAACTTAAATCTGTCTCAATTACATTCGATTTAACTCTAGCTAGAGGGTTGCATTACTACACAGGGTTGATTGTAGAAGTAAAAGCTCCAGAATCTATTGCAATGGGGTCAATAGGGGGAGGAGGTCGATACGATGATTTGACAGATTCTTTTGGGTTAAAAAATATGAGCGGAATTGGAATTTCATTTGGCTTTGAACGAATTTATATAGTTTTAGATGAACTAAGACTTTTTCCTAAAACGCTATACCAAACATCAAGTGTATTATTTGCTAATTTTGGTGATCTTGCTGCAAAAAAGGCTTTTCAGCTCTTGTCAGAAATGAGAAGAAAAGGGATTTCTGGAGAAATGTATCCTACTCCGGCGAAGCTTAAAAAGCAATTGAGCTATGCAGATTCTAAGAAAATTACTAAAGTTATTTTGATTGGCTCAGAAGAACTAAATCAAAATAGATTTGTTATGAAAGATATGGTTTCAGGTGAGCAGATTAGTCATCCTATTGCATCACTAATGCAATTATTTACTTAAATCTTCAGGTGTTAAAGTGGGTTTGGAATACCGTTGAAATGGTTGTTTTAATAAAGTGCTAATCTTGCCATTGGCTTCCTCGTTATAAAAAACATCTACACCAAAAATGAGTTTTTCTCGATCCATTGGCATATAGGTACCAAAAAGACGATCCCATATAGAAAATATATTACCATAATTCGAGTCGGTAAAAGGCAAGCGATAATGATGATGTATTTTATGCATGTCTGGAGAGACAAAAAAATAACTGATTAAATGATCTATTTTTTTTGGTAATTTAATATTAGCATGAGTTAATTGAGTTGCAATAACTGAAAGTGATTGATACATCATTACAATTCCAATGTTCGCTCCAATTAAAGCGATACCCAAGAGAGTAAAGCTAAAACGAATAATACTTTCAAATGGATGATGTCTATTAGCGGTAGTAGCATCTACTTTATGATCACTATGATGGACCAGATGAACCATCCATAATGGCTTCACTTGATGTTCTACCCAGTGGGGTAAGTACGCTCCAACTAAATCCATTAACAAGATACCAAATAAAACTTCTAACCAAAGAGGAACTTCAGGGATCCAATGTAAGATTCCAAAGGAAGAATTAACCGTCCAATTTGAAGTTTGAAGCAGTAAGAAGGCTAGCAGAAAATTAATAAGAATGGTAGTAAGTGTAAAAAACAGATTGGGAAGGGCGTGTTTCCACTTTGAATAAGTATAATTAAAAAGAAAAAAATGACCCTCTAAAATCCAAAAAAAGGTGAGTCCCCCAACTAATAATAAACTCCTATGTAAAGAAGGTATGGTTTCAAAATACATCATAATCATCTCCATGGTAACCAATTTTTTTTTTCGAATATATAAAAAAAATAATATGCTGATTTAATAAATAGTAAGCTCAGTTTGATTTATCACTGTTTACTTTTTTGTACTTTCCGATGTGTTTAACATAAATTATTAAAATGAATCGGAAAGAATTTATCAAACAAGCCTCTGTTCTTACAGGAGCAAGTATGGTATTGCCAACATCAGGATTCAATACACTTATGGGAGCAAATGATCGTATTCGAATTGGAGCTATAGGGATAAATGGTATGGGATGGACGGATACAAAATCACTTTTAAAGATTAATGGAATAGAGTTAGCTGCCCTTTGTGATGTGGATCAAAATGTTATAGCAAAACGGATAACTGAATTGGGTGATGCTGGAAAAAAAGTAAAAACTTTTACTGATTACAGAGCACTATTAGATCAAAAAGATATAGATGCTGTAGTTATTGGCACTCCTGACCATTGGCACGCGCTAATGATGATTCATGCCTCTGAAGCAGGTAAACATGTTTATTGTGAAAAGCCTATTGGTAATTCTATAGGAGAATGTAAAGCAATGGTAAAAGCACAACAAAAATATGGAAATGTAGTTCAAGTAGGGCAATGGCAGCGAAGCCAACAACATTTTCAAGATGCTTTGGCCTTTATAGATACAGGCACTTTAGGTCCAATACGCACAGTAAAAGTGTGGTGTTATCAAGGGTGGATGCGTCCGGCTTCTATTGTACCGGATAGTCCTGTACCTTCAGGAATTGATTACAAAAGCTGGATTGGCCCAGCACCCTTAAGACCCTTTAATGCAAGCCGTTTCCATTTTAATTTTAGATGGTTTTGGGATTATGCGGGAGGTCTTATGACTGATTGGGGTGTCCATTTACTAGATTATGGTTTGTTAGGTATGAAAGCTTCAACTCCGTTGTCTATTGTAGGTTTAGGTGGTAAATTTGCTTATCCAGAATTAGCCGAAGAGACCCCTGATACCCTTACTACATTGTATGAATTTGAAGACTTTAACTTAGTATGGGATTCTGCTATGGGAATTGATAATGGATCTTATGGTCGTGATCATGGTATTGCCTTTATTGGAAATAATGCAACCCTAGTGCTAAGCCGTGGGGGATGGGAAGTTTTAGAAGAAATAAGAAGTGAAAATAAAGTAGCAAAACCATTGGAAACACCCAAAGAAAATGGATTAGATATGCATACATTAAATTTTATAGAAGCCATTCGAAAAAATGATCCATCAAGTGTAAATTGTTCTATTCAAGACGGAGCACATGTAGCTACTGTAGCTCAAATGGGAAATATTTCTTATCGAACAGGACAAAAATTAATTTGGGATGACAATCAAAATCAATTTTCAGATGCCTCTGCAAACAATAAATATTTAATTAACAAATATCACAACGGGTATTCCTTACCCACAATTTAAATTATCATCATATGAAACCATTATTAATCTTATTATTATTAACACAAATTGTTTTCGCTCAAGAGCGAATGAAACCAGAAGAAACAGAAGTTTGGGAACCTGAACCTAAAGTAATTATTCCAGGTCAACATCATGATCCTCCGAGTGATGCGATTGTATTATTTGATGGAACAGATACTGGATTATGGAGGCATGAGCGTAATAAAGAAACAATACAGTGGACAATAAACCCTGATCGATCTATGACAGTAAAACCTGGAACAGGTGGGATTGAAACTATAGCAGAACACGGTTCTATACAATTGCATATCGAATGGAAATCACCAACCCTTATTAAAGGAGAAGGCCAAGGTAGAGGTAACAGTGGAATTATTTTTCAACGACGCTATGAGGTTCAAGTTCTTGACAGTTATAATAATAGAACTTATTCAAATGGACAAGCAGCCTCAATTTACAAACAACACATACCTTTAGCCAATGCTATGAGGCCTACAGGAGAGTGGCAGGTCTACGATATTATTTTTAACGAACCCAAATACAATGAAGCTGGTGATGAAATAAAACCAGGAAGCATTACAGTTTTTCATAATGGGGTTGTAGTACAAAATCAAGTTGAATTATTAGGTACAACAGAATATATAGGAAAACCTAAAAAAGGAAGAGATGTAATGCCAGGATATAATGATAATATTGCCAAACATCGATCATTACTCCTTCAAGATCATGGAGATTTAGTGAGTTATCGAAATATTTGGATGAGAAAGCTTTAATTAAAAAACCCCTGTCATTAGCCAGGGGTTTTTTATTACTTATATTTTAAATCCTTCACGATAGTCTCGAGTAACAAATTGATTTGCTTCTTCAAAGTTGGTGATTCTCATATTTTCTCCATCCCATAGAAGTTTTTTACGTCCATAATATTCCATTTGGCCTTTGGAATTTTCTTTTCGTATGAGATAACTTCGTATGGCTAAATTCCCCATAAGAACAGTTTCTGTCATCGGACCAGCATAATCAAATGAAGAAGTCAGCGCTAAATGTTCTTTGCTACCAAACCCAGCTTTACAGGCATCTACCCATTTACGTTGATGACCGTATTCTGGCTCAATCATTTCTTCAACTTCTGGACCAAAATCTGTTGTACCATCGTATCGATAGAGTTTGGGCATCAAAGGTGAACTATCATTAATATTGGTTGAAATAATACCCTTTTGACCAATTATTAGAACACCATTTGCACTTTCCTTTCCTCCAATATCACTATCTGCAGGGATTATATCTGGGTGTGCAGGGCGAATACCACCATCACTCCAAGTCATTTTTATGGGTGATTTGCTTTTTTCAGAGGCGTCAAAATTAATAGTAATAAATGATGAAGATGGACATCCTTCAGGATTGTAGTCTGGCGTCCACATTCTTGAAAAAACACTTCCAACACTACACTCAGCAGATTTTGGATATTTAAGACCTAAAGTTCGGAACGGAATATCAATTAAGTGACATCCTACATCTCCTAGCGCACCTGTTCCGTAATCCCACCAACCTCTCCAACTAAAGGGATGCATATTTGGGGTATATGGTTTTTCTTTTGCCGGGCCAAGCCATAAATCCCAGTTTAAGGCATCTGGTTTTAAACTTGGATTGGGATCAGGCATAGGAACACCTTGCGGCCATACTGGTCGGTTTGTCCAAATTTGGACATCTGAAATTGCCCCTAATTCATCACTGTCTATCCAATGTTGAACCATATTGAGTAAAGGATTCGATCCTCCTTGATTACCCATTTGAGAAACAATCTTTTTTTCTCGTGCCATTTCTGTAAGCATTCTTGCCTCACGAATATTGTGCGTCATAGGCTTTTGAACATATACATGTATGCCACGTTCCATAGCATAAGCGGCTGCAGGGCCATGAACATGGTCTGGAGTTGAAATTGTTACCGCATCAATATCTTTTTCTTTATCAAGCATAACTCGGTAATCGGCATATTGTTTAGCTTTTGGGAATTTTTGAGCAGTTTTAGAGGCACTTCCAGAAAAATCAACATCACAAAGTGCAGCAACATGCTCTCTACCTTGAACTGAAGCATTACTAATATCGCTTGCTCCTTTTCCACCAGAACCTATTGCAGCTAAATTTAATTGATCACTTGGGGCTAAATAACCTGGCCCACCCAACACGTGCCTAGGAATTATCATTATAGATGATGCAGCGACACTTTTTTTGATAAAATCTCGTCTTGAATTACGATGTTTTTTTTTCATACCGTATTACTGTTTTTTATTTGAATAAATCTAAGGTAATTATTTTAAAATTAAATAGGTTAAGTATTTAAGTTCTAAAAAATAGATATCATCTTTGCGCATATTTATTTAACATGAACAATAAGGAAAAAAATCGAATTGCACTAAGCATTTTCTTTTTTTTATCAGGGTTTTGTTTTTCTACATGGGCATCAAGAATTCCTACTTTAAAAGCTACTTTTGCTATGGATGAAGCTACCCTAGGGAGTTTTCTTTTTATTCTACCTATTAGTTCATTACTTGGATTACCATTTTCAGGTTGGTTGGTATCAAAATTTGATAGTCGACAGCCCTTAAAGGTCGGGTTCATTTTTTTTCTAATAGGTCTTATAGGAATTGGTCTTTCTACTCGATTTGAACTATTAGTCTTATCTGTATTTCTTTTTGCGTTTTCTATGCGGGTCATTAATATTTCAATGAATACACAAGCTATTCAGCTTCAAAAACAATATACAAAAAAGATAAATGGTCGATTTCATGGAATATGGAGCTTAGGGGGCCTTTGTGGGCTTTTGGCTTCTACCTCGATGTTAAATTATGGAGTTTCTATAGCAATCCATATAATCATCATCGCAATTGTATCCTTTGTGGTAATGCTGTTAGTTAGTCGTTATTTACTAAAAAATGACAGGGAAGTAAGTGGGAATAAGTTGTATTTTGGGAAGCCCGATAAATTTATACTCTATATAGGTTTGGTGGTGTTTTGTGCTGCGGTTTGTGAAGGGGGGATTTACGATTGGAGCAGTGTTTATTTTAGAGATATTGTGGGAGCAGAATTATTTACGTTGAGTTATCTCGTTTTTATGATATCAATGACTCTTTCCCGTTTTTTTGTTGACCGTTGGATTGATGCTATTGGTATGAAAAAATTATTTACCCTAAGTACAATTGTCATTGTAATAGGTGTAAGCATACTGATTTTGATGCCATATTTTTATACAGCTTTACTGGGCTTCTTCATTACAGGATTTGGAGTAGCTTCAATATTCCCTATGTCATTCATGTTGGCTGGACAATCAAAAAAGTATGCTCCTGGCATGGCCATTTCTATAGTTGGTACTTATTCTACTATTGGTGTTTTACTTGCTCCACCATTCGTAGGGTATTTAGCACATTTGTTTAAACTCAATTGGGCATTTACATTGTTTGTTGCTGCCGCTTTATTTTTAGTTTATTTTTCAAGAAAGGCGTTTTCTCATTTAACAGTTTCTTAGTAGCTTTGATTTAATCCTAAGGGTAGTACAAACGTATCTGTTTCGTTTAAGAACTCAATAAAAATATTTAAAATGAAAGCCAATTACTCATATCTGTTTATTTTACTTTTAATTCTTCCCTTTAGCTTTTATGCACAAAAACAAGATACGGTGCCTAAAGCCCAAATATTTAAAAGTATTCAAACTTTAAAAACTGAAAATCAAACTTTAAAATTTAATACCCTTGCAGGGACTATGGAATTACGTGATGAAAAAAATTTACCCATAGCTCTTCATGGTTTTACTGCTTATTTTAAAGAAGGTGCAGGAAAAGAAAGACCTATCATTTTCTCTTTTAATGGAGGCCCTGGGTCATCTTCCTATTGGCTACATATGGGTATTATGGGCCCAAAACGAATTATAGTTAATGATCCGAATTACAACCCAGCTGCACCCTATACTCTTGAAGATAATCCATATTCTATTTTAGATTATGCGGATGTAGTAATGATGGATCCAATAGGGACAGGATTAAGCGAACTAATTGGTAAAAGTGAGGGAAAAGATTTCTGGGGAGTTGATCAAGATATTCGTGCAACGAGCCTTTTTATAATGCAATTTCTTAAAACATATGATAGACTTCAATCTCCAAAGTTTCTTTTAGGTGAAAGCTATGGAACTTTCCGAAATGCTGGAGTTATGAATTATTTATTGGATAGAGGGTACGCAATGAATGGAGTTATAATGGTTTCTGCGGTTTTTGATTTACGTACCTTAACATTTCCTCCGAATGATGATTTACCTTATATAGTTCATTTTCCAACTTACGCTGCTACAGCTCATTATCACCAACAACTTAATAGTGAAATGCAATCAAAATCTATTGAAAGTTTTGTTGAAGAAGTTCGAGCATTTACTGAAAATGAGTATTCTCCTGCATTATTTAAAGGTACTCGAATTTCAGAGAATGAAAAGCAACGTATTGCAGAACAAATGGTACGTTATGCAGGTTGTTCAGTTGACTTTTGGAAACGTGCACATTTAAAAGTAAAAGCTGGAGAGTTTTTTAACGAACTCTTACGTGATAAAGCAAAAACCATAGGTAGGTTAGATTCTCGATACATTGGGATAAATGAAAATACTTTGAATCAATTTGCTATAACTGACCCACAAAGTGATGCTATTTCCCCAGCGTATACCATCGGATTCTTGGACTATCTTTACACTCAATTGGGTGTATCTAAAGAGTTAAATTATAAAACTACAGCAGGAGTTGATTCCACCTTTAAATGGGATTGGAGTCACCGAGGTAATCAAGGATGGGGCACTCAAATTGCCATAAACACAGCGATAGACATGGCTAGTGCAATGAGTAAAGATCCTAATATGAAAGTGCTTATTATGAATGGATATTATGATTTAGCTACAGTTTTTTATGGTGTTGAGCATACCGTCGATCATCTGTATTTAGCTCCTGAAATTCGCAATAATTTAACTATGACTTATTATGAGTCAGGCCATATGATGTATATCCATCCACCTTCTATGAAAAAATTTAAAGAAGATTTGTTACAATTTATGGAGTCAACTAAAAAATAAATTTTATCCTTATTTTATTATGAAAAAAACTACCCTAATCTTTGCAATTTTACTCATCACTAGCTCTGTTTTTGCCCAAAGAGGAAAGACGGGTGATAAAACGTTTTCACATCGATTTCCACCAGAAGTTTTTAATACTGTTTCAAATGCGTCATTAGTATTAGTAAATGAAGTAGATCATGACATAATAGTATTAATTCGTGATCAAGAAAAAAAATACCTTCGTCATGTTTATATAAGAAATAATGACACCTATATATTTAAAGATTTACCCATCACTCGTTTGTATGTTCAGTTTAAATCGAAAGATTTTTTTTATGAAGATTTAGATCGAACGGCAATTAACTTTGGAGAGAAGCATACATTTAATTTTTTCTTTGATGCCTCTCAAATTGGAAATTATTTTCAGATTTCGGAAGAAGAGTTTTTTAAGCCTTAATATTTTAAAAAAAAGTTTGATTTTTTATTTGTAAAATAATTTTTTTTAACTTTAGCATCCTTTTTTAAAATAACCAAATGTCTAGTCGTATTTTACTCTACGAATTTCCAAAAGGTATTTCCTCAGTTTATATTGATGGTAAACGTTACACGCGTTCATCTTTTATTAAAGCGCAGCAACTAGAAAGAAGAAGAAATAGACAAACAGGTAAATTTCAAAAAAACGATTAGTTCTTAATTATACTCGTCTACCAATTCATAGCTTACAAAAGCAAATTGCGTACCCTCAGGGTGCCAAGAATTCACATTTATTGTTCCTTGTCCTCCATAAAAAGGTTTAGTTAAATCTTTTATTTCTTTTGTTAAAAGGTCATACATTCTCAACTTTACTTGACGACCAAAGGGATGCCCTTGCTTTTGATCTTCTATATAGCTAATCATTATGAATTTTGAATTGTCTGGTGACACATGAGGAAACCAATTAGAATAAGAATCTGTAGTTAATTGTTCAGGATCTTTACCATCGGGTTGCATTCGCCAAATTTGCATTTGTTGTGTTCGGTAAGAATTAAAATAAATAAAATTTCCTTTTGAATCATATTCTGGGCCATCATCAAGATGCTCTTCAGTAGTTAATCTTATTTCTTCCCCTCCAGTACTTTTCATCTTAAAGATGTCATAATTTCCATTACGTTCTGCACAATAAACAATATATTGTCCATCAGGTGAAACTCCGTGCCAATAGGATGGTGTCTTTGGAGTAATTTGCACTGGCTTTCCCCCCTTCGCATCTACTTTATATATAAAAGAAGTGTGTTGTTCAATTTCTTTTTTCCCACTAGATATATAAAGTGTTTTTCCATCGAAACTGTAACCATGATCATTATTACATCGTTCAACGGGACTTGTGTTAAAGGGGGTAGATTTTCCATTGGAAACATTTATTTTTTCTAAAACACCATTAGAATTTATGAGTAAAAATGTTCCATCTGGCGACCAGTTCGGAGCTTCAAAGTGTCTATTCTCTTTTAAAAGAGTTTCATATTGACCAGTTTCAATATTATAAATATGAAGTAGACTTACCACTTTTTTTCCTTCAGGCACTTGAGCGATAATTATATTAAACCCCAAAAAAAACACAAATAATTTTCGTTGAATAGGAAGCATAAAATTTTAAATTTTAGTTTTAAAAAATCGTTTACATTATTAAAAGGTAGATTTTTTTCATGAATTAATACTTTAGATTTTAAAGAAGAAAGTATGTGGTAATTTTAATATCATATTTAATTGATTAAAAATAATCCTCATAAAGAAGGAAAAGCTACTTGGTTACAAACAAAATCTAAGTTATTTTCAGAACGATAATAACCAGTTGAAAAATCCCCTCCATCCTTATAAAGTTCACAATCTTTATATCCAATTAGTCTTTTTCGGGTAAGCATAATGAGTTGTTCCTCTTCATAAGCATCCACTTTCCAATCTAAATAAATTATAGGATCACATTCCGTTATAAAGACGATGGAAAAGTAGAGCGCCTCAGGTGTGTTTTTTGTAATGATAAAATCTTCAGGAGTTTTGATAGTAAAATCTCCAAATCCAGAAACACTGCAATATTGTGTCCAAATGAATTGAATAGGATCATCGTAAAAACCAAGGTTCGAATTACCGCCATCGGCTGCTTCCCAAAAAGTATTATGGTATTTTTCTAAAAAAGTGCTGGGTAGTTTTTCTTTGCTACACCCCATCATTAGTACTATATAATGTAAAAAAATCAATCTCCATTTCATGAACTAAAGATACAATCTATTTACAGAGGCTAAAAGAATGCTTTTATTCTACAAAATTGTTTAAATATATACCACTGTCAATAACTGTATCATTAAAATACATCCAGGCAATTTCAATTTTTTTTGATTCGAGTAATATAGGTATTTGTTTTCTCACATACCAATTGGGGTGTTCCTCTAAAACATCAATATCATCAAGAGTTGGGAGATCAATTTTATATACTTCAACAGTGATGTTAAATCCAGATTCACTTGTTTTTGAAAATACAAATGGAATACCATTTTCTATAACCATTTTATAGGAATCAAATGTTTTTCCTTTCCCCATATATGCAGCATTTTTCATATATGTAGTATGATTTGAAAGTCCTTTTTTTAAGGTACCATAAACGGCTATAGATACAGTTGAACTCATTTGTTTTTTTACAAAGATAAAGGGTGTATTTTATAAAGTGAAAGTTGATAAGAAATAGTAACTTATGCTTAAAAAGTAATCTTTCTTTTAAAATCTATTACTTGAAACAGTGCTTGTATTTCATTAAAATGAAGAAGTATTTTATCACACTCAGTATTTAGTCAACTAAAAGCTTAATACAATAAAAACGCTTTTTGCTTACACTCATTCCTTTTTTGTAAATTAGTTAGCATTAAAAAAAGGGTTCTATTTTAAGACCCTTTTTTTAATTATATAAAAAAATAAAAAACTAACTATACTTCATATTAATTATATCATGAGAATTTCATCACACTACTTGCTCTTATTACTTCTATGTACTACGTTTTCTTTTAGTCAAAAAAAGAAGAAAAATGACAAAAAGGAATCTTTTGCCCTATTGCAATACAACAACTTGAATTGGCGTAATATAGGACCCTTCAGAGGCGGTAGAAGTGTTACATCAACAGGTGTAGTTAATGAACCTGGTACGTTTTATATGGGAAGCACTGGGGGAGGTGTTTGGAAAACAGAAAATAATGGTGCGCATTGGTTCAATGTGTCAGATGGGTTTTTTAAAACAGGTACAGTTGGGGCAATTGCCGTTTCTGAAAGTGATCCTAATATAGTTGTTGTTGGTATGGGAGAGCACGCTGCACGAGGGGTAATGACCTCTATGG
Organism: Flavobacteriaceae bacterium; assembly: GCA_023257625.1. GTDB lineage: Bacteria > Bacteroidota > Bacteroidia > Flavobacteriales > Flavobacteriaceae > MS024-2A. The sequence goes on along the minus strand of JALRBW010000013.1, from coordinate 4,692 downwards.
GCGATGGGGTTTACAAATCTGAGGATGGTGGAGTCTCATGGTCTCACTTAGGATTAGAAAATTCTCGTCATATAGCGAATATTGAAATTCACCCCACAAATCCAGATGTCTTTTATGTTGCGGTACAAGGGGCACAATATGGGCCAAGTGAAAATCGGGGAGTCTATAAAACTACAGATGGTGGAAAAAGCTGGAAAAAGGTATTGTATGTCAATGAGCGTGTTGGAGCAGCGTCACTAAGTATGGATATGAATAACCCAAGAATTTTATACGCAGCCATGTGGGAACATGAACGAACACCCTGGCAAATGATGTCGGGAGGATTAGGTTCAGGAATCTACAAGTCAACTAACGGAGGAGACGATTGGGTTCGTTTGGAAAAAGGATTACCGGCGAATTTCGGCAAGGCGGGGATTTCGGTATCGAGAGCAAACTCAAAAGTGGTTTATATCAATCTAGAAGCTTCAGGAGATCAAGGGGGCGTTTACCTTTCTGAAGACGGAGGTGCCCTATGGAAACAGGTTAATAACAACAGAGTTACTGTAGCCCGTTCATGGTATTACATGGAAATATTTGCTGATCCACAAAATGAAAATGTAGTGTATGTTTTAAATGCCCCAACCCTTAAATCAATTGATAAAGGAAAAACCTTCCAAACCCTGTCTACACCTCATGGCGACAACCATCATTTATGGATTCACCCACAGAATAATCAAATAATGATCAATTCAAACGACGGAGGCGCAAATATTTCTTTAAACGGAGGCGCAAGCTGGAGTACGCAACAAAATCAACCTACTGCTCAATTTTATCGTGTTATTGCTGATGCACAAGTACCCTACCATGTCTATGGAGGACAACAAGACAATTCAGCTATTGGTATAAAAAGTAGAGACGGTGATAGTGGTATAGATTGGAAAGATTGGTACTCTGTTGCAGGCTGTGAAAGTGCTTTTTTAGCCTTTGATCCCTTTAATCCTCAAGTGGTATATGGTGGATGTTATCAAGGGATTATAGACCGATGGCATCGCGCCACCCAATCGGTTAAAGAAATAAAAGAATATCCTGAGCTTTCATTAGGAAATTTTCCTAAAGATTTTAAATATCGATTTAATTGGAATGCTCCAATAATTACTGCACATTCTGACCCTACCATTCTTTACCATGCGGGTAATGTGGTGTTTAAAACTCAAAATGGAGGAATAGACTGGGAGGTGATTAGTCCTGATTTAACCCGTAATGAAAAATCAAAACAAGAATCAGGTGGCGCTCCATTTACCAATGAAGCTGCTGGGGGCGAAAACTACAATACACTGATGAGTCTTGCCACTTCACCCTTTGATTCACAAGTACTTTGGGCAGGAAGTGATGATGGCCTGGTTCACCTAACCCGCGATGGGGGAAAAAATTGGAAAAACGTAACTCCTAAAGAGGCCAAAGAAGGGATTATTAACAGTATCGAAGTGTCTCCTCATGATGCAGCTACAGCTTACATTACCCTAATGCGGTATAAGTTTATGGATTTAACTCCTTATATATACAAAACAAAAAATTACGGTGATAGCTGGGAGTTAATTACTGAAGGAATTTCTGGAGCCCATACATTTGTTCGCGTAGTTCGTGCAGATCAAAAAGTTCCCGGATTGCTCTACGCCGGAACAGAAACAGGATTTTATATCTCTTATGACGATGGGAACCACTGGGACGCTTTTCAAAATAATCTACCCATTGTACCTATTAATGATTTATTTATTCAAGACAACGACTTAATTGCTGCCACAGCAGGGCGTTCCTTTTGGATATTGGACGACTTGAGTGCACTTCAAGAACAAACTAAAGTAAGTGGACTCCATTTGGTATCCCCCAAAGATCACTATCGTATTTTTTCAGGACTAACTCCAAAAAACAGTACACAGGGAACGAATCCGCTTAATGGTGTTATCTTAGATTATTACCTTCCTCAAAATACAGATTCTTTAGCGGTAACTCTTGAAATTTTAAAAGGAGATACGGTAATTCGTCAATATTCATCGAAACAAAAAGAAAACCAAAAATCTTGGCCCGGAGGCCCTGCTCTAGAAGCACAACTTCCAGCAAAAGAAGGGTTTAATCGGTTTCATTGGGACTTGAGAAGAGCTACACTGCCCAGTGTTGAAAATGTATTTGTGTATGGAAGTTATAACGGAACTCGTGTTGCTCCAGGGAAATATAGTGCTCGGTTAAGCTTTAACAACGAAAGTAAAACCGTTGACTTTAATATTCTTCCCAATCCAAACCTTAAAACCACAGCCGAAGATTTTGACAAACAACAGGCTTTATTAGAAGAAATTGAAAAAGGGATTCAAAATATACACCAAACCGTCACTTCCATGCGGAGTGTTAAAGGCCAATTATCCCATTATCAATCCATTTTAGAAGACCATGAAAACTTTAGCGTATTGTTAGAAAAAGCAAAAGTAATTCAAGAAAAATTGAATCAATGGGAACAAGAATTGATTCAACCCCAGCAAAAAACATTTCAAGACGTAATAAATTTCAATAATAAACTCAATGCGGAATGGATGTATCTTAAAGATTTTGTAGATGCTGAAGAACCCCAAGTTACAAAGGGCGCAATGGAAAGGCATCAGGATATAGAATCAGAATGGATAAAGCAACGGGAGGTTCTGCAGCGAATAATTGACGAGGATTTTAAAGCCTTTGAAACCGAATTTCAATCGGCTAATGTGCCTGTGTTATTGTATTCTACTGATTTTTAATGGTACAAGTAAATTCACAAGCATGAATCGTTTTAACACCTCAATTGCAGTTTTTTTCATCACTCTGTTTTTTGTTCAAGTTGCTTTTGCACAAGTTGACACCCTAAAAGTGTATAGCGAGGTGATGCAGAAAACAATTTTAAATACTGTTATTACACCTAAGAATTACAATAAAAGCAAGGAGAAAAAACCTGTTTTATACCTACTTCATGGGGCGGGAGGTGACTATAAAGATTGGATTTCTAAAGTGCCTAGTATTCAAAATTATGCAGATGAATTAGACATAATAATTGTATGTCCTGATGGGGGTAAAACGAGTTGGTATTTTGACAGTCCTATAGATGAGACAATGCAATACGAAACGTATGTTTCAAAAGAGCTAACAAAAGCTGTTGAAACCCAATACGCTACTTTTTCTAACAAAGAAAACAGAGCCATAACAGGTCTGAGTATGGGAGGTCATGGTGCTTTGTATTTGGCTTTAAAACATCAAGATATTTGGGGAGCAGCCGGAAGTATGAGTGGAGGAGTTGATATTCGTCCATTTCCTAATAATTGGGATATAAAAAAGCGTTTAGGGACTTATTCCCAAAACAAAAATATATGGGAAGAAAATACCGTAATCAATATGCTTCATTTGATTGATAGTGATATCAAATTAATAATTGATTGTGGATATGATGATTTCTTTTTTGAAGATAACAGGAGGCTTCATGACAATCTATTGGAAAGAAATATAAAACATGAATATATTGAAAGGCCTGGGGTTCATAATTGGGACTATTGGGGAAATGCCATTCAATATCAGATCCTTTATTTCAATAATTTTTTTACAAGAAAATAATAGTAATATGGATAGGTATTAGCCCAAATTTTAAGAGAGTTTAAAAAAACTTGTTGAAAATTTTAAATTTATTTTAATGTAAGTGGGATTACATAAAAAAAACCCTCCGTTTGGAGGGTTAATCATAATTAAATTAAAGCTATTGTACTAACCAATCCGAAAATTCAGAGGTCCACGTACCTATTTTTGAAAGACCTGAATTGACGTCTGCTAAACTTTCATTTATGGATGTATTAAGCTCTGTTGAAGTACCATCTGAATTCCATAACTTAGATAAAAACTCCTCTGATTCAAATATCCAAAGCATTCCTAAAGAATTTAAATCAGTTCCTTTGTTGCTTTTTATAAGATGAACCTTTGCACCCATATAGGCTTTATTATATGCAGGAACTAATATTTGAGTAAAATAATCTTCAAAATCATCAATATTAAAACCTTTATTTAATTTAATCTTTAGTTTATGGAGTCCAATTAAATTTCCCTTTAGCAAAGAACTTGGCTCAAGTGAGTTCATCATGCCACCTAAATCAAACCAATCACCTCCTCTAATAATTTTACCATCTTGAAATTCAAATGAATGATAAGAAGTCAGTTTTGTTTTTTTACCTGTTCTTTTATGAGTTGAAGTCCAAGTTCCATATACTCGAGTACTCCCATCAGGTTTCCCAGTTTCAGTATTTACACCAGGCAACCAATAGTCTGCAGTAAATTTTAAATCATCATATTCTGATTGATAACCAAGTATTGCTTCTTTAACTTCTTCAATACCACCCATATCTAACCCATAGACTGGCATATGCCATTCGATGTCTGGATGAAGATATTCAAATACAGCATCAATATTTCTCTTTTCAAATTGATTGAAATAATCTTTAGCTAATTCAGTGTTTTTTTCGAAATCAACATGTTTTCCTGATTGACAGGAATAAGCAAAAAGTGTAATTGATAATACAAGTAGTATTTTTTTCATATGAATTGATTTATAGTTTAATATTTAAATATAATAAAAAAATATGAATTTTAAACTCAGGAATGACGTTGGTTGAGGCATTTTTAGTTTTGGGGTTATCTATCAAATCACAACCCCAT
>JALRBW010000067.1 GCA_023257625.1 Flavobacteriaceae bacterium | reverse complement strand
AATGCAAATAATCGAAAGGGTGGATTAATAAATCCTATTCCAGAGTCCATTAAAGAATCAGATTTTACATTAGTGCTAGAAGAATTTATTACAGTCCCTGCCAGTTCAGAAGAAGCCCCAGAAACTCGAATCAACACCTTACGTCCGCTAAAAATAGCAGACAATGAAAGGCTCTTCATTTCTGACTTAAGAGGAATTCTTTATGAAATTGAAGGTGATGAAGCTCAACCCTATTTAGCATTGCATACTGCGGTAGACTCCTTTATTGATCGGCCCGGTTTGGGTTCAGGTTTAGGAAGTTTTGCTTTTCATCCTGATTTTGAACAAAACGGACTATTGTATACCACCCACACTGAGCCCCCTCAAACTAAACCCGCTGATTTTGCCGCGCCAGAGGGAGCTAAAACTACTTTGCAATGGGTGCTTACGGAATGGGAAACGAAAACACCCACAGTCACTCCCTTTTCGGGAACACATCGAGAACTTCTGCGTATCGATATGATCACTGGAATTCACGGCTGCCAAGAATTGACTTTTAATCCTACCGTTGATCCATCGAGTACAGAATACGGAATGTTGTATTTGGGTATTGGAGACGGTGGTGCCGCTCTTGCCGGTCATCCTGAAATCTGTGGAAGGAAAGAATACCTTTGGGGAAGTGTGATCCGAATAGATCCAAAAGGAACAAACAGTACTAATGGACAGTATGGAATTCCCCCTGACAATCCTTTTGTTGGCGATGCCACGGGGCTACCCGAAATTTGGAGTATGGGATTTCGAAACCCACATCGAATATCATGGGACTCTACAGGCAGTGGAAAAATGCTAGTATCTAATATAGGTCAACACAGTGTGGAAGAGGTAAACCTTGTGGTAAAAGGAGGACATTACGGATGGCCTTTTCGCGAAGGGAGTTTTCTTTTTGATGTTGACGCTAATCCCGAAATGGTGTATTCCCTTCCTGAAGAAGAAACTCCACTTTTTATTAACCCCGTTATTGAATACGATCATGATGAAGGAAATGCCGTTTCAGGGGGGTTTGTATACGGGGGCAAAGAAATACCCGCACTTTACCAAAAATACCTTTTTGGCGATATCCCAAGAGGAACTTTTTTTGTAAGTCCCTTAATCGAAATTCGAGAAAACCATTCCGCTTCCATTCAAAAAGTGGGCATTCAAATTGAAGGGGGTTACACCTCACTTCAAGCCGTTCGCCCCAATGAACGTGTTGATCTGCGTTTTGGGAAAGGACACAGGGAAACCCTCTATGTGTTTACCAAAAGCAATGGAAAGGTTTACCGCGTTTCAGATTTTAAGCCTAAAATTACGGAATAGGCGTTTCGTAAGACAGTCCTTCATTGTATTGAAACAACGCATAGGGAGGCTTTTCCTCGTACCCCGGTATGTCAGCTTTTTGTGATTCCACAGCCGAGGAGCTAAGGGGCGTTGTAAATGGCATTTTTCCTGTGGGATTAACTTTTCCCGAAACTACATCCAAAAGGGCTTCAAGGGTAGTTCCAAAAGTGGCTAAAACTCCTTTAACGTTGGGCGTATTTTCATTATAAAGCTCGTCTATTACCCAAGGATTTGTATAGTTTATAGCAAGTATAGTGGGCTTTTGGTTTATCCATTTCTGTAGCGGAGCAGTGTCAACCTTATTGTCTGATAATTGTATAGAAATCGGTTGGCCTTTTGATTCAAAAAGAGATTTGCCTTTGGGTAAAACCCAAAACAGAAGAACGTCAGCCTCTTCTGGTGTGCTAACCCATTCATATGGATACTCATTCCCATTGGCAGAATCGATTGTGGGTACCTTTCCTGCAATTTCTACATAAAGTTTGGTGTTGGGAGCGAGAGGTAAGAATGGCCCTAAGGGTGAAGAATGATTCCTCAGTAATACAATTGATTTTTGGTGGGCTTCTTTAGCCTTTTCTTGGAAAACCAATTGCCCTACAACAGATTCGGCTTCATCCACATCTACATAGGGGTTTTCAAAAAGGCCCAATTCAAATTTTTCAATCAATAAACGGCGAACAGAATCATCAACAAGAGGAAGTAGTTCCTCATGTTTTCGAACCGTTTCTAAAAGTGCTGTAGGATCTGCAGAGCCAGAAAAGAGGTTGATTCCTGCTTTTAGAGCCAATACATAGCGCTCCTCTACGGATCGGTTTTCAACCCCCCAAGGCATCATTCGTATAGGTCCCGTATCGGAATTAATAATCCCGTTAAAGCCTAATTCATTTCGCAACAAATCTGTTAAAATCGGTTTGTTAAAAGCAATGCCAAGAGTATCATAAGGCGTATGCAACGGGAAGGAGTAATACGGCATAATTGCTGAGGTTCCGGCTTCAATAGCTGCCTTAAAAGGGATAAGGTGCCTTTCAAAAGCGCCCCCCTCAAAAAGTGCTTTTCGTCCCCATTTGAAATGAGGGTCTTGACCCCCAGAAGTAGCTCCCCCACCAGGAAAATGTTTTGTTGTTAAAGCAACTGAAGTGGAAGAAAGGGCGGGTCCTTGAAACCCTTTTACAACGGCAGAAATTACTTGAGCAACCCATTCTGGATCTTCTCCAAATGTGCCTTCAATTCTTTGCCATCGAGGTTCTGTGCTTAAATCTGCCATATACATATATCCTTTTCGTAATCCTACGGCTCTCCATTCCTGTCGTGCCATATCAGCAAATGTTTGAATCAAATCTAAATCACGTGTTGCAGATAGTCCCAGTTCACCTGGCCATTGAGAAAAAACAGTTTTGCCTAAACTTAATCCCACTGCTGCATCAGAGACCACATGATTTCTTGGATTTGAGGCTATTATGGCCGGTATCCCTAGGGGTTGAGCTTCACAAAATGATTGTAACCGATTATGCCATGAGGCTAAGGTTTTCACATCAGGATTAGAGCGTAAAATAAAATGCCTTTCCTGAAAATCCTGAATTGCTTTTGTGGTCCCAGCGCTTGACATAAATGGTTCTGCCATGGGCACTCTAGTAAAAAAATTCTGCTCAGTAACTATATCCGTTTCATTAAACCCATCCCCAATTGGATATTCTGAGGGTGATCCGCCAAAACCTCCTTCGTTTTCCATTCGAATGGTGCTAATAATCATAAACCCTATTTTTTCTTCTAATGACATTTTAGAGACCAAGTCTGCCGCGCGTACTTCAGAAGAATTTCGCCAATCCTCGTAGAAGTCTAAAATTCCATTTTTATTTAAGTCTTTAAAGTTGAATCCCTGCTCTTGAATCAGGTTAACAGAGGTGACCTTTAGTTCAGGCTGCTTAACTTTTAGAGCGGGTTGACATGATGCTAACAGTAATATTAATAAAAGGAAGCGTAGAGATACTAAATTGAAGTAGAGAGAATTCATATTGTTTTTAATATTTTTCTAATATAGATGAAAAATCTTATCCTCGAGTAGAATCATTTCTCCGTTTTTAATGAGTGATAATTTTTATCTAACTTTAGTGAACAGTTCAGTTTTTAAGGAACATTAAGGATGGCTCATGAAACCAAAAAAACATTTATATTTTCTTCTCCTCTTAGGACTAAGCCTTCTAATTTATAGTTGTGACTCCACTACTTCTGAAGTAGATTTTTCATCTCAAGTGAAACCCTTGCTCAACACGAAGTGTATTTCCTGTCATGGAGGGGTAAAGAAAAACGGAGGGTTTAGTGTTTTATTTGAAGAAGAAGCTATGGCCTCCCTGTCATCAGGTCATCCAGCGATTGTTCGTGGTCAAGCTGAAAAAAGCAAAATGATACAGGTCTTAAAAGAAAATGATATTGAACAGCGTATGCCCTATAGAAAACCTGCCTTATCAAGAGAAGAGATTCAATTATTAACCGATTGGATTGATCAAGGGGCAAAATGGGGTACACACTGGGCCTATATCCCGCCTTTAAAAAAAGAAATTCCTACCCTTTCAAATTCCTTTGCAGAATATGGATTTAAAACACATCCGATAGATGGTTTTATAGGGCAAAAAATGAAGGATAATAACCTTATCCCAAATCCAAAAGCCCAATTCGCTGTATTGGCACGTCGTGCCGCATTAGACCTTACTGGTTTACCCCCAAACCGAATTCTGTTTGATTCCTTTGTTAACCAAAAGATGACTTACTCTACATATTTAGATCGCTTGATGGAAAATACAGCCTTTGGAGAACATTGGGCAAGTTGGTGGTTAGATCTCGCACGTTATGCTGATTCTAGAGGCTATGAAAAAGATCCTGCACGTTCCATCTGGCTCTATCGTGATTGGGTGATCCGTGCATTTAATCAAGACATGCCTTTTGATCGTTTTACTCAATTGCAATTAGCTGGAGATCTAATGCCTAATCCTTCCTCTGATGAGTTAGTGGCTACTGGATTTCATAGAAATACAATGAATAATGATGAAGGGGGTACTGAAGATGAAGAGTTTCGTGTTGCTGCAGTGATTGATCGGGTAAATACCACCTTTGATGTGTGGCAAAGCACCACCATAGGTTGTGTTCAATGCCATAGTCATCCTTACGATCCAATTAAGCACGAACAATATTATGAACTCATGGCTTTTTTTAATAATACCCGTGATGAAGATACTCCCGATGAAGCGCCAATTTACAGAGTATATTCAGACATTGAGGAGAAAAAACTACAAAAGGTTGTTCAGTGGATTGAAGAAAATGATTCCGCTGATAAAGCAATTTATTTTGAACGGTTTGCCCATGTCATAGAACCAAAATACCAACTTCATAATTGTACTGATTTTGTTCTTGGGGAATTGTCAGATAGCAAATATTTAGCTTTGTGGAATAATGGGTCCGCTTACTTACGCAATGTAGATACCCAAGGGCATACATCGCTTTATTTTTACTATTCAGCAGACGTTGATGGTACCCAAATAACCTTAAGAAAAAATGGTCCTAATGGATCTGTATTAGGAAAGTTGAATTTGAAAAAATCAAATTGGAACATTGCTAAAATTTCTTTCTCAAAACAAAATAAGCCTTTTGATCTTTACATTGAAGCCAAAAACAATCGCTTAGGGCCTGAACAAAACACCAGTAGAATTCATTGGTTTGCTTTTGCTCCTGATCTTCCAGGGAAAAAAGAAAAAGGATATGCCGCAATTGAAAAAACTTATTTAGACGTGCTCAATGCCCCTGAAAGCACCAGCCCTATTTTAGTAGAAAATCCCTCATTTATGGAGCGAAAAACACGTCTTTTTGAACGGGGGAGTTGGTTGGCTCAGGGGGAAGAAGTTTCACCAAATGTTCCTGAAAATATAGCTCCATGGGATTCAAGTTGGAAAAAAAATAGGCTCGGTTTGGCCCAATGGTTAGTAAGTGATAAAAACCCACTTACTGCTCGAACATTGGTGAATCGAGTTTGGGCACAGCTCTTTGGCAAAGGGTTAGTTACTACATTGGAAGATTTAGGCACACAGTCTGAACCCCCTACACATCCAGAGTTATTAGACTGGCTTTCCGTTGATTTAATGACAACTCAGCAGTGGCGTATTAAAGCCCTTTTAAAAACAATAATGACTTCTGCTACCTATCAGCAGTCTTCCCAGTGGTCTGAAGATAAACATACCCGAGACCCTTTAAATACATTTTACGCTGTAGGTCCAAAAAAGAGATTGACTGCTGAACAAATTCGCGATCAAGCATTGTATGTATCACAACTACTTTCCAAAAAGATGTACGGTCCTGGTGTAATGCCCCCTCAGCCCGATGGTGTATGGGAACATCAATATTTAGGAAATCTATGGAAAGAAAGTAAAGGAGAAGATCGCTATCGACGTGCTGTATATACTTTTTATAAAAGAACCAGTCCTTATCCCTCATTTGTTTCTTTTGATGCTGGAAGTCGGGAAGTGTGTTTAATTAATCGAACACCAACCAATACACCATTACAAGCTTTAGTAACTTTAAACGATCCCGTTTTTTTAGAAGCTGCCTATGCATTTGCTCGACGTTACCCTTTTTCCAATTCACCAAAATCGATTATTCAAAATCTTTATGAAGATGCCCTTTATGTTACACCTTCAGAAGAAAAAATTACTTTGCTTTTAGATTTATATGAGGCCGCATTAAAAGAATATTCAGCTTTTCCTGAACAGCTAAATGCTTTTTTTGGCACTGAAGAAACTCCTGAAAAGGAGGTCGCTGCTCTAACAATTGTAGCTAATGCAGTAATGAATTTAGATGAGTTTATAACCCGATCGTAAGTATGACAGATTTAGAAAAACTTTCAATAGAATTAAAAAGCCAATCTTTAGCCTCAACCACTAGAAGGCATTTTATTAAAGATTGTGCATTAGGGTTAGGAGGCATCGCACTGAGTAGTCTTATGGGGGCTTGTACTTCTTCAAAAAACAATTATGACCCTCTTTTAAATAGGGCGTTAAACCCATTAGCCCCATTACCTCCGCCTCATTTCGCTAAAGTAAAAAGTGTTATTTATTTACATATGGTTGGCGCACCTTCACAGCTTGAGATGTTTGATTACAAACCCGAACTTGCCAAGCTTCACAACCAACCTTGCCCAACTTCACTACTAAATGGAAAGAAATTTGCCTTTATAAGGGGAGTCCCAAATATGCTTGGCCCTCAGGCAGAATTTGAACAAGTAGGTGATTCAGGAAACTGGGTTTCTGATAACCTCCCCCATTTTAAAACTGTGGTCGATGAAGTTGCCTTTTTAAAAGCGGTACACACCGATCAATTCAATCACGGACCGGCACAGCTATTGATGCATACGGGAAGTTCACGTTTTGGTCGCCCCAGTTTAGGCTCATGGGTAACTTACGGTTTGGGAACAGAAAATCAAAATCTACCTGGATTTGTTGTTTTAACTTCTGGGGGAACTCCAGATGCAGGAAAGAGTGTTTGGGGAAGTGGCTTTTTACCCTCTGTATATCAAGGGGTTCAATGCCGCTCTAAGGGAGATCCTGTGCTTTATTTAAAAGATCCCCAAGGGGTATCTCGATCCCTCAAAAAACAAGTGTTAGAGTCTATAAATGCCATCAACTATAAAGATTATTTAAGCTACCAAGATCCAGAAATTCTCACTCGTATTAATCAATATGAAATGGCCTATAGAATGCAAATTACAGTGCCCGAAGTGATGAATATCAATACAGAGCCTGACTATATAAAGTCATTGTATGGAGTTGAGCCGGGTAAAGAAAGTTTTGCCAATAATTGTCTATTAGCCCGTAAAATGGTTGAAGAAGGGGTACGATTTGTACAACTTTACGATTGGGGTTGGGACAGTCATGGTACTGACCATGGAACAGCTGTTGACCTAGGGTTAAAAAATAAATGCCGTCAAATTGACCGCCCAATAACCGCCCTTTTACTGGATTTAAAACAACGAGGCCTTTTAGATCAAACCTTAATTGTTTGGGGGGGTGAATTTGGACGAACCCCAATGCAAGAAACCCGTGAAGGAAAAACCATGCAGTATAAGGGGCGTGATCATCATGGTGAAGCTTTTACCATGTGGCTTGCCGGTGGAGGAATCAAAAAAGGTGCCTCTTATGGTCAGACCGATGAAATTGGTTATTCAGGTGTTGAAGGACGTGTTTCAGTTCATGATATTCAGGCAACAATACTTCATTTGTTAGGTTTCAATCATGAGGAGTTTACATTCGACTTTCAAGGTCGTCCCTTTAGACTCACTGACGTTGAAGGGACAATACTAAATCAAATACTCGCCTAAGTATGAAATCCAGTTTCAAAATTATTGTCATTTTACTTTTTGCTAATGTGGCTCTCCAAATCTCAAATGCGCAAGAAAGGGTATTGTTTTTCCAAACTAATTGGGGGTTTACAGGCTCATGGAATGAATTTTGTGAAAAAGCTAAAACTTCAGAATACGATGGTGTTGAAGTCTGGGTTCCTCAAGAAAATAAAAGTATAGAGTTACTTCAACACTCCTTAAAAAAAAATAAGCTAGAGGTTATTTACATTTGTGGAGTAGATCGGAGTTTGCCTATAGAGGAGGGGATTGTAAAATTTAAGGCTGATCTTTTAAAGGCAATTTCACTTAAACCTATGGCAATTAATTGCCATACTGGAAGTGATTTTTTTTCAGTAAATGAAAACAAAGCCTTTATTGAACTTGCACAACAATTAAGCGCTGAATATTCTATTCCTATATATCATGAAACCCATAGGGGGCGATTTAGTTATACCTTGCCTACAGCTCTTGAAATGATTGAAGAAATTCCATTACTCCCCTTTACTTTAGATGTAAGTCACTGGATGGTAGTGCATGAATCATTGTTGTTTTCTGAACAAGAACGGTTGAATCTAATTTTAAAAAATACGCATCATATCCATGCTCGCGTGGGCTTTGAACAAGCGCCTCAAGTTAATAATCCTCAGGCTCCAGAATGGGATAGCACATTACAACGTCATCTAGACCTATGGGAAAATATCATCCAACAAAGGCTTGATGAAAAGGGATTTATAACGATAACCACCGAGTTTGGCCCCCCTACTTATATGCCCACTGAACCTTTTACACAAAAACCACTAAGTGATTTATGGGAAACCAATGTGTTTATAATGAACGCACTTAAAAATAGATTGAAATAAAAAAATGGATGTATTTCTTGATCTCTTCGGTCGATTTCACCCTTTACTAGTGCATCTACCCATTGGTTTTTTGGTACTAGGAATTATGATGCTTTTTTACAGTCGTAACGACCGTAGTGCACTACACCATCTTCGTTTTTCTTTTTTTTGGGGAAGTCTATCTACCCTTTTAGCATTACTAACAGGATTTATTCAATACCAACGTGAAGGTTTTGAGTGGGAAAATGTTCAAGCTCATTTTATCACTGGATTATTATGTGCTATTATAGCCTTTAGCCTCTATTATGTTTTAAAGAAGGTTGCTTTTCCATGGAATCCCATAATTAAAATATTAAGTGTTACTCTACTACTTTTACTCATTATAACTGGCCATTTAGGTGGAAACCTAACCCATGGCAATGGTCATCTTACAGACCCATTGCCTGAAGTTTTAAAAGAACGTTTGGGATTAACTCCACAATTGAATAAAGTTGAATTCAATCTCGATGATTTTGCAAATCAACCTCTTTATTCCCAAGTGATACAACCTTTATTTGATGCAAAGTGTGTTTCCTGTCACAATCCTTCAAAAAATAAAGGAGAATTGGTTTTATCTAATTATAAAATGTTGGTCCAAGGTGGTAAAAATGGAGCTGTATTAGCAGCCTCACAAGGAGATAAAAGCACTCTAGTTGATCGTATATTCTTGCCGCTTTCAGAAAAAAAACACATGCCCCCTAAAGCCAAAATACAATTGACAGAAGAAGAAAAAGAACTCATTTCCTTATGGATAAAATCTGGTGCCTCCCCCACCCAAGTAATTTCCTCTTATTCCATTGACGAACGTTTGTTTCGTGGATTTTTTCCAGAAAATAAGACGGGTATTTATCCCGATCTTGAGCTGGTCCCATTATCACAAGATGTCTTGACTCCATTATTAGAAAAGCGATTGTTAGTAACGCCACTTTATAAAGGTTCTCCATTGATATTAGTTTCCTGTGTAAATTTTTCTGATTTTACCGATGATGATCTTATCGCGTTTGAATCTATAAAAGAACACCTTGTAGCTTTAGATTTAGGAAAAACAAAAGTGACCGATATCTCCTTTGGAACCTTAGCCACTTTTCCTAACCTTACTACACTTACATTAGATCACACAAAAATAACAGGCTCAGGAATAGAAAAATTAAAGTCATTGCCTAACTTAAAACGTATAAATCTGTCTAATTCAAGTTTTGACATTGAGCACTTGTCCTCACTTTTTGAATTTTCACAACTTGAACAAGTTCATCTCTATCCTATTGATCAAAATGAAAATATTCGGGCTTTGATTCCAGATTCTCTTCAGTCACTTTTTAATTTAGGAACTTATGAAATCACCATTAAAGAAAGAGATACGGTTAATTATTGACCTTATTTAGCCTACCTCGTTTTGCAATGTGCCAATCCCCTCTATGTTGATTTTAATTTGATCCTTTTGCTGTAAAGTAAAGTTTTCATCAGGAACAATTCCAGTTCCTGTCATTAAAAAACAACCATTTGGAAAATCCATTTCTTTAAATAAAAAATGAATTAATTCTGAAAAGGAACGTTTAATTTCAGCCACCTGGGTTCTGCCTTCAAAAATAACTTCATTTGTTCTAATTATCTCCATGGAAATTATTGTTCTTGGATCTATTACCCTTTCAGTAACAAGAATACAAGGCCCTAATGCGGCAGAACCTGTATAACTTTTAGCCTGAGGTAAATACAAGGGGTTTTCTCCTTCAATATCACGAGCGCTCATGTCGTTTCCAATACTATATCCAATTAATTTTTGATTTCGAGTAAGCACAAGTGTAAGTTCAGGCTCAGGGACCGACCACATACTGTCTTTTCGTATTCTGACAGTCTGAAAAGGCCCCCTTACTCTATCAGCAGTGCTTTTGAAAAATAATTCTGGTCGTTCAGCATCATAAACTTTATCGTAGAAAGTACTCCCGCCGCTTTCTTTAGATTCTTCCATTCGAGCGGTTTTACTTTTAAAATAGGTTACTCCTGATGCCCATACCTCTTGGCTTTTTATCGGTGGTAAAGCTATATTGTTAAGCTCTTTTTCTGAAAGGGAAAGACGGTTGGGCTCAATACATTGTTGGATTAATTCTTTATAGAGTTGATCATTATTTAGAAGTATGTCCCAATCTTTGCTTAATAATTTATAAGAATTCCCTTTAAAAAAAACAATATTCCCTTTTTTAGTTTTAAATAATTTCATGGCTTTGTAATCGTTTTTTCTAATTAATAAGGCTCATTGTATATTGAATCAATAGTAATACAATTAATGCGGTGCTACCAAGAAGTAAGGTGGCCAAACTATGCAACCTATAGCCTTGGGGAACAGTCATGTTACTGAACTGAGTAATCACCCAAAAAAAACTATCATTCGTATGTGATATTACTGTTGATCCTGCTCCAATAGCAATAACAACTAGGGCTTTATCAATTGGAGTGATGAGGCCTAAGCCATCAAGCATAGGAACTACGATAGAGGCTGTGGTTACTATAGCTACTGTTGATGATCCTTGTGCAGTTTTGATCACTGCTGCTATTACAAAAGGCAACGCAAGGCCTAAGGGAAGTGATTTTAAAATGGGTTCCACTGTTAGGTGAATTTCTGAGGTCTGTATTACTTTTCCAAAAGCACCACCTGCTGCTGTAATTAATAAAATTGTTGATGATCCTTTTATGGCTTTGCCAACCCATCCTTTTTCAGAAAGATATTTCCTATTGCCCTTTTTTGGTATACGAATAGCAAAAATCACACCTATCATTAGAGCAATAATTGGATGTCCAATAAATTCAATACTTGATCTAAAAACTCCTTTATTTAATGGGAATCCTGGATATTGAACTATAGCTTTACTAATAATTAAAAAAAGAGGAATGAGGATAGGGAATAGTGTTTTGATTAGAGAGGGTAGTTCTTCCGTATCTATTTGAGAGTCAATTGAATTTAATGAATCGGCTTCAATCCAAATATTTTCCCCCATACGTTTTGCAAATTTAATCCCTACAAGCAAGCCTATGCTACTTGTAAAAAGACCAATAAGTATAACCCACCCAAGGTCTGCTCCAATAATGGCCGCAGCTGCTAATGGTCCAGGAGTAGGAGGAACCATTGTATGTGCAGCTGTTAGTCCGATACCTAAAGCTATGGCAGTTCCTGCAAGGGATACGCCCATCTTACGCGTTAAGGCTTTATTTAAGGGCGTTAATATGACAAATCCTGAATCGGCAAATACAGGAATTGAGATTAAATATCCCATCCAACCAATGGCTGCATGTAAACGTTTTTGACCCAATTTTTTTATAAAGTAGTTAGCTATAACCTGTGCTCCACCTGATTCTTCAACAAAAGTTCCAATAATAAGTCCTGCAACAATAATCATCCCTATGGAGCCTAAAGTGCTCCCAAATCCTTCTTGTAAGCTTTTTAATACCTGTTCTGAAGTTAAACCTACAGCTAAACCAAAACCAATGCTAACAAGTATTAAAGCAATAAAAGGGTGCCATTGAAATTTGCTAGTTAGCATTATGATTGAAAGAATGGCAAAAAATAGGAGAATGAAAGAAGGCATATGTTAATGTAAATCTCGATTTACAACCGCTCCTGATCCTCCTTTTAAAAAATCCAAATCACACCCTTGATCAGCTTGGTTAACATTTTCAATATACATTTTGGTATATCCTCTGTCAGCTTGTGGCTGTGGCGGAGTCCATTCTTTTTTTCTTTGGGCTAATTCTTCTTCTGATACTTCCAACTGAAGTCTGCGATTGGCTACATCTAGAGTTATGATATCGCCGTTACGGACTAGAGCTAGTGTTCCCCCTACAGCTGACTCTGGAGCAACGTGTAATACTACAGTTCCATAGGCAGTACCACTCATCCTTCCATCAGAAATACGAACCATGTCTGTTACGCCTTGATCCAAGAGTTTTTTGGGTAATGTCATATTTCCTACTTCAGGCATACCTGGGTATCCTACAGGACCAACCCCCTGTAAAACCATGACACAGTCTTTGTCAATATCAAGACTAGGATCATTTATTCTATTATGGTAATCTTCAATCGATTCAAAGACTACTGCTCTTCCTCTGTGATTCATCAAATTTGGACTTGCAGCACACGGTTTTATTACTGCTCCTTTTTCACATAAATTTCCATGCAAAACAGCTATTCCCGCTTCTTTAATGAAGGGGTTTTCAAGATCGCCAATAACTTTACTGTTACTGTTTGCCGTATTTTTTGCATTTTCAACTAAAGTTGTTCCATTCACAGTAATTGCTGGTCTTAAATGTTTCTGCATTGCATCAATAACGGCATTAAGCCCTCCGGCATAAAAAAGATCCTCCATAAGATATTCTCCTGCAGGCATAAGATTGACAATCATAGGAAGTCGACTCGCTAGCGTATCAAAATCTTCTAAAGATAAGGTAACGCCTAATCGACGGGCAATGGCTAATAGATGAAGTACCACGTTAGTTGAGCCCCCAATAGCTGCATTTATTTTTATAGCATTTTCAAATGCCTCTCGGGTAAGCACTTTTGATATTTTAAGGTCTTCTCGAACCATTTCAACAATTCGATTCCCAGCTAAGTGAGCCATGACTTTCTTGCGCGAATCTACTGCGGGTATTGCGGCAGCATTGGGAAGGGTTAAACCAAGGGCTTCAACTGTACACGCCATTGAAGAAGCTGTTCCCATGGTCATACAATGTCCCGCACTTCTACTCATACAAGATTCGGCTTCACGCACTTCTTCTCCTGACACTTCCCCTTTTACAAGTGCTTCTGAGAGTTGCCAAGTTAATGTTCCTGAACCTACTTTTTTCCCTCGCCAATATCCATTTAACATCGGCCCCCCTGGTACTACAATAGTGGGTAAGTCCACACTACACGCGCCCATTATCGTTGAAGGTGTTGTTTTGTCACAGCCTGTAAGAAGCACAACCCCATCAATGGGATTGGCGCGTATACTTTCCTCCGTATCCATACTTGCCAAATTTCTCCACAACATCGTTGTGGGTTTCATTAGGGTTTCTCCTAAAGACATCACAGGAAATTCAAGAGGAAAACCTCCTGCTTCATATACTCCTCTTTTTACAATTTCAGCAAAATCTCTTAGGTGTGCATTACAGGGCGTTAAGTCTGACCAAGTATTGCATATACCGATTACGGGCTTTCCATCAAACATATGGTCAGGATGGCCTTGATTTCGCATCCAAGAGCGATGCACAAAACCCATTTTATCGTTATGGCCAAACCATTCACTACTACGTAGTTTTTTATCTTTCATTTAATACTTTCAATTTTTATGTGACTATCAAATGTACCCATAATTTAAGCGCATTAATCAAAGTTTTGCTTTACATTATCTCTCAGTTGAGATTTTTTCTGTTGAAATTGAAATAAAGCCAACCCTGATAAAACAATTGTGCTTGTGCTTAGCACTATGGCTAGGTATGGGTGTAGCGTTATGCCTAATGAATACAAAGGAAAAGAATTTGAAAGCGTTGCCCATAGTAAAGTTAATAGCCCAAGGGTAGTGGCAATTATGGGAATACTTTTACCTTCTTTAATTGTAGAAATCCCTAAGATAAAAAGACCTAACATCCCTCCGCTGAAAATAGAAGCAAATTTCCACCAAGTATCCAAAACTCCTTTTACGTTAATCATAAATAGTGCTATAAGAATACCTAATCCCCCAATGACAATTGAAATTCTATACAAAACCTTTATTGCTTCTGATTCTTGTATATTCTTAACTTTTTTTTGATAAAAATCAATATAAAAAACCGTGGCCATACTATTAAAACTAGTTGATATAGTACTCATTCCGGCTGCAAAAATTGCAGCTACCAATAGCCCTGATAGGCCAACCGGTAAAGTGTTCGCAATAAAATAGGGAAAGACCTGATCTGCGGGTAATCCATCAGGAAGTAAATGTGTTGTACTTTGATAATAAACATATAATGCCGTGCCTATGAATAAAAAAATTGCTGAGACAGGTAGATACAACAGCCCACCAAAAAAAGCTGCTTTTTTTGCTTCCGTATCTGAGGGTAATACCATATAACGTTGAATATAATTTTGATCAATTCCAAAGTTTTGAAGATTGATAAAAATCCCATATATCAAAACAACCCAAAATGTGGGTCGTGTTAAGTCTGTTGTAAAAGAGCCTAGACTAAACTTTTCTTGTTCAATACCTATTGAAATAATTTCTGACATTCCTCCAGAAATTGAGTTTGCCGTAAAAAAAACACATGCAATTGCTCCAATAATTAAAATAATCCCTTGAATAGCGTCAGCCCACAATACTGCTTCTATTCCTCCCAATACAGCATATAGTGCTACAAAAATACCAGTTAAGATTATTACCCAAAAAAGTTCCCATCCCAAAATGGCATTTAGGGCAAGGGCTAGTAAAAAAAGAATGGTGCCAATACGCATAAGTTGTGTTAATAAATAACATGCCGCCGTATAGGTTCTTGCCCACGGACCAAATCGATAGGCCATATAGGTATAGGCGGATGGACTGTTGATCTTTCTATATACAGGAATAAAATATTGAACTGCAATAACAGCAGCTAGGGGAAGGGATATGCTAAATACAAAAGGATTCCAGTTTCCTGAATAGGCGCTGCCAGGTAATGCCAAATAGCTTATACTACTTACAAACGTAGCAAATATGGATAAAGTAACTACCCAAGAAGGGATGTTCCCAGATCCTAAGGTAAAACGAGCAACGCTTTTGTTTTTTGTAAAAAATGTTCCACCAAGAAAAAGTAAAGTGACTAGATAAAGTAAAATAATAATACCATCAATCGTTTTCATATAAGGGTGTCTAATTCCTCTTGAATTGATTGGGTTCGGAGCTGAATTGTCTCTAAAAAGCTTTCATCTCCTGGAAGTAATGGGGGAGCTAAAACATTTTTGCAAATTCCCATTGCGGTTGCAGCTGCTTTTATCCCTTTCAAATAGCTATAGGCCCCCCCTTCTAAAGCATAAATCTCTTTAGAAATTCGCATTACTAGTTGATGTAATGCGCTTACTTTTTCTAAATCTCTTTGCTTTAAAGCTATTGATAGTTGTAAAAATAACTTAGGGAAAAGGTTGCTCCCTCCATTTACCCCGCCGTGAAACCCTTTTAAAACCCATTCAGTTAATAATTCTTCAGGTCCAATAAGAAAATTTAACCTTTTCTTTTTAGCTATCGCCGTTAACTCCTCTAGATAATCAGCATTTCCTGAACTGTCTTTACAGCCTATAATGTTGGGGTGTTGCTGTAATGCTAAAATTACATTTGGAGGAATATTAAAATGGGTGCTTTTGGGATAATTATATAAAAACAAGGGTAAACTACATTGATTTGCCAAAGCAGTAAAATAAGTTTCAATTTCTGAAGTGTTTAAATCAAAATAGTAAGGAGGTAAAGCAACAACAGCGTCAGCACCTTGTTCTTTTGCATAGTTACAAAGTGAAATGCTCTGTTCTATTGCGGTATCACCTATACCCACTAAAAGTGGAATCTCCGTAGCTTTTAATTTTTGACAACACAGATAAATTAATTCTTTCTTTGTTTTTAGGCTAAGGCTACTTGCTTCACCTGTGGTACCTAAAATAAATATCCCCTCAATTTCCCCATCAATAAGATGCTCTAATAACCTTATTGTAGCGCTTTGATCTAATGAAAAGTCAGGATTTAAAGGGGTAATCATAGGGCAAACAATGCCTTCAAAAAATAACTTTTTTGCCATCTTATAAGATATTAAACATGATATGTTTTATGTTTTTACGATCGAAAGTATAAGTAACATGTATTCTGTTTTGGGTATCTTGTATAATGGCCGGATAACTATATTCCCCTGTTTTATGGGATTCCAATACATAAATATCATTCCATATTGTACCCTCTTCAGAATAGGCTATATTAAGTTTAGAACGATCATTTTTTCCATTTACTAAGGGGTTGTAAACTAAAAGGTGTTTCCCATTTTCTAGTGTTAAAGCATCGGTGCCTGAATTTGGATTTGGCAAATTAGTTTTAGTAATGGTGCTCCATGTGTTTCCACCATCATATGAAAATGATTGCATAATCGCATCATTTCGACTTCGGCAAAGAATTTGAAGTGTGTCTTGGGTATGTACTAAAATACTTGGCTGAATTACATCATAAGGGGTGTTTGGGTCTATGGGAATCTTTACCCAATTTTTTCCCTCGTTTTGACTTTTTTCGATGTGCACTTTCCATGACAAGCCCTCAGCAGTTCTTGTTTCTGTACTGGAAGGCGACAATAACGTCCCGTCATTAAGAGTAATGGGTTTGTTTTTTATTGGGCCTAAAATTCCTTCTTGCAGTCGTTGAGCAGGCCCCCATGTTCTTCCTTGATCAAAAGATTCCTTATACATACCCCACCATTCTCTAGGTGAGGGCCCTGTTTTGTAAAATAGGGTAAGGGTTTCTGGGGTTATTTTATATAACACCGGATTCCAATTGGGGTACACATTTCCATCTTCTGCATCTCCAGTTGCCACCTTTTCAGGTGCTTTCCATATTCCATTTTCATATCTTGAAAGCCAGATAGATACGTCTGTATTTCCTTCTTGTGTCCCTCCAAATGCCGCTGCTAAAAAAGTGCCATCGGAAAGCTCTACTAAGGTAGACGCATGACATTGTTTAAATGGAGGGGTTTGATAAAGCGGGCTCTCAGCCACTTTTATAAGCGTTAACTGTGCGAAAAGAGAGCTTTCAAATAAAATCATCATAAGAAAAGTCAATTGTAGTTTCATATTGAACAGGGTTTTAAAGACGGGTGATGTATTATCATAAACTCTTAACAATGTACTACTTTTTGTACTTTTTCTAAATTCAATTTTTAAAGTAAGTAAATATGAATAGTTATCTTCATCCTATAAAATTCAATTATGAAAATCTTATCCGCTATTTCTTTTTTGCTTTTGATAATTACAGGTTGCTCCATTTCTGCTGAAAAGGGAAAAGATTCAGAAATTAAACCAACTTCATTGTACAATTTTGTTGTCATTTTTGCTGATGATTTGGGGTACGGTGATTTAGGGGTTTTTGGACACCCTACCATTCATACACCACACCTTGATCAAATGGCTCAAGAAGGTCAAAAATGGACACAATTTTATGTTGGCGCTAGTGTATGTACCCCCTCAAGGGCTGCCCTTCTCACGGGTCGATTAGCTGTTAGAAGTGGTATGACAAGCAAAAATAATCGTGTGCTATTTCCAGATTCACATCATGGTTTACCTCAAACTGAAATTACCCTTGCAGAACAACTGAAAAACGCTGGTTATGTTTCTGGAATTATAGGGAAATGGCATTTAGGGCATAAAAAAGAATATTTACCTACTCAACATGGTTTCGAATCTTATTTTGGAATTCCTTATAGTAATGATATGGATAATGTTTCTCTTCTAGCAAAGCAAGATTATTCTTCATTCTGGACTTCTGAAGCACGAAAAAAAACTGAAAGTTTTAATGTGCCTTTAATGCGTAATGAAAAAATTATAGAACGACCTACGGATCAATTTAACCTAACTAAACGCTATACACAAGAAGCTCTATTGTTTATTGAAAAACATAAAAACCAACCCTTTTTTCTTTATCTAGCACATTCTATGCCTCATGTTCCCTTATTTGCCTCTGAATCTTTTGAGGGTAAAAGTAAAAGGGGTATTTATGGTGATGTTGTGGAAGAATTAGATCATAGTGTTGGTCAGATTTTAAATTTGCTAAAAAATCATGGCCTTGAAAAAAATACAATTGTTGTATTTACTTCAGACAATGGTCCTTGGCTGGTAATGAATTCAGAAGGTGGTAGTGCAGGCTTACTCCGAAGTGGAAAAGGATCTACCTGGGAGGGTGGAATGCGCGAACCTACACTTTTTTGGTCTCCTGGTAATATAATTCCTGGAGTTGTTTCTGAATTAGGAACAACTATGGATTTATTTACCACTTTTAGTGCATTGGCCAATGTTCCGCTTCCAAACGACAGAATTCTTGATGGAGTAGACCTAAGCCCCGTATTATTTCATAAAAAAGAAAGCCCTAGAAAAACTGTTTTTTATTATCGTGGAGATGAACTTTATGCCCTTCGATTAAAAGGTTTTAAAGCCCATTTTAAAACACAAGACCCTTACAGTAATTTTTACCAAACCCATCAACCACCACTACTTTTTAATTTAAATGTTGATCCGTCAGAAAAATTTGATGTTGCAAATGAGCATCCTGAAATATTAGATGCGATTATGGAAATTAGACTAGAACATAATAAAAAAATGATTAAAGGCCCCGACTTACTTCGTGATAGAGGATAATTTTAATATTCAATAAACAAAGGTCAAACTTAACCATTAGAGAAATTAAAAAAATAAAGCGCTTTTTTTAAAAAATGGAAATAGGAGTAGATAGTTTTGCTGCAGTAGATATAACCAAAGGAGTTCCTACTGCAAAAGATCGTGTTCATGCACTATCAGAATTAATTGAACGTATTGTATACGCAGATCAGGTGGGTATTGATTTCTTTGGAATTGGTGAACATCACCGTGAAGAATTCTTAGATTCTGCGCCCCATATGATTCTTGCAGCTGCTGCTGCCAAAACAAAAAAAATTCGTTTGGGTAGTGCAGTAGCAGTATTAAGTGCTGCAGATCCAGTTCGTGTATACCAAAACTATTCCACATTAGATTTACTAAGTTCAGGTAGAGCTGAAATGGTAGTTGGTAGGGGTTCTTTTTCAGAGTCTTTTCCATTATTTGGCTATGAATTTGAAGACTACGACGCTCTTTTTATAGAAAAATTACAGTTGTTACTTAAAATTCAAGAAGAAGAGGTAATTAATTGGTCTGGGAGGTTTCGTGCCTCATTGGAAAACCAAAGGATTACCCCTAGGCCATTTCAAAACAAAATCCCGGTATGGTTAGGGGTCGGTGGAACTCCAGCCTCTTTTGTTAGAGCGGGTAGTCTAGGACTTCCCTTAATGATTGCTATTATAGGGGGAGAAACACATCGTTTTAAACCTTTGGTTGATCTTTACAGAAAAGCTGGTGAACACGCTGGTTTTTCGCCAGATGATTTAAAAGTAGGTATACATTCTTTGGGATATGTTGCTGAAACAAAAGATCAAGCTATAGAAGAATATTATCCTGGCTATGCTTATAACTTTACAAGAATCGGTAAGGAAAGGGGATGGCCTCCTATCACTTTTGAGCGTTTTGCCGCTCAAATTGGAAGAACAGGTGCACTTTTAGTTGGCGATCCAAAAGAAATAGCTGAAAAAATTTTAAATCACAGTGCATCATTGGGAGGAATTGAACGTCTTACATTTCAGCTTGATAATGCTAACCTCACTCATGACCAACTAAAGAATACTATGCGGCTTATCGCTGAAAAAATAAAACCCATACTAAATCAAAAGTAACTTTATATTACTTTTAACCATTCCATTTTAAATTCATTAAATGAAAAACATATCCAAAAAATCAACACTTCTTCTCCTTTCAGTTGGACTTCATTTTATTGCCTTTTTTAACTACGCTCAAGATGGAACCATATATCCTTTAGAAACTCCTGATGAGCCTAATGCAATTCCCTTAAACACAGGATTTGTAGAAGACCAGCCCGCAGCCGAAAGTTGGTTTAGACAATGGGGAGACCCTATGGCAAGAAACATCTCTAAAGCAACACTTACTCCCTTTTTACCAGAAAAAGGCACAGCAAATGGTACTGCTGTGATAGTTGCTCCGGGCGGGGGTTTCCGTTGGCTTTCTATGGGTAATGAGGGTTGGGAAGTTGCTGAGGCCCTTGCAAAAAAAGGAATTGCTGCTTTTGTATTAAAGTATCGTTTGTATCCAACTCAAGAATCTTTAGAGGATTTTGCAGCTTGGATGAACCGTCCTCGTACAGAAACCCCAAAAACTGACGAGAATTCTATTGATTCCCCTCCATCGCCTCCAATTCAAAGAGATCTTTCCAATCAACTTGAAGATGCCGAATCTGCGTATGCTATGATTGTAAAAAATGCAATAGAATGGGGAGTAGATACGCAACGAATTGGCATGATTGGTTTTTCAGCAGGAGCAGGACTAACAACACATGCCGCGTTACATTCTAAAAGTATGAAACTAGCCTTTATTGGTCCAATATATGGAGGAATGGGGGCTGTAGAAGTCCCAGAAAACGCCCCTCCTATGTTTAATGTCATAGCAACAGATGATTTTTTGTTCCGTTCTCAATTTGGAATAATAGATTCTTGGTTTAAAGCCGGGCGCCCAGTAGAATTTCATTTGTATCAAAATGGAGGGCATGGATTTGGCTTAGGAAATCCTAATCGTACCAGCAATAGATGGTTTGATGCCTTTATCCACTGGTTAGATGTAAATCGCTTTATGCAATCCAATGTGATGAATTAAACTGCTTGAACTTTTTTAATAAGCACGTTTTAACTCATCTTTAAAGAAGAAATTCAAAAAGATAGTTGTTCTTGATTTTATATTTTCTGCCTTTGCCCATGCGCTTGTGCCTTTAATTGAAAATTAAGGTACTTTAAATGCAAAAGAATGAATTGAAATAAAAAAGTTAGGAGCAGATGAATTATGTTCCAGGTTTTTAATCTGGGGAACAAGTAAAATGATAAAACCATTATACTGTTATAATGTGTCGGTATTTTCTTTTGTTGTTCCCAGAAGATAAAGAATTTTTCCTGTCCCTGACTTTAACTTATCAATTTCCCAATTAAACGTTTCATTGCCATTAACTCTTAAAACTAATTCTTTTAATTCATTAATGGAATAAGTCCGGAGACAAGATACTATCCCATCCCATAATACTAATAGTGGTAGAATAGGAATTATATAAGTAAAGATTATTCTTTTAAATTCAAAAGGCTTAATCAAAGGCGTAGTAAGAAATAGAGTTATAGGAGAAAAAATCATCCCGATTATACTCAGCAAACTGCGTTCCTGACCCTCAATTATCGCAATAGGTTGATTTGCATTTACTGAATTCTGTAGGATTAGAAGGGCATCTTTTGGCCTAAAATGATGGAAAACTAAAAATAAGGTTCTCAACCCATTTAATGATTGTGGAACATCTCTTGCGTCAATTGAATCTTTTATATATCTAAGATTTTGAATGTCTTTGTTAAACTTATAGAAACTGGTCTTATTTGGAAAATAGTCAGTAAGTAAAATTTGTGTATTGGGGTTTCTTTCTTTAAGTAAAGAGCTGAGTTTATTCCAACCACCTCCCGCTCCTGAACCTAAGTCTAAAACTATATTTTTATGGGATGACTTCAACCCTTTTTCAAGAAGTGGAATAATTGGTTTATAAATATTCAGTGAATTGGCCAAATGACTTAAAAAATCAGTCATATAATCTCTTAGAAAAGAAGGTAACCATTCTTGATCTTCAAACTCAAACAGATGAATTCTTTTCATGATGTTATTACTATTATAAACCGATAAATAAATTTAAGAATTTGTTTTATTCATTTTGCACCTTTGAATAAAATGGGGAGCAGTCCTATAATGATAAAACGGTTATACTTTTATAGTGTGACCTTTTTTTTATTTTTATGAGATTCAAAATCAGATTATGAAACTTATTTTATCCTTATTGATTTCATTAGTTACAATGAGTGTTATTTATTCTCAAGACGCAGAACAATTATTTGTTCGATTAGTAAAAATTGAAATTGAGCCTGGCGCATTAACTCAATATATAGAATTACTCAATCAGCAAATGAATACTGCTGTAAAACTCGAAGAAGGGGTGCTTGAATACAGAGTAGTTAATGAAAAAGAAAATCCTCATCGCTTCACATTAATTGAGATCTATCGTGATTATGATTCATATCTAGATCACATTAAAACACCACACTTCTTAAAGTATAAAACCAGATCTCAAGAAATGGTTAAATCACTTGAACTTATTGATGCTAATCTTATTGGGAGGTCAACTAAAATCGATTATTAGCTGTAACTTTAAATCTATAATGTCCAGAACCTATTTTGAGTTGAACTCGATCCGAATCATATCCTACAACTTCAATATCTTTTGACTTCTTAAGTTTCTTTCCTGACTCTTTAATATCGTTAATTGAACTAGCTTTTAAAAATACTGTAGCGTTTGTATTGGCAGGAACACTAAATGTATACAGGAAATTATTTTCTTCTACTTTCCATGCACTTTTTATGGTTCCGTACATAGAATTATAATGACCTTCAGCCCATCTAAGTTGATTGGTCGGATCGGGTGTTGGTTTCAATACTATTGCCTTAAAGGCTACTAAATTAGGATCTCTCTGAATCCCTAAAGAATAATTCTGCATCCAAGCTCCAACGGCACCAAACGAATAGTGATTAAATGAATTCATTGAATTATTTCCACCGAATCCATCTTCAATAGTGTAAGAATTAAGACGTTCCCATATAGTGGTAGCTCCATTAACAACTGGATAGAGCCATGAAGGATATTGGTTATTTAGAAGTAATTTATAGGCGGTATCATCATGACCATACATTGAAAGCGCTTCATTGATTGAAGCAGTTCCTATAAAACCAGTCATCAGTGAATATTCCGGACGAAATACTCCGAGATCATCCTTATTTTTTCTGGAGATACTTTTAACAAGCATTTGAGCAGCTTTTTCTTTATAGATATCTTTGTAAACACCCAATGATAGTGGAATTGCATATGAAGATTGAGTATCTACCTCACTCCCTTTAATAGGTTTTACATAGTCTACAGGTTTAGGACCAAATCCAAAGGATTCATACCCCGCACTAATACTTTTATTCGTAATAGGATTAAAATAGGTATCATTAAAAAAGATTTTGCGTTCTCGGTGCTTCTTTCGATAGACTTGAGCATCT
The DNA here is from genome assembly GCA_023257625.1 of Flavobacteriaceae bacterium. Taxonomy (GTDB): domain Bacteria; phylum Bacteroidota; class Bacteroidia; order Flavobacteriales; family Flavobacteriaceae; genus MS024-2A. The sequence continues at coordinate 4,314 of JALRBW010000067.1, read as the reverse complement.
TCTGTATATCCAAGAATTTCTGCTGATCTATAAACAATTTCTAAGTCATAAACCTGATAAGCGTTCCATATAGCTGTATTATCATTTTTAGAGTTTTCTGGACTGAGCCAATCCCCAAGAGGACCCTCATCCAAGATTCCATCTTTATTTTGTTTACTCTCTAAAAAGTCAACATAGCGTTTCATAGCGGGATAATGCTCTCTCAACAACACTATATTTCCATATTGAAGATAGGTCTCCCATGCAACCACTACACCTGCCGATCCCCACAGAGTGCCTCCAAAACCACCACCAATAGGAGCCACATCAGTGAATCGTCCACTATCAGACTGTATTTCTCTCATAGCCAATAAATGATTTCTTAAGAATTGTGAAGCGTCTATCATGTACGTAGCAGTTTTTGAAAATACATTAATATCCCCGCTCCAACCCATTCGTTCATTACGTTGAGGACAATCAGTTGGAATAGATAAAAAATTGGATCTAGTAGACCAAGCAATATTTTCCCAAAGGCGATTAATATTTTCGTTTGAGCATTTGTAATCTGATGTTAATTGATTTACAGAAGAAATGACGACTCCTCTAACATTTTCAATCGGAATAGCATCTTCAATTCCTGTGATTTCTATAAAACGATATCCGTGGAAAGTAAATCGTGGTTGAATCACTTCTTCACCTCCTTTCTGTATGTATATGTCCTGAGCTAGTGCGGCTCTAATATTTTCCAACATTATCATCCCAACATTCTCTGAATATTCATCTAAATTGGGATAGGTTACCTCAGCGAATCGAAGAGTAATTTTATTTCCTTTTATTCCTTGATTTAATTTTATTTTGGGGATTCCTACCATGTTTTGACCCATATCGTATACAAAAACACCTGGTCTAACTTCTTCGACACTTTTAGCAACGATCTCCATACTTGGAATCACATAGACACCATTATTTCCAAGTAGTTGCATCTCACTATAATCTAAATTATATCCTATTCCATAAGAAGCTGTAGTTTTTTCTAAAGGTATCTGAACACAACTACTCCAATTTTGAAAGTCATAATTGATTGTTGACCAATCTTTTATAGTATCTTCTACAGTTGCATCATAGATTTCACCCTGAAAGAAACTCCCAACTTTAATGGGGCCATCTTTGAAATAGTACCAATCTTTAGTGTTGGAGGTAATGATTTGTTCACTTCCATCCTCATATGTTATTATGATTTGTCCAAGAAAAGATTGTCTATCCCCAAAAAAGTTCCAATAATTTTCTCCAGAATAAGTAATGTTTCCACTCCACCATCCTTCTGCCAAAAGTACTCCCAGGACATTCTCATTCTCTAAAAGATCTGTAATGTCATAAGTCTGATACCTATGTGTTTTGTTATATTGTGTAAAACCAGGATTAAAAAGTTCATGACTTATGAGGTTTCCATTTAAATAGAGTTGATAAATTCCTCTTGCTGTTGCATAAATTCGAGCCTTCACTATCTTTTTAGATTCCTTTTGGAAGGTGGTTCTGAGGTGAGGCACCGCATTTTTACTAGGATTGGCAAGAGTGATTTGTTGCTGATTTCCCCCTATAAAATAAGCGTTTTCGACAATTGTGGTTTTTGAAAATATTCCATTGTATTCCATCAAATTCTCTTCAAATAATGTATTGTTAGGTTCTCTTTTGTTTTTGATTTTAAGATCTGAAAAAAATGCCTTTTGATAAGGTCTGGTCTTGAATCCTATATCAGCAAGCATTGGGAAAGAAATGTAATCATGACCTTTTCCAACAGGATTAAGATTAAAAGTACTGTTAGCAAAAGGAGATGAAGAGGCCGCCTCGTTAAGTTTATAATCGTCTATATAGAAATCAAAACCACCCATTCCACCTTCAATTTTGATTAGGTGTTTTTGATAAGCATTCCTAGCATTGACAACATCTTGAGGGATCTCAAAACTTTTAAAAGGGATTTTTTCAGAATCATTTTTTTCATATCCCACTCTATAAATATGAATCATAGCTTTAGAAGAGAATTTGTTCAGAGATCGTATATCAAATTCAACTTCGATGTAACTTTTGTCTATTTCAGATTGAACTCCTTGAATATTTTTATTTTGATCCATCAATCTAGAATCATTAGCTCCAAAAAGAAAACTTGCTCTGTTGCTTTTTGAATCATCATCTAGTTGAATCCTATATGTAATCTGAAAAACTGACAGGTAGTGAGAAGCAAAAGGTGCATCTTCCATAGTAGTACCAATCCATTGAGCATCATTCCATGCATTGGTAGATCCATCTAAAAATCCCGTTTCAAAATAGGATTCCGTCTCATAATGAATTTCCTTTTCATCCCAGCTACTAACTCTCCATCTATATTTTGTTCTCGGTTGAAGAGGGTTACCATTGTATTGAATTGCAACTGATTTGTCTGAATATACTTTTTTACTATCCCATACTAACTCTTCTTCTTCATTAATAACTTCAATTTGATAAGCCGTTTGTCTCTGATTTCTTTTGCCAGGATCGCTTTCAATTTGCCAACTAAAAAGAGGTTTCGTAACATCTATTCCTAATGGGGTTGAAATGTATTCTACTTTTAATTGATTCGGATGTTGAGAGTAACTAAAACAAGTGAATAAGAATGCAAAAAAGATAATTACAATAGTTACAAATTTTGAAATCATATTGTTGATTTTACAATATTTTAAAGATTAGACCTTTTTATAGTAATGAATTCTTTTCATAATGTTATGACTATGATAGAGCGATAAATAAAATTAAGAATTTATATTATCAATTATACAACCTATAATGTTAAAACCATTAGACTGTTATATTGCATCGGTTTTTGTAATTAATACCCCTTCAAATCATACCCCACAAAACTCCTTCCCAACTTATCTCAAACTCTACCATTAGTTTCTCATGTTTATGTACACTTTTTAACAGGGGGTATGTGGTGTCAATAAAACCTGTCCCATATGGGACAGAAACTTTAAAATTAATTTGGTTTGGTTGGTTCGAGTCCAAAAAGGACCCAAACTTATTTCTTTTCTCCTGAAAATCAATAAGTTAATCGACACATTATCGACATTATTATACAAAAAACGACACAATCTGGCCGATTACTTCAAACTATAAGAAAAGCTTTTAATATCCTCTATGGCTTGATTGTGGATTTCCGGAATCTCTAAAGGAAAAATGTTTTCAGCAGCATGGACTGTTCCTTTAATAATTTTAGTGCTAACGCTAATTCCAGCTTTCTTTAATTTATCTGAATATGCTAATCCTTCGTCTCTAAGTGGGTCTAATTCATTAACAGTAATGGCATGAGGAGGAAGGCCTTCTAGCATACTAGTATCAGCATGGTATGGCCAAGCAATAGGGTTTTTACTGTCAATACCATCATACAGTGAGGCCATTAAACCAAGCATGTCGACCCTTAAAAAGTATGTGTCATTTTCAGTTAATGATTTTAGTTCAGTGTTTTCCTTGCCATATAGGTTGGATATGTATGGACATTGGGCATATACTCCATCAATGTAGTTTACAATACCGTCCTGTTTTGCCTTTAAAGCTGTAGCGATTGACAGATTGCCCCCGCCTGATTCACCTGAAACTATAATTTTTGAAATTCCCAATTCTTTTTTGTTTTCATAGACCCATTTTAAAGCCGAAACACAATCATTGAGTCCAGCAGGAAAGGAATGGTTTCCAAGAACACCAGCAGTATTTCTAAATTCAACGCCTACAACAATAAGACCTGTTGAAGCAAGTTTGTGTCTCCAATAAATATAATTTGGGTCGTCTGCTTTCATAATTGCCATTCCTCCGCCATGAAGATGAAGTATGGCTGGCATATCTGCACCAGCATCTGCAGGTTTAGTTATATATAATTTTATTTCATTGCCATCATCTCCAATTATGGTTTTTGTTTCATTAGTTAAACCATCAGGCAATTCTACATTAGAGAATATGGCTGCAAATACATCTGTATAAACTGGCTCTAGACCGTTATTAAATTCTTGAATTTCTTCTCTACTTGAATCATAAGTTACAGGTGGAGCGGGCGCTACTCCGTCTAAACCTATATTTATCATTGCCTGAAGAAGATTTTGATTAATTCTTTTATCATCATTTACAGTTAGGTTTTTATCTCCTAACCTTCCTGGCAGTTCTTCATTTTGCTTTTTGGGAGTAGTATTACAAGAAATTGCAATTAGAGCGATAAGTAGAATAGTTTTTTTCATTACTTCTAGTGTTGAATTTTGAATATCAGTCACAATTTATTAAAACAATGAAATATATTAAAGTAAAAGGTAAAAATTT
>JALRBW010000012.1 GCA_023257625.1 Flavobacteriaceae bacterium | reverse complement strand
TTTTATATTAGATGAGCGTGCAAGAGAACTCATAGGTGAGGGACACCGTTGGTTTGATTTAGTGCGTACAGGAAAGTTAATAGATCGTGTTAAAGCTAACAATTCAGATGCTGCTGGGAATATTCAAGCGCATCACGTTTTGAGACCTATTCCTTTAGATCAAATTGATAGAACAGAAGGGGGATATCCTCAAAATCCAGGATATACTCAATAGAAACTTATTTTTATATTTTGAAAAAAGAAAGACCGCCTTGGCGGTCTTTTTTTATTTCTTTTATTTTAACTATTTATAAATTTTCTTTTATAAAAATTTCTACTGGTATGGTTAAGTGAAGTGAGTTATCTTCATTTTCAGTGAGTAATTTAAACAATCCTTTAGCAGCATTATATCCTTGATTTTCAGGCTGCTGATGTAACAAAAAATGGATTTTATCTTCTTTTAAAAGATTGAGATTTCGCTCATTGAGGTCATACCCCACCAGAGTTACATTTTTAAATTGTTCGCTAGACAGTAAAGGTGGAAGTAAATAGGCTCTTGAATTTGTCACAAAAATTCCAAGGTTTTCATTTGATTTTAAAAGGTCCTGAAGCTTTAAATTAAAAACATTTAAATTTTTGACATTTGTGCTTAAGGTTTCAATTTTTGATAATATTGATTTTTTATTATTTAAAAAGTATGACCGAAATCCTTCCTCTCTTTTTTTCATGTTATCTTGAACTTCGGTATTCTTATTGTTTAAATTGATAACAAGATAGTTTCCTTTATCACCAATAATACGGTGTAAAATTCTAGCTGCAACTGTACCGCTTTTATGTGAATCTTGAAAAATCGAATAATTATCTTCATTAAATTCTTGATGCGTATCAATAAAAACAACTGGTATTTTAATTTTCTTTGCTTCTTGAAGCAAAGTTCTACTCTCGTTGTAGAAGTAAGGTACTGTTATAATTGCATTAAAATCGGATTGAGTTATGGTTTGAACTTGATTTTCAAACGATTGAGCATCTGACATTTTAAAAGTTAATAAAGTATAATTAACACCATAATCAACCAACTCCTGAACAGCAGTTTGTATTCCTTTTAATGGTAAAAACCAATAGTGCTCTTTAAGTAATGATTCTATTGGCAAAAGAACAGCAATTTTTATTTTATTGTATTGCGCTAATTTTAACCTACTAGCTGCATTATTTTTTTTATATCCAGTTTTTTTAATTACATCATGAATTAAAAGCGAAGTTTTTTTTGAAACTCCTGGTCTATTATGCAATACACGATCTACTGTGCCTATAGAAACTCCAGCCAGTTCAGCTATTTCTTTAATGCCTACCGATTTATTCATTTTAAAAATTCAAAATAGTTTTCTATTTTGAATATGGAAATGGTGTATTTGCTTAATTATAGACGTTTTAGATAAATATTTTTAAACTTAATATCCATTTTCCTGCCTGGATGTAATTGAAGTCCAACAGGCCCTTTTAAATTAGCATTTTCTAGGGAGTAATTCAAAACGGCTACACCATTTAACCAAACTTCATAAAGATTTTTAACCGCTTTAATTTCCATTGTATTCCAATCGTTAGGTTTTAGGACATTTGTATGATTTTTTAATGCTTCTACAGGATACCCTTGACCGGGCACATAAGGTGAAGCAGTCATGTCTCTTTTCAAAGAACCTGAAATTCCAATTTGAATCTGAGGATTTTGAGGATTTTCTCCACGAATAAAGACACCAGAATCTACAACTCCTTCTCCCATTTTAAATTCTAAACGCATAACAAAGTCTGAATATGATTCTGAGCTCCATAAAGTAGATCCCGTTTCGTTAGGATCACTTTTGGCTTCCAATTCTCCATTATTAGAAATAGACCACCAGATGTTATTTTCAGGAACCGTCCAATTTTTAAAATTTTCACCTGAAAAAATAAGATGTTTGTTTGAGAACTGTTCTTGGCTAAATCCCATTACAATGGTGAACAGGAATAAGATTACATGTGTTTTTTTCATTTAATAAATTTTAAAACTTTTCAAATGGAGCAATAGTTGTAGCATCCATATTTTGATCGCTAATTACTATTCGGTATTTAAAAGTTAATGATTCTCCAGTGGAAATTGAGGCATTAAGCACTTCAGCACCTTCGGAAAATACTTCTTGACCTAAAGGATTCGCAGCAAAAAGGCCATAGCCTCTAGCATGCCAATAGGTAGGGTACCCTAAATTTTCTGGGTGATCTATAATGGTTATTGCTACAGCTTGATCTTCTACCCTTCCATTAAGTGCAACCCATGGAGCTCTTGTACCCCAAACTTCCTCTCCTGTTAGACCATTAGCGCTTAAATAATTTCCTGTTACGCCATCGTTATTTAAAACTTTAACCTCACTTGGAATACCATTGGCATCTGTAAATACTTCTGGTTTATTGCTAGGGTGTTCTAAAGCACGTGTTACGCGAATTGCGACAAAACCTTCTTTATTGTCTTTTAAAGAAATCTCAGTTTTTGCAAGCAGAGTAGTGGTTCTATCTATAATTCGATTAGCTCCTTGAACAGAAAATTCAAAAACAGTATTTTCTTCAAGTAAAATTTCCCCAGAAGGAGCTTTCCATTCGGTTTTTACTAAAAGCGATTTTTGATCATTACCGATACTGTATGCGCTGTGAAAAACAGTACCATAACCTTCTTTTTTATCCAACGGGATAGCATCAGAATGATTCCAAAAATCCAAACCATTCACATCGCCATAATTTAACCAATACCCTACATGGTGTGGATGATCTACCCTTTCACCCCCTTTTGGCGAAACAGGAAAACCTCGCGTTAGTGTTTTGCCATTAGCTGTTATTAGAGGATAGAGTACGGGTTTGTAGTAGGCATCTGTGTAGAGGTAACTCGTAAAAAGTGATCCATCAATTACTATATCTACTTTTTGATTTTCATCATCAGGGACTATTTGAATTACAGTTTCTGACATTACATTATCTGAATTACTTTCTTTTTTAGAAGTTTGATTTTGACAACTTATTAGAAATGTAGATATGAAAATGAGTCCAACAATTTTTCTCATAATTAACTTTAATAAAATTTAATATTGAAATACTTTACCTCCTGCAAGGACCTCTTGATTTTGCTCATCGAAAGTAGCTTTAAGTCCTGTTCGTAAAGCTGCAGTAGTCATTATATTAGCAATAGAATGATTATAACCAGCTTCAATGGGCCCATTTGTTTTTGCTCTACTTCTAACGCATTCCATCCAATTCAACATATGCATGGATGTCATATTATCTGCTCCAGTATCAGCTGAGGTTACGACCTTAACGTCACTTTCACTTAGATCATAATCATTCAATAAATTTGAATTCATACCCATTTGTCTAGCCTGTCCAGCAGAAAGCCCTCCATTAGAAGTAACTTTATTGGTATCAAGATTTAATTCGCCACCATTAGAATAATATATTTCCTTTGTTCCTCCTGCAGAGTTTGTAAAACGAGAGGAATACACTACCTGAAATCCTTTTTCCAAATCATCTGAAGGACCATATTCAAAAACAGATGTCATAGTATCAAAATTCTTTCTACCATCTTTCCATAGGTAGATACCTCCATTGGCAGCTACACTTCTTGGATGATTTAATCCTGAAAACCAATGAACGGTATCAATTTGATGTGACATCCATTGACCTGGAATCCCTGATGAGTAAGGCCAAAAGAGACGATACTCTAAATATTTACGGGGATCCCAAGGCTCATAAGGTCGATTCATTAAATAGCGTTTCCAATCTGTATCAGATTCCTTAATTTCACTTGTAAGTTTAGGTAACCTCCAACGTCCCGGTTGGTTTACATTCCAGGACATTTCTACCATTACAATATCACCAAATTGTCCTGATTTGATAAATTTATTGGCGGCATGATAATTTGCGCCACTACGACGTTGCGACCCTATTTGAAAAATAATTCCTGATTCTTCAACTGCCTTACGACCTAAACGAGCATCTTCCATAGTTTCTGCAAATGGCTTTTCAACATAAGCGTCTTTTTTTGCATTTGCAGCTTGAACGGTATGAAGTGCATGTTGAAAGTCAGCAGTTGAAATGATAACTGCATCGATTTTATTATCATCATACATCTCCTCATTATTTCGCCAAGTTGTAACATTATTTCCAGCTTTCTCTTTAATGTAAGCTGAACCTTCATCTCGTCTACGGTTCCAGATATCTGATACCCCAACGATTTCAAAATTCATTTTCTTCTGATGTCCTACAAACGCAGGAATAAGAGCACCTTTAGCACGGTTAGAAAATCCAACAATTCCAACTCTTACTCGATCATTAGAACCAAGTATTTTTCGGTAGCTTTTTGCCGACAAACCCGAGGCTATCCCAAAGGTTAATCCACCCGTAACTAGGGAGGTTTTTTTAATAAAATTTCTTCTTGTTTTGTCCATTTTCAAAATAATTACAAAGTTTAAAATTCTCTAATTTTTATATTTTTAAAGGAAACATTATTTCCATGATCTTGAAGTAAGATAAGCCCTGAGGGCTGCCGTCCAAATTGTTCCCATTGTTCATATTTACTTTTTTCAACTAAGGCTTTAAAGGTTTGGCTAAAACGGTCAAATGAGACCACCTTTACATGATTTAACCAATGTTCAACAGTACCATTTTTAACAACAATGCGTGCATTATTCCAAACATCTATTCCTTTAAAGTTTTTACCCCTTCCACCAGTTGTAAGGTTTTCTGCACGAATTAAATCATATAATGAGCCTACTGTTCGATTTCCGTTTTTACCCATTTTGGCATCGGGATGTTTACGGTCATCTAAAATTTGAAATTCCAGTCCAATAGCAGACCCTGTGCCTTTATTTAATTCAGTATCTACAAAATACTTAATACCTGAATTGGCCCCTTCACTCATTTTAAAGTCAACACTCAATTCAAAATTTGAAAATTCTTCTAGAGTAACAATATCTCCACCATTAGACGATTCACCTCCATCAGATGCCAAAACGCTCAATACTCCATCTTTTATTTCCCACCCCTTTTTTGGAAATTCGGATGATTTAGCACTCCTCCAACCTTGGGTTGATTTTCCATCCCAAAGTAATCGCCATCCTTTTCGAATCTCATTTGGGGTAAGGGTATTTTCTAAATTACTTACCTCAGGAGCGTAATCATAATTTGGATTACGATATTTATCTAGTTCTTCAGTTAAAATTCTAATGTTCTTCCACCGTACTTTTTTTCCTTCATCTTCAGCATTTCCAATAGCATGAACTTGAAATGCAATAAACCCTTTTGCAGTTGTAGAATCAACAAGGTTTGCACATTGAATTCCATTAATGTAGGTTCTAATAGTTGTACCAATAGCTTCTATTCGATAGTGATTCCATTCTCCTGTAATAAAAGCTTCTTGACCAGTAGGATTGATTGTTAAAGGATATAACCATCCGTTGCGTGCTTCGTCATATATCCCTCCTGCCCATTTTCTAGGACTGGTTTCAATTTCACATTGATAGCCATGAACTCGCCCCTCCATAAATTCAGGAAAACTATTGCTTCTAAATTGAACCCCAGAATTGAGTCCATTATCAACTAGAACTTCGAATTCTATAATAAAATCTGTAAATAGTTCTTTTGTAGCTAAAAAGCTATTAGGGGTTTTTAATTTTGAAATTCCCACCATAGCCCCCCCTTCAATGAGGTAAGTAGCATTTCCATTAAGTTGTATAAATTGATCAAAATTCTTTCCATCAAAAAGAATTTTCCACGGCGCCTCTTGTGCAAAGATTGGTATACATACCACAAATAACACAAGCGAACTCCAAAGTGTTTGTTTTGTTTTCAAGGTCTTTTAATTTAATTATCGTTTAAACGTGAACGTTAACGAATATAAATAAATCTTTTATATTTTCAACAACTCTGCAAATGAATATTTTTTATGTTCCAATATCTAATTTACAGGTATTCATATTATTTTTATTCAAGAGAGAATAGTTCAGCTAGAGGAGTGGTTAATGGAGAACTATCTAAATTTGTTTCCATTAGATCTGCCATATATTTCCACCATTTTTTCATGATTGGATCATTTGACAGATAAGCAGTTGTATTAGTGTTAACAAGCGATTGAAAAGCAAAAAGTTTTCCGCTTTCTTCCTCTAAAAATATGTAATAGGAATTGATTCCACTTTGAATAAGAAGTGATTTTAATTCAGGCCAAATTGTATCATGCCGTTTTTTATATTCGGCTTCACATCCTTTTTTCAATTGCATAACAAAAGCATTACGAATCATAATTTTCAAAAATTGATTTAAAACTATTTGTAATTTAAAGTACATAATTATATCAATTTTCTTTTCCTTTTCATAAAAATATATAATTTAGTTAACGTTAACGGAATTTTTTATTTAAGTCCTAATTCATGATTCTAATCAATGAAAATCTTTCTCCGGAAAGTCTATCGCAATCGCTTTTACATTTTTGGGAATTATCTGGCGAAAAAATTAATAACATAGCTTCTTCATTCGATCTCAAACACGGGGCTCCAGTGTTTACTGTTGATGGTAAGTATTCTACCCGAGGTTGGACTGAATGGACACACGGTTTTCAATTCGGTTCAGCATTGCTTCAATTTGATGCTACAAATGATATGGATTTCCTGAATTTAGGCAGAAATCAAACGGTTGATTTTATGGCCCCCCACGTAAGTCATGATGGTGTTCATGATCATGGATTCAATAACTTAAGTACCTATGGAAATCTGTTGCGACTCTCTATCGAAGGTAAAATACAAGCTAATGATTGGGAGTCTCAATTTTATACGTTAGCCTTAAAAATCTCAGGAGCTGTTCAAGCTTCACGGTGGACGCCATTAACTCAAGGAGGGTATATTTATTCTTTTAACGGTCCTCATTCTTTATTTGTAGATACCATTCGTTCTTGTAGAATATTAGTAGTCAGTCACCTTTTAGGGCATCGTTATCATTCAGAAGGCGATGCTAAAATTTCACTTTTAGATCGTGCATTGCATCACATAAAGAGTACAGCAAAGTACAGTGTATACTATGGTGAAGGACGTGACCGTTACGATCTTTGGGGAAGGACAGCACATGAGAGTATATTTAATGTTAACGATGGACAATTCAGATGTCCAAATTCACAACAAGGCTATACAGGGTTTAGTACATGGACACGGGGTCTGGCATGGGCCATGTTGGGTTTTTCAGAAGAGCTTGAAGTGCTAAATGAGCTTCCTTCAGCTGCTTTTTCTTCTGTTTTAGAAAAAGAACAAATGATAGCGTTAATGTTAAAGGCGGCTCAAGCCACTTGTGATTTTTACATTACCCACACGCCTAGCTGTGGCATACCCTATTGGGATACTGGAGCACCGAATTTACATCAACTGGGTAATTACCTCGATCACCCTGCTGATCCCTATAATGATTGGGAACCCGTTGACAGTTCTGCAGCTGCCATTGGAGCCCAGGGTTTACTTCGTTTAGGCCACTTTTTAAAAGAACGTAATCCAAAAGAGGCAAAAAGGTATTGGCAAGCAGGTTTAACAGTTTTAAATACTTTATTATCAGCGCCATACCTAAGTGAGGAAAAACATCATCAAGGGATTCTACTACATAGTATTTATCACCAACCTAACGGATGGGATCACGTGCCTAAAGGTCAAAAAATTGCATGTAATGAATCTTCTATGTGGGGCGATTACCATATGCGTGAATTGGCATTGTATGTTCAGAAAATAATAAATAAAGAACCCTATTATCGATTCGATAATTGTATCGTTAAGAAAAATTAAAAATGGCACAACCTTTAAATGATTTTTCTCGTTTGTGCGTCCATTCCCAAACAACAAAACCATGGGATATAGATCAATGTATTTCAGAATATTCAAAAGCAGGTATTCAGAAAATATCGATTTGGAGACATCTTTTAGAAAATAAAGATCTTAACATAGTTAAATCAAAATTAGAACAATATAATTTAGAAGTCATTTCTTTAGTTAGAGGTGGTTTTTTTCCAAATACTTCCAAAGAAAAAAGAGAACAAGCTCTTATAGAAAATATTGACGCACTTTACGAAGCACAAGCAATAGGCGCTCCATTACTTGTATTGGTATGTGGGGCAGACCCTAAACAATCTTTAAAAAAAAATAGAGAGCAAATAACCTCTGCAATAAAAACACTGATACCTATTGCCGAACAAACAGGGGTAAGGATGGCAATAGAACCGCTCCACCCCATGTATGCTGGTGATAAATCTGCAGTAACTACTTTAGAGGAAGCGAATACCTTGGCTGAAATTATTAATTCATCTTGGGTTGGCGTTGCCGTAGATGTTTATCATGTTTGGTGGGATCAATATTTAGAACAGCAGATAAAAAGATGTGGGAAAAACAACCATCTTTTTGCTTTTCATGTATGTGATTGGTTAGTACCTACAAATCATATGTTGACTGATAGAGGATTAATGGGTGAGGGTTGTATAGAGTTGAAAAAAATACGATCCTGGGTTGAAGAAGCAGGTTTTTATGGTGCTATTGAAGTTGAAGTGTTTTCTGAACGTCATTGGAATTCGAATCAAAAACAATATTTAGAGAAAATTAAAAAAGCCTACTTATCAGCTACTTAAATTTTTTGAAAATTAATTAATAGGGAAAAATAAAATGAAAGTACATACTATAGGAATTATTATGAATGGGGTAACGGGTAGAATGGGAACCAATCAACATTTAATCCGGTCCATTGATGCGATTATCAAACAAGGTGGCGTACAAATTAATGATTCAGAACGCATCATGCCCGATGTGATTTTGGTGGGTCGCAATGAGACAAAATTAAAATCCTTAGTTGAACGCACATCGATTTCTAAATGGACAACCGATTTAGAAAGTGTACTTAAAGACGCTTCCTATTCTATTTATTTTGATGCCCAAACCACCGGGCGCAGAGCCGATGCGGTTGAAAAAGCTGTTGCCGCAGGAAAACACATTTACTGTGAAAAACCGATAGCCACCTCAACCCAACAAGCCCTTGATTTATTTGCTTTATGTCAAAAAAAGGGAGTAAAAAATGGAGTCGTCCAAGACAAACTATGGCTTCCCGGACTTTTAAAATTAAAACGCCTTATTGAAAATGATTTTTTTGGAAAAATACTTTCCGTAAGAGGTGATTTTGGATATTGGGTATTTGAAGGACATTCTGTTCCGGCACAACGACCAAGCTGGAATTACCGAAAAGAAGAGGACGGGGGAATTATTGTAGATATGCTTTGTCATTGGCGTTACGTCTTAGATCATTTGTTTGGGAAGGTAAAAGGCGTTTTTTGTATGGGCGCAACCCACATACCTGAGCGAATAGATGAAAATGGAAAACCATATATATGTACAGCAGACGATGCTGCCTATGCTATTTTCGAACTCGAAGATGGAGTTATCGCACAATTTAACTCTTCTTGGACCACACGAGTTCGTCGTGATGACTTGTTAACACTTCATGTTGACGGTACTAAGGGATCTGCTGTAGCTGGGTTACGTGAATGTTGGACCCAGTCTTATGGTAATACACCGAAACCTGTATGGAATCCGGATATTCCTAATCCTATTGATTTTAATTTAGGCTGGTCAAAAATGCCCGAGCAAGAAAATTTCGATAACGCCTTTAAGGTTCAATGGGAACTTTTTTTAAAACATGTGGTGTTAAATACACCATTTCCATGGACCCTCTATGAAGGAGCAAAAGGAGTTCAGCTTGCTGAAAAAGGAATTGAGAGTTGGGAGAAAAAAATATGGGTAACAATACCAGAATTAAAAACATAAAAATGAAAGTAGCAGCAATCACTGGGGGAACTCGAGGAATTGGTTTGGGAATTGCGATAGCTCTAGCGCGTGAAGGGTTCCATCTTGTATTAAATGGAATGCGCCCAGAAGAAGAGGTCCGAAATATTCTATCGACTGTATTTCCTAAAACTGTTCAATGGGCTTATTGTCAAGGTAATATTGCTTCTGCATCAACACACAAAAAACTGATTGAAACAGCACGATCTACCTTTGGATGTCTCCATATTTTAGTTAATAATGCCGGTATAGCACCTCCTTCTCGTGATGATATTTTAGTGGCTTCTGAGGAAAATTTCGATTTGGTTTTAGAAACAAATTTGAAGGGACCCTATTTTTTGACACAAAAAATAGCCCATTGGATGATTGAACAAAAAAAGGATTATCCTAAAGATTTTTTTTCAATTATAAACATATCGTCGGTTTCAGCCACGGTTGCCTCCACGCAACGAGGCGAATATTGTATTTCTAAAGCGGGAATAGCTATGGCAACCAAATTGTGGGCGGCTCGTTTAGGTGAGTATGATATTCCTGTTTATGAAATTCAACCTGGGGTGATTAAAACGGATATGACGGCTGGTGTTCAGGCAAAATATGACGCTCTATTTGCATCAGGCATAACAGTTCAAAAGCGATGGGGTGAGCCTAATGATATAGGTAAAGTGGCTGCTGCATTAGCAATTCATTCCCTACCCTATGCTACCGGTCAAGTTATTCAAGTGGATGGGGGTTTAACACTTCAACGATTGTAAGATGATTGAAAATTGGTCAGTACAAAAATTAAAATCAACATGGCGTATCATTTATTGGAGCGCTATACTCTTAATCGCGGTCACTTTTTCACCCCTTGTGTTAATTCAAGGTAAACTTGATCCACATTGGCTTAAAATGCCATTTCACTTATGGGTCAGTATTTTAAATACAATTTTGCTGGTCGCCCTAACTGGTGTTGGGGGTTATGTTTTTTATACTTTAAAATCAAAAACTGACAACAATCATAATCTATAAAGAAATGGTTCAAGCGTTAATTGGAATTGGTATTGTGTATGTAGGCATCTTAATCTTGCTTTCACTTAGAAGTAGAAAAGAAATCAAAAGTTCAACTGACTTTATGTTGGGTGGGGCTAAAATAGGATTGATTTTAGGTTTTATGACTTTTGCAGCCACTTTATTTAGCACGTTTACCCTAATGGGTATGCCAGATTTTTCAAGAATACACGGTGTTGGCGCTTGGCTTTTTCTCGCTTTTTCTGATGCAGTAATGGTCTTTTTTATACTGTGGTTTGGGTTTTATTTACGGAAGAGAATTGGGCGACAATCTTTTCGCGGTATGTCTTCATTATTACAAGATTGTTATCAGCACAAAGGGGTAGGTTATCTTTATTTTACAGCAGTTTTTTTATTTTTAATTCCTTATGTAGCTATTCAAATTCGAGGAGTAGCAATATTTTTAATTGAGGCATTCCCTGATTTTATTTCTGTTGGGTTCTGGAGTGTTCTTATCGTTCTTATCATGCTATTATATTCAGAATTAGGAGGTTTAAAGGCTATTATTTATGCAGATTTTATGCAAGGAACACTATTATTGATAGTGGTTTGGTTAGTGGCATATAATTGTTTAGATCAAGTAGGGGGGTGGGTCTCTCTCTTCGAAAAAATCCACGATTCTAATCGAGCTTTACTTTCCCCACCTGGGCCAAATGGATTATTAACCCCACAATTTTTAATTGCTTCTTGTATTGCTATAGCAATGATTCCTGTAACGCAACCTCAACTATCCACGCGTTTGGTGATTATGAAAAACTATAAATCACTATTGAGAATGGCAGTTGCTGTGGGATCATTTGCAATGCTGATAATTTTACCTACAATAATTATTGGCTTATATGGAGCATTGTATTATGCTGATGAAAGTACTTCTGGTTTTCTTGGAGCAGTTTTGCTTGATGAGCAACACCCTATTATTGCTGCCATTTCTATTATTGGACTTTTTGCTGCTGCAATGTCTACCTCTGATTCTCAATTATTTGCTATGGGGAATGAATTCAGAGGATTATTAGGTACAACAAATGAGGAAAAATTGACACCAGTCAGAATCGCAATAATCGTATTTGCTTCCGCTGCTCTTATTTTTTCATTAATTAGTTCAAATGAATTGGTTTTACTTGCTCGACTAAGTTTTTCAGGAACAGGAATAATGGGTCCAATGATTATTTTAGGGATTTTATCAAAAAAGCCTATGGGAAGTTTTATGATATGGTTTTCTGCTCTTGCACTTCTGTTTTTTATCTTATCACAATTAAATGTGATTCCTCAAAATATCTATTCGTTTCGGGTTGATTTATTACTTATGTTACTCCTCTCGTTAGGTGCATTTTTAAATTACAGAATTAAAAAATGAGGTGCTTAAAATCCATACTATTATTAATAAGTTTAAGTAGCATCTTATTATTATCAAATTGTTCATCCAATGAGACTTTATCACCTTGGCCAGAGATAAATAAAACAACCAAACCCTGGACAAGATGGTGGTGGTTAGGAAGCGCTGTTGAAAAAGCTGAAATACGTAAAACGTTGCTTGCATTTCATGAAGCAGGGCTTGGAGGAGTAGAAATCGCTTGCATTTATGGAGTTCAAGGGTTAGAAGAAAAATACATTGACTTTTTATCACCAAAATGGATGGATCATCTGGTATTTACACTAAAAATTGCAGATAGTTTATCAATGGGTGTTGACATGACTTTGGGAACGGGATGGCCCTTTGGCGGTCCACAAGTTGATTTAGAAAATGCCGCAACTAAACTAAGAATAAAAAGAATTCAACGGCCTTCATTAAAAGAGCGAAATTTAGATTTAAAAGAAACTATAACCGAAGATAAAATTACACTACAAATAGTAGCTATTATTTCTTTTTCTGAAAATGGAGAAGCAACAGATTTAACTTCCTTATTAAAAGGAACTACTTTACAATTAGACCCCCAATTAACTCCTGATGAACTAATAGTTTTGTATGCCGATAAAACTTTGCAAAAAGTAAAACGAGCAGCACCTGGGGGCGCTGGGTGGACACTTGACCATTATTCCTCCAAGGCCTTAGCTAAATATTTGATTCCATACACAAGTGCATTTGATTCTCTTCAAACTTTACCTAGAAGTATTTTTAATGACAGTTACGAAGTTTATGGAACGGATTTCACACCAGATTTTCTTACTTCGTTTCAAAATTTAAGGGGATATGATTTAAAACCCCATTTACAAAAACTTTTTTTGGCAACTGATGACCCCATTGGAAATCGAATAAAATCAGATTATAGAGAAACCCTTAGTGAAATTTATATTAATGACTTTCAAAAACCATGGAATGACTGGACTCATAAGCGTGAAATGAAAACGAGATTACAAGCTCATGGGTCCCCTGGTAATCTTATTGATTTATATGCCTCTGCTGATATACCTGAATGTGAAACTTTTGGTTCAATGCCTTTTGACATTAAGGGATTACGTCGTTTAGATGAAAATATTCGACCTGGAGATGCAGATCCTGCTATGCTTCGCTTTTCTTCATCTGCTGCTCATATTTCAGGTAAACCTTTAGTGTCTTCCGAATCCTTTACCTGGCTAAGAGAACATTTTAAAACTGCACTGTCACAATGTAAGCCTGAAGTTGAAGATTTATTCTTAAATGGTGTCAATCATGTTTTTTTACATGGTTCTACCTACAGTCCTGAATCAGCAGAATGGCCCGGATGGAAATTCTATGCCTCTGTAAATTTTAACCCTACAAATACAATTTGGGCAGATGTGCCTGAATTATTTGGTTATATAACAAGAGTGCAATCTTTTTTACAAGCAGGTAAACCAGATAATGAAATTTTATTATACTGGCCAGTTCATGATATTTGGGGTAAGTTTCTCAAGGGAAGATTGATGCAACAATTAGCTATTCATGACCTTGATACGTGGTTGAAGCATACTCCATTTTATGATGCAATTCAAACCTTACTATTTGAGGGTTATAGTTTTGATTACCTCTCGGATCAATTTTTAGCTCAAGCTTTAGTTGCCGGAGGTAAAATTAATTTACCAGGAGGTTCATATGATGCCATAATTGTTCCAAAAACAACTCACATGCCACTTAAAACCATGAAAAAGTTACTTGAATTACAAAATCAAGGAGCGAATATTGTTTTTGAAGGAACTCCAGAAACAGTTCCAGGGTGGTTAGAATTCGAATCTCAAACCAAAGAATTACATTCGTTACTCAACACTTCAAAAATCAATACGATTCCAAGAGAAGCTTGGACAAAGTATTTTTCAGAACGAGGGATTATTCCAGAAATTTTTTCAAAAAATCAAATTAAATTTATTCGTAGGACGTATAAAAATGGCTATGCTTATTTTCTTGTAAACCATACGGGTACTGAATTCAAAGGTTGGATATCAGAACGTTCACAAAGTAACTCTTTAATTCTGTTAAATCCATTGACAGAAATACATGGCAAACCTGCTACTAGAATAAATAATAATAGAAAAGAATTTTATCTCAATCTTAAATCAGGTGAATCTGTTTTACTTTTGACTGAAAATGATCTAGCTACTTCTCCATGGGAATATTTTGAAACGGATACAGCAGCACAATTAAGCCTTAATGGACCTTGGCAATTAGAACCCATCCAAGGTGGACCTATAATACCTCTTAAAACAAAATTAGATTCCTTAAAATCATGGACATCCATCAATTTAGAATATGAGGAATTTTCAGGAACAGTCTCATATAAAACAACATTTTCAATTCCAGAAAAAAGTAATCCATTTTGGAGATTGCAGCTTGAAGATGTTCGAGAAAGTGCAGAAGTTTGGATAGACAATAAATATTATGGCACTTTATGGTCAAACCCATTTGAATTAGACTTTAAGGAATTGTCTCCAGGAAATCATACCTTAGAATTAAAAATTACAAACTTGGGGGCTAATAGAGTTCGTGCTAAAGAAAAACGAGGTGAGGTATGGACTATATTTAATGAAATCAACATGGTAAATAAGGACTATCAAAAGTGGGATGCCAGTGTTTGGGATATTACCCCTTCAGGACTATTAACTCCACCAAAATTAATACCCTTATCATTATACAATCCAAAATGAAAAAAAACACTCTCTTAGTTTTCTTTGTTTTAACTTTAAATTTGACTAATGCCCAAGAAGTTTTACCACTTTGGGATACTATTCCAAATGCCATTAATGACCCTACTTTTATAGAACAGACCACACTAGATGAGAACAGTGAACCTTTACGTGTTAGTCAAATTTCTATACCCACTCTAACTGCATTTTTAGTCCCAAAAGAAAAAGCATCAGGAGCTGCAGTTCTTATTTGCCCGGGAGGAGGGTATCGAATTTTAGCCATTACTAAAGAAGGGTATAATATTGCACAATGGTTAAACAGTCTTGGCATTTCAGCATTTGTTTTAAAAAATAGACTTCCTGATGATCGGATCATGGAAAATAAAACAATTGGTCCATTACAAGATGCTCAAGAAGGACTTCGAACAATTCGAAGAAATGCGGTAAAATGGAATATTGATCCCGAAAAAATAGGCGTAATTGGCTTTTCTGCTGGAGGACATTTAGCTGCAAGTTTATCGACACATTACAACCAAAAAGTATATATGCCAACTGACACTTCAAGTGCGCGACCTGATTTTTCAATTCTGATTTATCCTGTAATTTCAATGCAACAAGAAATTACCCATATGGGCTCTAGAGATAACCTTTTAGGGAAAAATCCATCCCAAGATCAAATTGATTGGTATTCAAATGAAAAACAAGTAAATAAAAATACACCCCCAGCCTTTTTAGTTCATTCTTTTGATGATAATGCGGTACCTATTGAAAACAGCTGGGAATATGCAGAACAATTAAAAGCAAATAATGTACCTGTTGAAATGCATGCATATCGATCTGGGGGACATGGTTATGGATTAGGTGTTGACGACACCCACTTGGGTTGGAGTGCTGCTTGTGCTCAATGGTTAGATCAAATGGGAATGGTTAAGGAAACTACAGTGAATGTAATTACCGAACTTAATTCTACTCCAGAATTATGTCAAGGCGCTTATTGGACTCCGGAAGAAGCAAAAGAAAAAATGAAAAGGTTTGCTCAACTTTGGACAAATCAAAAGGAATGGGAAGAAAGAACACAACAAATAAAAAAACAATTAGTGGAGGGCATGCAATTGTCAAAAATTCCCTCTTTTACAAAGGCACAAAATATAATGATTTCAGCGCCTTTAGTACAAAATGGCTATCAAGTTCAAAATATTACATTAGAAACTTTTCCTGGATTTTATGTAACAGGAAATCTCTATACGCCAACGAAAAAACAGTCTAAAATGCCTACAATTTTAAGCCCACATGGTCATGGAGATGAAGGACGTTTTTCTGCAGATGTTCAGACCCGATGTGCAATGTTAGCAAAAATGGGAGCGATTGTTTTTTCATATGACATGGTAGGCTATGGTGAAAGTACTACACTTAATCATAAAATGCCTATTTCCTTATTGCTCCAAACATGGAACAGCAAAAGTATTGTTGATTATTTAGTACAACGTGACGATGTAGATTCAAAACGTATTGGCATAACAGGAGCTTCAGGAGGTGGAACACAAAGCTTTATACTTGCTGCTCTTGATGATCGTATAAGTGTAAGTGTTCCAGTGGTACAAGTTTCTGCTCATTTTTTTGGGGGATGTGCTTGTGAGAGTGGTATGCCCATTCATAAACAAGGAAATTTTCAAACCAATAATGTAGAAATAGCTGCTTCTTTTGCACCTAAGCCACAGCTTATAATATCTGATGGTGCTGACTGGACTTCAAACACGCCTGAAGTTGAGTTCCCTTATCTTTCTAAAGTTTATTCACTTTATTCAAAAGAAGATTTAATTAAAAATGTACATCTCAAAAACGAAAAACATGATTACGGTGTCTCAAAACGAATTGCGGCATATGATTTTTTGGCTAAGCATCTGAACTTAAAGAAAGATAAAGTTCAAAAAAAGGGAGAGTATAATGAAACAGATATCCTTATATTGCCTACTGAAAAACTCAAAGTATATTCATCTATTGAGCGTCCAAAAAATGAATTAATTGGTGATGAATCGATTCTAACTTATTTATCTATTCAAAAATGAAATACAGAAGATTTGGAAGAACAAATTGGCAGGTGAGTGAAATTGGCTATGGCATGTGGGGTATGGCTGGATGGAAAGAATCTGATGACTTAGAGTCCAATCATTCTTTAGACTTAGCAGTAGAAAACGGCGTTAATTTTTTTGATACTGCCTGGGGATATGGTGAAGGACATAGTGAACGTTTACTTGGTGCCTTAATTAAAAGGTACCGTTCAACTAAACTCTATACTGCCAGTAAAATACCACCTAAAAATTTTTGTTGGCCTGCCCGTCCTGAATATACTTTCGAAGAATCTTATCCCCCTGATCATATTAGAGAGTATACTGAAAAGACTCTTTTAAATTTGAAACTAGAGCAAATCGATTTAATGCAATTTCATACTTGGGATGAAGGATGGTCGAGTCGAGAAGAATGGCAAAGAACAGTGGAAGATCTTAAAAAAGAGGGTAAAATAGCTGCTATGGGTATAAGTCTTAACCGATGGGAGCCTGAAAATGGAATTCAAGCCGTATCTACAGGTTGCATAGATGCTGTTCAAGTCATATATAATATTTTTGATCAAGCTCCAGAAGATAAATTATTTCCCTTCTGTGTTCAAAATGATATTGCTGTTATTGCAAGAGTACCCTTTGACGAAGGAACCCTCACTGGAGCAATTACTCATACGACAACTTTCCCTCAAGGGGATTGGCGAGGATCCTACTTTGTTCCAGAAAATCTTAAGGCTAGTGCTGATAGAGCTGATATGCTCAGATCGCTAGTGCCCTCAGGAATGAGTATGGCAGAAATGGCATTGCGGTTTATTCTCGAAAATAAAACAGTGGGAACAATTATCCCGGGGATGCGAAAAGCCCGTAATGTACTTTCAAATGTGGCATGTAGTGATGGAACTATGTTGCCAAAAGAATTATACTCTCAATTACGAAAACATCGATGGGATAGGAAGCCTACCTCATGGTCACAATAAAAATGATACCAAGGTATCAATTAACCCAAAAGTGAATCAGTTACAATGACAAATAGAAGAACATTTATTAAAAAAAGTGCCACAGTAATGGCCACTCCATTACTCTTTACAAAACCAGATGTATTTTCAATTTTATCTCAAAAACATCTCAATAGAGTTCGAATAGGTGTAATAGGAACAGGAAGTAGAGGAACTGGTTTAATGCAAATTTTAAATGCCATAGAAGGAGTAGAAATTGTTGCATTTTGTGATACATTGCCATTTCGATTAAAGGAAGCCAGTAAGATTTCCCCTAAGGCTAAAATGTATGAAAAATATACGGACTTACTATCGGATAAAAATGTAGATGCTGTTGTAATCAGTAGTCCTTTAAATACACATGCTCAAATTGCTTCAGCGGCAGTTAATGCAGATAAACATATTTATTGTGAAAAAACAATGGTAAAGGGGGCACAAGCTACTTTAGATCTTGTTAAAAAGGTTAAAGATCAACATAAAAAAATATTTCAAACCGGACATCAATACCACAGTTCACGTCTTTATGTTCATGCTGTGGAATTAATTAAAGAGGGGCAAATTGGTAAAGTTCATGCCATTAGAGCCCAATGGAATCGAAATGGAAATTGGAGGCGACCTGTTCCTGACCCTATGTTTGAACGTCAGATCAACTGGAGAATGTATCGGGAATATTCTTACGGATTACTTGCCGAGTTAAGTTCGCATCAAATAGATTTTGCCAATTGGCTTTTTAATTCGCATCCAGAAAAGGTCACAGGTTTCGGTGGTATCGATTATTGGAAAGACGGTAGAGAAACTTATGATAATACGCATGTTGTTTATGCTTATCCCAACGGGGTTAAAGCAACCTATACTTGCTTAACTGCCAACGCGAAAGACGATTACAAAATTTATGTTATGGGAGACAAAGGAACATTAGTTCTTGATTATGCCAATGCCTGGATATATCCTGAAGGTACCTATACAAAAGAATTTGGTGAAGTTGACGGAGTGAGTGGAGCCACTACCAATTGGGTAGAAGGTAAAGGAATTCCAATTAATTATGCCCATATAGACCCTACTCGACAAGCCTTAGAAGATTTTAGAGATTCAATTATGAAAAACCAAAAGCCTTTATCTGATTTAGAAACGGGAGCTAAAACGGCAATCGCAATAGATATGGGAATTCAAGCTATGGACAGTGAAGAAGTAGTGCATTGGAGTAATGACTTCAAAATATAAGCTTTTAAAATGTTTTCGATTCAAGATAAAATAATCATAATAACTGGTGCAACAGGAGCATTAGGAGGTGCTATTGCCTTAAGTATGGCAAAAGCAAAAGGTAAAATAGTCATTCTGGGAAGAAATGATGATTTGTTAACTCAAAGTTTGTCAGAACTTCGAAAATATACTTTGGCTGAAGCTTTTTGTGTTGATGTAATGAATCGAAATGAACTAGAAGATGTTCGAGAAAAAATTATTAACCAATTTGGGCGTATTGACGTTTTAATAAATGCAGTGGGTGGAAATTTACCTGGCGCTGTTATACCTGATGATCGTTCTATATTTGATATATCTGAACCTGATTTTGACGAGGTTGTTGATTTAAATTTAAAAGGTACCCTCATTCCTTCTATCGTTTTTGGTAAAGTAATGCAATTACAAGGAAAAGGAGCTATAGTAAATTATTCTTCCATGGCAGTTGACCGAATAATTACTCGGGTGGTTGGGTACTCTGCAGCCAAGGCTGCTATGGAAAATTTTACTAAATGGATGGCTGTAGAAATGGCTTTAAAATTTGGGGATGGAATTCGAGTGAATGCCATTGCCCCTGGATTTTTTATTGGCAAACAAAACCGTGATTTGCTTTTGAATAAAGATGGTAGTTTGACAGAAAGGGGTGAAAAAATTATTCGAAATACCCCAATGAAACGATTTGGAGAAGCAGATGAACTAAGTGGTGCTCTTCATTTTTTATGTAGTGATAGTGCTAGTTTCGTCACAGGAATAGTTCTTCCCGTTGACGGTGGCTTTAGTGCGTATAGTGGAGTTTAATACAAAATAATATATGAAAGAATCATTTCGATGGTACGGACCGAAGGATGCAGTTCCTTTGAGTGCCATCCGGCAAGCTGGAGCCACAACAGTTGTATCAGCATTGCATTACATTGAAAACGGAGCCGAATGGCCCGTTAATGACATCAAAAAACACCAAGAAATTATCCGAAAAAGTGGTTTAGAATGGGGCGTTGTAGAGTCTGTTCCAATTCATGAAGATATAAAGCAACGCACAGGTAACTTTGAATTGTACATAGAAAACTATAAAAAAACTATAGCCAATTTAGCCGCTTGTGGAATCTATACTATCTGCTATAATTTTATGCCCGTTTTGGATTGGACACGTACCCATTTATACAAACCCATGCCTGATGGTTCAACGGCATTGGCCTATGAAATTGATGCTATGAGGGCTTTTGATCTTTTTGTAGTAAAACGTAAAAATGCCAATTCAGATTATACATCAGATCAAATAGAAACTGCAAAACGGTATTTCGAACAGATGAATGAAAAAGAAATTGCTGAACTCACAGAAAGTGTTATTGCGGGTTTACCTGGAGCAGAAGAAGGGTATACTATGGAGCAGTTTAACAAAAGAATTGCTGCTTATGGCGCCTTAACAAAAGAAGATTTACAAAAACATTTAATACAATTTCTTGCCGCAATTATACCGACTGCTGAAAATAACGGGGTACGTATGTGTATTCATCCTGACGATCCTCCGCACAGTTTATTTGGTATACCTAGAGTGGTAAGTACCGCAGCAGATCTAAAGGTTTTGTTTAGCGGTGTTCCTTCACGAAACAATGGTTTGACATTTTGTACAGGTTCCTTTGGTGTACGCGCGGACAATAACCTTGAGCAAATGTTTATGGATCATTCAGATCGTATTCATTTTCTTCATTTTAGAAGCACTCAAAGGGATGAAAGAGGAAACTTTTATGAAGCCAATCATTTGGAAGGGGATGTAGATATGTATGCCATGGTAAAAGCTGCATTAACAGAAGAAAAACGAAGAAAAGCTGAAGGGCGTTCTGATTGGGAAATTCCTATGCGTCCTGATCATGGACATCAAATGCTTGACGATCTCAATAAAGTAACCAATCCAGGGTATTCAGCAATTGGAAGGTTGAGAGGCTTGGCAGAAATTAGAGGTCTTGCGTTAGCAATTCAACGTTCTTTCTCTACTTAACGGGCTTCGTTAATTTCAATCCAATGGCCTTCTGGATCTTGGATTTTAACTTGTCGAATACCGTCTTTACGAATACGAACTACATTTTTTTTTCCCTCATCCGTCCAATATGTTACATTGTGCTGTTGAAGGTGTGTAACAACTTTTTCAATGTCTACTGTAGAAAAAGCCATATGATTTACTATCGTATTAGGAATACCGTCATCACTTGTAATTAAATGTAATTGCTTTCCCTCATGATTTTGAAGCCATCGTTTAGGTGGTTGTTGACTTGCGGTAACTTCAATTTCTTCAAAACCTAAAATTTTGATATAAAAATCACCGGTTTCTTTTAATTTTTTAACAGGAAGCGCTTGATGATTAAACGTAAGTTTAAATTCTTCTTGTTGTGCGAAAATAAAAAGTGGAAATAAAAGTAAATAGTAAATCAATTTCATGACGGTTCAGTGATTAAATATCATTAAATTTAATCTAATTTTTATGTCAAGCATATGTTTTTAAAACCATTTTTATTTGTTTTTCTATTCCTTTTTTCTTTAACCTATGCTCAAAAGGATTTTTACGAATTAAGAACCTACAGTGTTGAATTTAATGCCTCTGAATCTGAACTTCATAATTATTTGTCAGAAGCATTACTACCCGCCTTTAACAGACAAGGGATAAAAAACATAGGTGTGTTGGAAGAATTGGGTAATCCTACACCGAAAAAAATATATCTTCTTATTCCTTATCAAAGTATGGTAGAGTACGAAGTAGTGTTACAAAAACTTAGTGCTGATGAAGACTTTAAGAAAAAAAAGGAATCCTATGATGCAGTTTCACATACCCGACCAGCTTTTAGTAGATACACAACCTCATTATACATTGCATTTGATGGCTTACCACATTTGGTTAAACCTAAAGAAGGACATCAATTATTTGAACTGCGAACATATGAAGGTCATAATGAACATAGTGTTGAACGCAAAGTAAAAATGTTTAATGTGGAAGAATTTTCAATTTTTGAAGCTACGGGCTTACATTCCGTCTTTTTTGGCGAACAAATAGCAGGTCCAAACATGCCAGCATTGACCTACCTAATATCTTTTGCATCTATGAAAGATCGCGATACGAATTGGGATAAATTTAGGGTTCATCCTGAATGGAAAAGAGCTTCTGCACTTCCTGAATATGCCAATTCAGTTTCCTCAATTAAGCGAACTTTTTTAACGCCTCTTTCTTATTCTCAATTGTAATTATTGGCTCAAAATATAGCGTAATCCCCCTTTTAAATGCTCTTGAAGTACCGGGTTTTCATAACCTTCTTTGCTGTGTCCTAGTGCAGAATACCATTGGCGTCCGCCAAATTGTGTAGTATACCAAGAGAGGGGTGCTTCTGTAGGTCGTGGCTGTGAATTGTTTTTCCCTTCGGCAACAGACGCTAAATTTGCTTTTAAGAGAACATTTACATTGGGATTCAGATTTTTAAAAAAATAACATTCATCTGTTATGGTGAAAGAGGTACCTAAATTTTGGGTAGCAGGATGCTCAGAATTTACAACTTCTACGGTAAATTCTTGGTAGGGGGGGTGTCTTAAAAAAGAAGCTCCAATCAAATTCCAAAACCAAGGCCATTTTCGTTCTGATCCCGTAGCAGAATGCAATCCTCCAAAACCTTTTCCGCTTTCACAATAGGCTTTAAAGGCATTGCGTTGTTCCTCGGTATCAAACGCCTCATTATTGGTATTCGAAAAGAAAACTGCATCAAAAGATTCCATTTCAGAGGTCAAAAAGATATCTGGGATATCAGATACCGTCGTTTTTACTCCTAATTGTTCGCATAGTTGAACCAAAGTGTTAACGCTCACTTCTATATTATCATGAACATAACCCGTACCATTTTTTGTATAAATTAATAGGGATTTTCCTGCTACGTTTTGCGCTATGCTCCATTGACACAAAATCATTAGAGTCAACACAACTTTTAAAATTTGCATAATTAAAAAATTAAAATTGTAGCGTATCTGGAAGATATTTGGCTACCAAATCTTCGTAGTATGGGCGAAGTACTTTGCTGTCTGGTGGTACAGGTGCCTTTGAATACAAATCATAGGGATTGAATTTTTTTACCCATTTGAAATTTTCATGATCCTCAGTATTGAGTAAATGATGATAAGCCTCCTCTCTATGTTGAGCATAGAAAGAATGGTAACGTATCATATACAAAGCTGACTTGGGTAAATAAGGTTTTAAAATTTGATATAAATATTCGTCATGGCCCCAACTCATTTTCACTTGATCTAAGCCACAATTTTCCTTGTATATACCAAATTTTGTATTGTATTTAGGATTTGTTGAGTCTGGGTTTAGACTAAAGAATTCGTGATGTACAATTTTAGAAGAAAACTCACAACCAACAGGAAATGTATCTCCAACAACTGCCCATTGAGGCTCTCCAAAGAGACATAAAACTTTACCTAAATCATGCAAAAAACCCGTCAAAACAAACCAATCTTCATGGCCATCTGCACGAATGGCCTCAGAGGTTTGCAAAAGATGTTGAAATTGATCCAATTCTATATCCGGATCACTGTCATCAACTAATGTGTTCAAAAAGTCTACTGCGTCCCAAATTGACATTTTACGTTTATTAAACTGTAAAAATTCGTTTTCTTTTTGAGTTACAAAATCATAGGTTTGAAACTGATGATTTAATTTATAAAAAGCACTAACTGAAGCAGCACGATCAGAGTCTTGGTAATTTCTAAAGGCTTCTTTCTTTTTTGCTCCTTTTTCAGGATAGCGCTCTAATAAATCATCTTCCCAATGTTCTAATGACTTTAACGGATTTTTTTCAATTTCTTTCATCATAAAAATTATATTCAAAAGTATTAAAACTTTTAGTTGAGCGGTTTAAAATGGAAAGGAATTTCTTCCTTAAGGGTAATTACATAAGGCCTATTTTTATAGAAAACAGAAACAGTTGTATTTAGCGGTGAAAGCAATATTGCAGACTCAAGTTCACTATTTTTCCATTTAATGTCAACTGTAATATTACCCCTTGCTTTTAACCCTTTTACTTCTCCTGTTTCCCAGAGTGTAGGTAATCCTGGAATTAATCTAATAATACCTTCTTCATATGACTGAAGTAGAGCTTCAGCTATACCAGCAGTATATCCAAAATTACCATCAATTTGAAAAGGGGGGTGAGCATCAAATAAGTTAGAGTAAATTGATTTTTCAAAAAGAAGTTGAATATGTTCTTGTACCATATCTCCATCTTGAAGACGGGCAGCACAATTAATTAACCAAGCCCTACTCCAGCCAGTTCCTGCGCCTCCATTTTCTAAACGATAATCTAAGGTTTTTTTTACTGCCTCAAACAATTCTGGAGTATATAAGGGGCTTACTTGATTTCCAGGATGAAAACCATAAAGATGAGACATATGTCTGTGTCCTGGTTCTAATTCTTCGTATTCTCTATCCCACTCTAAAATTCTTCCCTCATTGTTTAGTATAAATCCAGGTCTTAATTGTTCTAATTGTTCTTTAACGCGATCTGTCCAAAACCCCTCTTTATTTAAAATTTGGGCTGCTTTTAGGTAATTTTCAAAAACCTCTCTGATTATTTGTTGATCCATTGCAGCGCCTAATGTACTGGCCACAGGTCTACCCTTACTGTTGATATATCGATTTTCTGGGGATGTTGAAGGTGAAGAAATGAGTTGATTTGTTCTGCTGTCAATAGTGAGCCAATCACTATAAAATTGTGTAATTGCTTCTAGGGCTGGAAAGCCTCTTGATTCTAAAAAGTGAAGGTCTAGAGTAAACATAAAATGTGTCCAATAATGTTGTGCCATCCATCCACCAGCACCAAAGGAAGTTCCCCAATATGCTGTTGGAGCACGTAACCATGTGGGTGCCCAAAGGTCAGTAGCATGAGGTAAAAAAGATCCACGACAGCCAAAATTTTTCATAGCCGTTTCCCTTCCGCTTTCAATTAATCGATCTACATAATCAAAAAGTGGCATATTGAGTTCATCCAATTGGGTAAGATTAGCTAGCCAATAGTTCATTTGAAGATTAATATTCAAATGATAGTCTGCATTCCAAGGCGCATTAATATGTTGGTTCCAAAGTCCTTGAAGGTTTGCAGGTAATGTTCCCTCTCGGGAAGAGGAGATTAATAAATACCGCCCATAATGAAAAAGTAGTTCTTGAAGTCCAATATCAATATTTCCATTCTTAACCCTTTCAATTCTTTCATCAGTAGGAATCTGTTTGTAGTCTGATTTTTTATTAACTATTAAACTCATTCGATCAAAAAGAGAGTGATACTCTTTTTGATGTTGTATTTTCAGTTCATCTACTGTTAAACCTTTAATTTTTTCTAAATCTTTCTCATTTTGATTCTCAAAATCTTTAAAATAATAGGATGAATTTGAGACTATTTTCAAAGTAATTTTTTGAACTTCATTCAGTTGAATTCCGTTTGGAGTTGAAGTTATACTACCCCCTTCAAATTCAGGATGCAATAAGGTTTGAAATTTTACTCCTGAGGTAATTGGAGCAGGGTTTGAATTAAATTGACCTTTACGTTGGGTAACTTCTCCTTGCATGATAAGTTGTCCTTTTGAATTAGTAAAGGTCATAACCGTTTCTACACCTTCATCACTGGGCCTAGAAAGGGTTATTGCGCCTTGTATTCCATTAGGATGTTTACTTTCTAAATGAACCACTATAGCTTGATGAGGTTGAGATACAAATACAGTTTGCTCTACTAAGTGGCCTTCTGTTTTATAGGATGTTTTGGCTAAAGCATTTGAGATGTCTAGACTATGTTTGTATTCAGTTATACTATCATGTGTAAACGTTAAAAATAAATCTCCTAAAGTTTGATGAGATCGGACTACTGTTTTATTAGAAAATTTTTCAACTAAAAGTGAGTCAACTAGTTCGTTTTCGCCATTCAATAGTAACGAGCGAATTTCTTTAAGATCATTAGGCGTTCCTTGCGGATGTTCCCATCCCAGATTTTCTGGCCATAAAGAATCATCATTTAATTGTATACGTTCTTTTTTTGGATCCCCAAAAACCATAACCCCTAATCGTCCATTACCTAGTGGAAGCGCATCTTCCCATTCAGAAGCTGGGGTAGAGTACCATAAGACTAAATCATTTTGATGTGGAGATTCGGGTTTATTTGAACACTGTTGGAGGAGGAAGAGGATTAAGAGAAGTTGAAAAAAGTTGCGTAAGAATTTCAAAAGATTGTTATTATAATTAATTAAGAATGAATGATATAAATTTCATTAAATTTAGTGGAATTTAAATTGAAGTAAATGAAATTTGATTCCATTTATATCAATCGAAGGCATTTTCTTCGAGGAAGTTTTGCTGCCTTGGTGGCATCATCATTTGGATTTTATGGGTTTGACTTGATGTATCCTATAAGAGCTTATCGTGTTGGATTGATAGGTTGTGGTTGGTATGGGAAAAGTGATTTATTTCGCCTAATTCAAGTTACTCGAGTGGATGTTATTTCAATTTGTGATGTGGACCAAATTCAATTACAGGAAGCAGCACAATTAATTCAACAACGTCAAGTTTCCAAGAAAACTCCAAAAATGTATGTTGAGTATCAAAAAATGCTTGAAGAAAACGAGTTAGATATTGTTATTATTGGCACTCCCGATCATTGGCATGCACTTCAAGCCATAGCAGTAATGCAGTCAGGTGCTCATGTATATTTACAAAAACCCATTAGTGTAGATGTAGTTGAAGGAGAGGCAGTGCTAGCGGCGGCTAAAAAGTACAATCGAATTGTTCAAGTTGGACTACAAAGACGCAATACTCCTCATTTAATAGAGGCTAAAGATCAAATAATTGATGCTGGTTTATTAGGAGCAATTTCACATGTTGAACTTTGTTGTTATTATCATATGCGGAATTTAAGTAACCCACCAGAACAACCCATTCCAGCTCATTTAGATTATGAGCTATGGACTGGTCCAGCGCCACTACGTCCATATGATGGAATTCCTCATCGGGGTTGGTGGCGCGCTTTTATGGAATATGGAAATGGAATTATGGGTGATATGTGTGTTCATATGTTTGATGCCACTCGATGGATGTTAGACTTAAAATGGCCCAATTCAATTACTTCACAAGGGGGTATTTATGTTCAAAAAGAAGCAAAGTCAAATATTACAGATACTCAAACTGCTGTTTTTGCTTATGACAATTTAAATTGTGTTTGGCAACATAGAACTTGGGGTACTCCAGTTGATCCTAACTATCCTTGGGCTTTTAAAATATACGGTGAAAAAGGAACACTTGCAGGAAGTCCAATGCAATATGATTTTTTACCACATGGTAATGGAAAAGCAGTACATAAAAAATGTTTATATGAACGAGAAAAATATCCTGAAGACCTTTTAGAAAAAGACATTGAGTTACATGCAGCTCCTGCCACTCGACTTCATATGTTAGATTTTTTAAGCTCAATTGAAGAAAAAAGAAATCCAGCTGCTTCACTACTCGAAGGCCATATTTCTTCTGCTAGTTGTATTATGGCTAATATTGCAATGGATTTAGGACGTCCTTTAAAATACAATCCTAAAGAAAAACATATTGATGGAGATCATGAAGCAACAAAACTTTTAGAGCGACCTTATCGCGCTCCTTGGAAGCACCCTTATGCAGAAGATTTTAGTTAATTGATTTTAAAAATTTTAAGCTTTGAGGAACCTGTTCAAGTACCCGTGAAGATTCATCTTCTATGAACATATAACGAACACCCAAATCACGTGCTGTTTTTACAATACCTTTAATATCCACTTGACCTGTTCCTAATACAACATTTGTTTCCACGTCTTCACTTCCAGTATTATTTCCAATAACCCCTTTATCCATGTCCTTAAGATGTAACATTACTACAAAATCAGGATATTTTTCAAGTAATTTTATTGGATTTTCCCCTCCGTGTTGTACCCAGAAGACATCCATTTCAAAGGAGAAATTTTTTGCATTTTTTGCCATATAATCAAAAAGGGTTCCATATTCGTGAGGTCTAAACTCATATCCATGGGCATGATAGGCAAGAGTTATACCTTCTTTTTTAAGAATATTACCGGCCAAATTAAATACTTCTGTACTTGCTTTAATATCTTCAATTGTGAAGTTATTGCCATTATGAGGAATCCAAGCACACATAACAAATCGGGCTCCAAATCGTTTTGCTTTTTCCGCTACGGCTTTTGGATTGTTTTTTAATTCTTCATAATCAGCTCCAATGCTAATTGTATTTAAATTATATTTAGAAAGTAAGCCTCTGAATTCAGTTTCATTCATACCATAAGTATCACCACCTTCAACCGTTGTAATTCCCCAATCAGATATTGTTTTTAAAGAACTTTCAATATCAGTTTTAAAGTAATTTCTTAAACTATATAATTGTATTCCAAATTCTTGACTATAAAGGGGAAATAAAAAAAAAGTAAAAGCTAGTAATAGAGTGTAGTTTAGATGTTTTTTCATTACATAAAAATTAATTTTAAACTAAATAGCGATTTAAATGTCTATACAGATTATGTTTGTCTAAATTTAGATCTTTTAAAATAAATAACAGCTTGAAAAAATATTTATTGGGAAGAGCCCATTTAGGATGGATTCTTTTATCTCTTTTTTCACTTCAATCATGTATAGATCCCTATCCACCAGAATTTGAATATATTGAAGGAATTTATGTTATAGATGGATTAGCCTCAACAGTAGAGGGGACAACCTATATAACTGTAAGAAAGACCTATTTAGAATATGATAAATACAAAGCTAGTTTTGTTTCCGGTTGTAAAGTATTTTTAAAAAATACATTAACAAATGAAGAGGTCAAATTAGTTGAAAAAGGTGAAAACTATTTGCCTCAAGAAACCTTTAAAGTTGTTCCAGGTAGCTCATGGAAGGTTGAAGTTTATACTCCTGATGGTAAACTATTTGTTTCTGATGCTGAAATTACACCTAATCCTGTGAAAATAAATCAAATAGAAGAGATTTATAATACCCAAATGATTTTTGATGAAGGAGTAAATAAATATATTCCTGGACATGAAATAAGAATTAGTTTTGACGATCCACAACAAGATCAAAATTTTTACTATTACCAATATAGAGCATATCAAAAGGCCCAATATTGTAAAATTTGCTTTGATAATGTCTTACGCAATGGCAAATGTGTCAATTTCACACCAGTCAGATTTAGAACTAGATCATATTATACTTACGCATGTCAAACTCCTTGTTGGGATATTACGTATAATGAAGATGTAACTGTTTTTAACGATGAATTTACAAATGGAAAAACTATTGATAATTTACTGGTAGCAAAAGTACCATTGTATTCTAAACAAAAGGTTTTAGTAGAAGTTTTACAATTAAACATTACAAAAGAGGCCTATTCATACCTAAAAACTTTAAAGGATATTGTAGATAATAATAGTGGATTTAATGCACCTTTACCTTCCGCATTAATTGGTAATTTTTATAATAATCAAAATAGTGATGAACCTGTTTTAGGTAGGTTTACAGTTGCCTCAGCAAGTTATAGTTCAATTAATATAAGTAGAGAAAAAATTGCTGAAACAGCAGTAGATTATTTTAAAAGTCCTCAGCCAGAGGAATATGGAGATCCTTTACCTCCTCCATTAACTTATGATGCCCCATGTGAAGAAAATAGAAATCAAACTGCAATACCCCCCTCAGAATGGATTTTAGATTAATTTTTAAAAAATATAAAGGAGTTATTTTTTTTATTTTTCTTTCTTTTCAAATAGGATTTGCACAAGAGTTTTCCCTAACCTATACTGTTCGAGACCAAGAAAATAAACTGCCTTTAGAAGGAGTAACGGTGATCATTGATGAATGCCAATGTGGCGGTATAACCAATACAAGTGGATTGTTTTTTAAGCGATTACCATCTGGTAATTATACTATTAACCTAACGTTTTTAGGATTTAAACCCATACAACAACAAATTTCATTACTAGAAAATAAAGAGGTTTTTATTGATATGGTAATAGAAGAAGAACAACTTTCAGAAATTGTTGTACTTGCAAAAAACAATAATAAAAATGTAGAAAGTGCACAAATGGGTGTATTTGAACTCAATGCAAGGGAATTGATTAAAATACCTACAGCCTTAGGTGAATTTGATGTTCTTAGAAGCATGACCATGTTATCTGGTGTAAGCAATACAGGTGATGTTAGTAATGGTATTTCAATTCGCGGTGGATCTTTAGATCAAAATCTATTATTATTTGATGGCGCTCCAGTATTTAATCCAACCCACTTGTTTGGACTCTTTTCTGTTTTTACGCCAGATGTAATATCTGGAGTCAATATTTATAGAGCAAACATACCTTCAAAATATGGTGGAAGAATGGCTTCTGTTGTAGATGTAAAAGTTGAAAACCCTTATACTGATCAATTTCAATTGGAAGGAGGAGTTGGAGTTTTGTCAAGTAGATTAAAAGTTGCGACTCCTATTATAAAGGATAAGTTAATGTTTCTTGCAGGTGGTAGAATCGGTTTTACAGATTTTCTTTTTCCGTTAATAATACCAAGGTTAGAGAATACAAGAGCTAACTTTAACGATGCAACAATTAAAATGTTATACATTCCGAACGAGAAAAATCAAATGACTTATACACATTTTAGGACAAATGATTTTTATCAACTTGATTTAATATCCTCAATCGATAACATTATTGCATCTGCAAATCAATATGATTTTTCAACTTCAAACCATACACTTCGATGGTTACACAGTTTTAATGAAAACAAACATTTAGTTGGCTCAGCTATTAAAAGCGACTATACTCCTAAAAACCTATTTCCTGAAGTAGATAGTGAAAATGTAATTGAATACCTTTCTAATATTAACTATACGAGTTTTGACATTGAATATAAAAATAAAGTTTCAGATCCTTTCGAATATTATATAGGCTTACAATGGAATCAGTACAAAATTAACCCAGGAAGTTTAGATCCAGGAATTGGGAATTCAATTGTTCCTACCTTTTTACCGATTGAAAATAGTCAAGAACGTTCTTTATATGGGAATATTACTTTTGATTTAATTAATAATATTTCACTATCAGCAGGATTAAGACTTACGCAATTTGTGTTACTAGGGCCTTATGAACAAGCAATTTATAATAATCAAGGTAATGTAGAAAATATTCAATCTTTTAGAGAAGGAGAACAAGTTGTGCAGTATTTTAATCCAGAACCTCGAATAGGATTAAATATGAAACTTAATGAATCCAGCTCATTAAAAGCAAGTTATGCTAGTATATATCAATATATTCAGAACATATACAATACCACAACTCCTTTGCCTACTTCTCGTTGGAAAATGTCAGATCAATATATTTTACCACAAACTAATGATACTTATAGTGTAGGATGGTATAAAAATCAGGATGCTTTCAATATTGAATTTTCAGCAGAGGCATATTATCGATTAACAGAAAACAATTTAACTTATAAACCAGGTGCTGATTTTTTTCTTGCAGAATTTCTAGAAAACGAGGTTCTACAAGCCCAGGGGAAAGCGTATGGATTAGAAATGAATTTAAGAAAAACATCAGGAAAAGTTAATGGTTTTTTAAATTATACTTGGTCACGTAGTTTACTAAAAACTCAAGAGGAGAATTTTAAAAATCGCATCAATAATAATGATTGGTATTCGTCTGATTTTGATCGCCCTCATACCCTTAATGCAAGTGTTAATTTTGAAGGAGATGCATTTAATGCCTTCAGTTTTAATTTTACAGCTCAAACGGGTCGGCCATATACCATTGCAAATGGTGTTTTTGAACAAGGGAATATAAATATTCCAATTTATTTAAATCGAAACAACGCTAGATTGCCATTGTATCATCGATTAGACTTTTCATGGAAAGTAGCCTATAGAAAAGATCCTAACAATAGATATAAAAGCGATTGGAATTTTACAATTTATAACTTGTATGGAAGAAAAAACCCTTTCAATATTTATTATGCTCAACGTAATGGCTCAGAAAATGGTGATATTTTTGGAGGAAATCCGTTAGGATCTTATGAACTTTCAGTACTAAAAGGAGCATTAGTTTCTTTAACTTATAATTTTAAATTTCAGTAGTAGCTTTCTATAAATTGGTATTTTTGATTTTATGAGTAATCAAAAAATTGCACCCAAAATTGTTTGTTTTGGAGAAGTTTTATGGGATCTTTTTCCAGAGGGTAAAAAATTGGGTGGAGCACCTTTTAATGTTGCATGTACTCTTCATCAACTAGGTGCCGAAGTTATTTTAATAAGTAGAATTGGAAAAGACGAGCTGGGAAATCAACTTCTAAACGAAATTGAAATACGAGGGATAACAACCACTTTTGTTCAGTATGATAAAAATTATGCAACCGGAACCGTTGAAGTAAAATTAGATCAAAGTGGTTCAGCCTCTTATCATATTACTAAAAATGTAGCATGGGATTTTATTGAAGCTTTTGAAAAAGAAATTACTCAAGTAATTCATTCAGATGCTTTTATTTTTGGTAGCCTTATAGAACGTGGAGTTTCAGTAAAAGCTTTAGATTGTTGTCTTGAAAAAGCTAATTTTATTGTATTTGATGTTAATTTAAGGCCTCCACATTATAATATTAGACAATTGAGAGAACGAATGAATGCTGCTCATTTTATTAAGTTTAATGAAGAGGAACTCCAGGAAATTGGAAATGCATTGGGGTCGTTTAGCAATCAAATGAAAGACCAAATTAAATTTATATCAGAAGAAACTCAAACTCAGCATGTTTGTGTAACTCGTGGTGCAAATGGTGCGTTGTTTTATACTCAAGGTAGATGGATTGATCATTCTGGATATTCGGTCAACGTGAAGGATACTGTAGGCGCGGGAGATTCTTTTCTAGCAACATTAATTTATGGGTTTCTAAGTGGTATTGACCCTAAAGAGGCCCTAGATCTTGCTTGCGCTATGGGGGCATTAGTTGCTCAAAGTGAAGGAGCAAATCCCATAATATCTTCAACAGAATTAAGTGCTTTTATTAAATCACATAAAAACCTTTAAAATCAAAACGAAATGAA
>JALRBW010000006.1 GCA_023257625.1 Flavobacteriaceae bacterium | reverse complement strand
ATAAGAACATCAAATAGGACTCACTTTGATTATAAGTGGAATAACGGAAAGATAATCGAAATGAACTGTTATTTTGATACAGCTGCTTTAAATATGGAGCTCGCAGCCCAATAATAATATCAACCCTCCCTTGTGGAGGGTGTTTTTTAAATCGATTCTTTCTATCTTAGAAAGATAATTAACCATAAATCAATTAAAATGAAAAGATATAGACGAGAAACTTTTTGGCACTTTATAAATCCTGTATGTCTTGCAGTTGGGATAATTGGCTTTCTATTATACTTTGAAGTGAGTTACTTGGAAATAGGTATAGCAGGTCTTGGTGCTTGGGGCGTTTCAGGTGGAATGGGTTTAAATATTGAAAAAGAGGATAAAGATTAAAATCAGTATTAAATAGGAGTAAATGAAAAAACTACTATTAATACTATCATTAATCTGCTTTATTAGTTGCGCTGTTGATGATTGCGTAGTAATTACAAGAAAAGAGAAAATAGGGGCAAACTTTTTGTTTTTTTTTTGAGGATGATAGAAACCCTTTTAGTGCAACTAATCAAACAGTAGTTGACGAATACGGAGCAATTCCTTCAGGTGCTGTAACCGAAGAAGTTTTTAATCAATATGAAGTTGGGGATACCTACTGTTTAAATTAAAGCCCTAACTCCCTACTTCCTAAAATCCAAGTATATCTTTAGCATTTTTCATTTCATTCTTATTACTGAGGTGTTGAAGTTCTTTTTCAAAACTCTTATATTCTTCCCATACTTCATACCACTTCTTGCTTAATAGCTTTCCTTTTTTAATCATTTCCTTATCAAAATCGCTTATTTGGAAGCTATTGGGTATTAGACCTAATTCAGTAGCTTTTGCAAGAGTTAAATACCAAGCGCCTATTACATCAAATGCTCTTATTCAATATTAAGGTTTTATTGATTGGATCAATTGCATGCGAAAATACTAAAATAATAGAGTAGATTTTTAAATTTAAATTTGAATATTAAGAGGTAAAAATCAGTCTTAAAAAGTGAATTATAATTTTATTATGATTTTCGATACCATATTTGAGTTCGTCCCAATAAAGAGAATCCTAAATAACCTCTTACTTTTAGTGTATTTTCATCTTCTAAAGTGAGATAGCAATCATATATTTTCCCAGATTTTGGATCTAGAATAGTTCCATCTTCCCAACTTTCATCTTCTAGAGTAAGATCATTTACAATAATAAGACCCACTATTGGTTTGTTTTGATTTTCTCCTTTACAATTCTCACATATTTTGCCTTGGTCTTCTGGTAAAAGTAGATTGATAATTTTACCGTATAATTTTCCATTTTCTTTATACAGTAATACTTCAGATTTTTTCTTACCCGTTTCATCATCTTGGGTAATCCAAACCCCTTCAATGGATTCAGTTTGTAGATGCATTAGTATAAATGTGAGGTAAAGAAAAATAGAAGACATCATTTAGGTTACGTTTAGTTTTTTTAAATTTAGAAAATTTGTTTGTTTTAAAACAACTTTTCTTTGAAAATGAAAAACACACTTAAACGTTTTCGATACCTTTTTCTGTTACCCCCACTTGGACTTTTTATTGCATTTATAGATAGTGAAGTTCTTAATGGTTTTTTAGGGACCAATGAATTGGCTGACCATTACAAGTTTTTAGGGGTATTGGTATTGGGGGTAAGTATACTTCTTTTTGTTGTTTTACAAATAGACAAGAATTCTGATACTTCAGAATAAAAGAGTCATATTGCCTACATTTGCAAAAAAATATTATGTATCACTTTCAGGCTGAAGACCTTGAAAAAATGTCGAAAATTTATCGACTGAATTTAATCAATAGTGTAACCGGATATAAATCTGCTCATTTGGTTGGAACAACTTCTAGTAAAGGAATTGACAACTTAGCTGTTTTTAGTTCAGTAATTCATTTAGGGAGTAACCCTGCATTGATTGGATTTATTTTACGACCAACAACAGTACCCCGTCACACTTATTCTAATATAAAAACTACTGGAGTTTTTACCTTAAATGCAATTGCACAACATCAAATTGAAGATGCGCATCACACCTCAGCAAAATATCCAGAAACTGTTTCTGAGTTTGATTTTACCTTGTTAGAAAAAGAATATAAACCTTTTTTCAAGGCCCCATTTGTGAAAGAGGCTCCAATTCAAATGGGTTGTAAGTATGTCAATGAATACTTAATAAAAGAAAATGACACCCTTCTCATTGTTGGTGAAATTTTACATTTGTGTATTGCAGATAACCTTTTATTGAAAGATGGTTGGGTACAGCTTGAAAAGGGAAAAATAGTAACTATAAATGGTCTCGATGGGTATGCTTTACCTCATCTTTTAGAACGATTTCCCTATGCCCGACCCAAATCATAACGAACAATTTTCTTTTGAGAAGGTGCGTGATTTGTGGATGGATTATGCCGCTAATCAAAGTCAGGAAATTCCTTCCCTTTTAGAGGCACTTGAGCGTGAAACCCATCAAAAAGTTCTGCAACCACGAATGATGAGCGGACCCCTTCAGGGCCGATTTTTGAGTTTGATTTCTCATCTGATTCGTCCAAATTCAATTCTTGAAATTGGAACTTTCACAGGCTACGCCACCTTATGTTTGGCAGAGGGTTTAACCGAAACTGGAATTTTACATACTATTGACATCAACGAAGAATTAGCATCACTCCAATCCCGCTTTTTTAATAAAAGTCCTTATGCTCATCAAATTCATCAACATCTAGGAAATGCACTTGACATAATTCCTACTCTTACGGGTCCTTTTGATTTGGTATTTATTGATGCTGATAAAGTAAATTATAGCACTTACTTTGATTTATTAATAGGTAAAATGAGACCTGGAGGATTGCTACTTTCTGATAATGTATTGTGGAGTGGTAAAGTTCTTGAAAGAGCAGATGAAAAAGATATATCTACACTTGCGTTACAAGCATATAATAAAAAGTTAGGTCAGGATCCTAGAGTACAAACTGTTTTACTCCCCTTGCGTGATGGGTTAAGTTTAAGCAGAGTTCTTTAGAGGTCTCGTCTTATAGAGTCTTCTAAATCACCTATGTCTTTCTTAACTTTATCAACTTCTTTAGTAAATTCTTTGGTCAATGATTTAGTCGGATTTTCTATATCGACATCTACAGACTTTTGAATTTCATTTTTTATATCATTTGTTGCTTGCCGCACTTGGGTCATCCCTTTTGCAAGTGTTCGAGCGATTGAAGGAATTTTATCGGCTCCAAAAACAAGCAATACAATAAAAAAAATAAAAACAATTTCCGCTCCGCTTATAAATAAAAACATGCACTTTAATTTAAATCAAAGATAGTTTGTTTATCCTTTTATTTTTTCTTTAAATGATTCAAAATCTGAAGGTGTTTCCTTTTTAGGCCAACTATTATTGTCAAGATTTACATCGGCTGTTTCCTTATCTGGGTCAACACTAACACCTATCAATTCTTTATCAGAAGCAATAATTTTAGAAACACTAGCATCATTTTTTCGCCAAAGTTGAAC
This sequence comes from Flavobacteriaceae bacterium, assembly GCA_023257625.1. GTDB lineage: Bacteria > Bacteroidota > Bacteroidia > Flavobacteriales > Flavobacteriaceae > MS024-2A. The sequence goes on along the minus strand of JALRBW010000006.1, from coordinate 75,200 downwards.
TGGATAAGTAACACGTTCTTTAGTTCCATCAGCATAGCTGTATTCTACAATTAAGGGCATAACTAATCCACCCGGTTTTTCAAATTCGATTTCATAAAAATATTTAGGTACTTGTGTTGAAATGTCAATGCCTTGCTCAGTTAAATAATCCTGCAAAACTTTTGATTCTGAGAGTGGATTTTGCTGAGCTTGTTCAGCATCAAAAGCATCGCTTTCTTCATCAATCTTAAAAACTAAATTAGGCAATGACGCTAGATCATAGCCATAGGCTTCCAAGCGTTTTTTTGTTTCTAAATCTGGGGTGTCCGAAAAATAATAGCGTTTTACCTTTTTCACACCTATGTCTACAACATCTGTCGTATAAAACCATCCTCTCCAAAACCAATCCAAATCAATAGCTGAAGCATCTTCCATAGTTCTGAAAAAATCTTCAGGTGTTGGATGCTTAAACATCCATCGTTGGGCATATGTTTTAAAGGCATGATCAAATGCTTCACGACCCATAATTGTTTCTCTAAGAATGTTTAAAGCAGTTGCGGGTTTTGCATATGCATTTGGGCCTAATTGGTATACATTTTCAGGATTAGACATTATAGGAGAAATGAAATCTTGGTTTCCTGCCATATATTGTACGATGTTTTGTGGTGCTCCCCGTCTTGATGGATAAGCATCAAGTCCTGTTATAGATTCAGGATGTGTTTCACCAAATTCTTGTTCAGTAAGATACTGAACAAAGGTATCTAGGCCCTCATCCATCCAACCCCACTGACGTTCATCTGAATTGACTATCATCGGAAAAAAATTGTGCCCAACTTCATGAATTATAACACTAATCATTCCAAATTTTACTCGGTCAGAATATGTTCCATCTTTTTCTGGTCGACCATAATTCCAACAAATCATTGGGTATTCCATACCTTGGTTTTTAGCGTGTACTGAAACAGCCTTTGGGTAAGGGTATTCAAAAGTAAATTTAGAATATGTTTTTAGGGTTTGAATGACAGCCTTGGTTGAATATTCTTCCCAAAGGGGGTTCCCTTCTTTAGGATAAATTGAAACTGCCATAACTTTTTGGGAGCCAACTTGTACGGCTTGACGTTCCCAAATAAATTTTCTAGAGGTAGCAAAACCAAAGTCACGAACATACTCTGCTCTATACTTCCACGTGCTTTTTTGAGTTGAAAAGGAAGATTCTTTGGCCGTGGCTTCTTCTTGATTAACAATTATTACGGGCTTATCAAAACTCTTTTCAGATTCTAAAAAGCGCTTGTATTCATCTCGGGTAAGCACCTCTTTAGCATTAAGTAAGCTGCCCGTAGCTTCCATTATGTGATCAGAAGGAACTGTAATATTTACATCATAATCACCAAACTCAAGAGCAAATTCTCCATTACCCCAAAATTGATAGTTTTGCCAACCTTCAACGTCATTATAGACACACAATCTTGGAAAAAACTGTGCTATTACGTAAGCTCGATTTCCATCTTCAGGAAAATATTCATATCCGGAACGGCCACGTTTCTCAACATGGTCATTAATATTGTACCACCATTTTATTTTAAATACAAATTGTCCACCTGGCGCTATAGCTTGTGGTAAGTCAACACGCATCATGGTCTGATTTATTGAATATCGCAAAGGCTTATTCTCTTGATCTACTACCCATTCTATATTAAATCCACCATCAAAAGGTTCATTAACATAGTCACTTACAAAAGAAGAAGGAGTTCCAATAATACCTGGATTAGCACCATCTTTTTCAAGTGCTGGAGCATCCTTTTTACGGATATTTTGATCTAATTGTAACCATAAATAGGGCAGTTGATCTGGAGAATTATTGGTATAGGTAATTATTTCTTCTCCATACAAACGTGAATTTGCATCGTCCAACTCCACATCCATTTTATAGTCTACTTTTTGTTGAAAATATTCTACTCCAGGTGCACCTGAAGCGTTGTGGTATTTATTAGGATCGGCAAACTGATCGTAAAGTTGTCTAAATTTATTTGTATTGGTATGCCCTTGCTGTACTTGAGCGTTTGTTAAGAAAACACTTAAGATACTGAAAAACAACGTTTTATAAAACATGAAAATTAGATTTTAGGTGTAAATTTTGAGTTGCTAATATACTTAAAAGTAGATCGAATTAACTTGTGAAATATATTTTTGATTAGAGTTGAATTTTGATTGATGAGCTTTTGGAGTGTAACAAAAAACTTTTTCTCCCTTGAGGTCCTTTAAAATGAATTATGTTTTGCTGTTCATCAAATAAAGTAAAAAAGATGGTATTAGAAATTTTCAATTCTTGAGTTTCTTCAAAGAGATCTGCTTCTATATAACATTTCATAATATCATTTTTATATTCTTTTCCCAAAAATGAAAGATCTAAATCATTATTATCTGCAGAAAATGTTAAAACTTTTGTAAGCTCTGAACCCAAAAGAAAATTTACTTTATCTGAATCAAAATCAGGATCCAATCTTAAATTAGGATCAATTTGTTGAAGCATTAGCTCAGCATCATCTATAAAAAGTTGAAGGGTTATTTGAAGTCTATTTTGTTCTACTTTATATTCAATTTCAGTGGTACTCACATAGTATTTATGTGAAGTTGAACTTGAAAGTAGAAAAGCACAAAACATTAAAATCAAAGTAGACCTCATATTTTATTACTCGTTTTGTGTATTTCGATACTCTTGGCTTTTATTTATTAAGTAGTCAATAAGTTGAAATTGTTGGCTTTGCTTAAGAAGGGTACTCGTTTTCATTTGAGTATCTACAAAAGCTAAAAAGTCAGTAACTTGATCCTGTTGTAATTGCAAATCCTGAGTAAAAAAAATATTATCAAATACCTTGGGAAGTATCTCGCTAGGTTTCATACGAAGTTTTTCATCTTCAGTTTTTCCAGCGAAAGCACTAGCAATTAATTTAGCAATATTAACAAAATCAATTCCGTTACTCACCAAACGATCATCTGTTAATCTATTAACTATTCGGGTTGATTTATCCATTTCATAATCAAATCCCTTAAACTCTTCTTCTTTTAAGTCTAAAAATTTATCTATATCTTCTGAGGTTACTACAACCTCTTTTAACTCTGTTATATTTTCATTTACAGCAACTACAAGCCTATTTTTTTGAAGTATTTCAGGGGTAATTGTTACGCTTCGTATTCGATATTGAACTGAAGAAAATACAATTTCATCGCCTTCAGACACTTCAATTTCAAATTCACCTTCATCGTCAGTAATTGTGGATGTTTGTGCGGTATTGTTAACTACGTTAGCTGCAACAACATTCGTATTTTTATATAACAACTTACCCTTTATAGGCAAACGAACTTGTGCCTGAAGACTTCCTAATAGGGCCAAAATATAACATAAAAAAAATGTACCTTTCAATTGGGTAAAGATTAGGTTAACTATTAATGAATTACCGCTTTATTTTTAAGAATGTAATTTATACAAAATTTACACTCTCTTAATAAATTTACATTGTTAAAGATAGGTTTCCTTTTAAAATTAGAAGAATAAACAGATTATTAATTTTTTTTATAATGAATCTTAAAATTGTTGAAATTGAAGCGCAAACTACCTTTGAACTCAGACATCCTCTGTTACGAACTGGCCGCCCTATAGAAAGTTGCATTATGGATGATGACGACCACCCAAAAACACTTCATTTAGGAGCCTATTCAAACCAACAATTAGTTGGTATATTAAGTGCTATGCCTAAAACTTGTAACGAGTGTAAACTTTCAAATTCTTATCAATTAAGAGGGATTGCCGTAAGAAAAGAATTTCAAGGAAGAGGAGTGGCAAAATTACTATTAATAAAAGGTATAAATTTATTAATTAAAAGACATGCTACCCAATGTATTTGGCTCAATTCCCGAATTGCAGCACAGGGGTTATATCAAAAAACTGGATTTAAAGCCGTTGGAGACCCGTTTATAATTGAACCCATTGGTCTTCACCAGCGTTATAAATTACAATGTTCATGACTAGACAACAATTTTTAGCTACATTTTCAGGTCTATATCTTACACAATTATTGGGGAAAAATACACGTGAAAAATATTCTGCAGCTCGTTTATTAGGACAAGAAAAACTTTTACAATACAGCATATCTATACCCTTAAGTAAAAATGCAGGAAAAGCTTTTGTAAAAATGCAAAAAGCTGCTCTTAAAGAAGGCATATCTTTAGAAATTGTTTCAGGTTATCGATCTTATGACAGACAACAACAAATTTGGAATCGGAAGTTCATTATAAACCAAGCCGCTGGATTAAGCCCCATTGAAAATATTCAAAAAATAATTGAATATTCTACCCTTCCAGGAACCTCAAGACATCATTGGGGATGTGATGCAGATTTGATTGATGGGTCAAAATCTAAAAACGGCGATGTGTTACTAAGTGAAAAATTTCATGGAGAGGGACCTTATACAGAAATGCGAATATGGATGGATGAATACGCTGCTAAATTTGGTTTTATACGCCCTTATACAAATGATCCTAATCGGACTGGATTTTTATATGAACCTTGGCATTTTAGTTATGCCCCTGAATCTATCCCTATGTTAGAGGATTATCTCCAATTACCCTTAGATATTCTTTTAAAAACAGATGGATTGGAGGGAAAATCCAATTTAACTCTAGATTTTATCAATCAGTATCGACTTGAACGCATATTAGGAATAAACCCACTTTTGAAATCATTTTAAAAAAATAATTTATCGGATAAACACAGGTTCTAACTCATTTTTGGTGTGTTCAGAACTAAATACATATCCATCTGAGGTAAAACCTTTTATATCCTCTAAAGTATTTGCCTCTTTCTCAATTAGAAAACGAGCCATCATTCCACGCGCTTTTTTTGCAAAAAATGAAATCATTTTCAAGTTTCCATTCTTGAAGTCTTTAAATTGAGGACTTACAATTGGAACATTTAAGGTTTTAATGTCAACTACTCCATAGTATTCTGCACTGGCTAAATTTACCAAAATCTCATTTGTTTTCAACTCATTTTGTAATACATTGGTAACTTTTGATTTCCAAAAGTCATACAAGTTTTTATGATTTCCTACTTTTAAATAAGTTCCCATTTCAAGTCGATATGGAAGAATTTGATCTAAAGGCCTAAGCAAACCATAAAGTCCCGAAAGTATTCTTATTTTTTCTTGCATTATAAGAATTGAATCTTTTGAAAGACTTTGGACTGATAATCCTGAGTAAACATCTCCATCAAAAGCAAATACAGCTGGTCTTTTTTGAAAATTTTCGCTAATCCCAAAGTACTGGTTTCGTTCCCAATTTAATTGTGCTAATTTTTCTGAAATACTCATAAGCTTTTGCAAATTCTTGGGAGACTTCTTTTTCAAAACAGAATTGATTTGAATTGCTTCCTTTTCAAAAAATGGAATACTCCAATCAAGTTGGGGAAGTTTACTTTCAAAATCAAGAGACTTTGCAGGTGATATAAGTATTTTCATAATAGTAAGCTTACAAAGTGAATTAGAAATTTTAAAACAACTTTATTTTCAAAAATAGGTCGTTTTTAAAGGCTTTGCAAGTTGAACTGATTGATGTATACAATAGCCTTATTACAAATTCTTATGTTTAGCATACTGGCGCCATTTTTCTATCACTTCCTCCATGTCTTTTGGAAGTGGTGTTTCAAATTGCATTTTTTCTCCTGTAACTGGATGGATAAAACCTAATGTTTGCGCATGTAATGCTTGTCGAGGTAATATTTTAAAACAGTTTTCCACAAACTGTTTGTATTTTGTAAAGTTTGTCCCTTTTAGAATATCATCGCCTCCATATCGCGCATCATTAAAAAGAGGGTGGCCATAATATTTCATATGAGCTCTTATTTGATGTGTTCTTCCGGTTTCCAATTGACATTCAACCAAAGTTACGTACCCAAACCGTTCTATTACTTTATAATGAGTAATCGCTTGTTTACCCTGAGAATTGTCTTCAAAAACAGCCATTTGAAGTCGATTTTTTGGGTGTCTCCCAATAGCCCCTAAAAACGTCCCTTGATCCGTTGCAATATCACCCCACACCAAAGCTTTATATTTTCGTTCTGAAGTTTTTTCGAAAAATTGTTGGGCTAAGTGGGTCATGGTAGATTCCGTTTTAGCTACTACCAATAAACCACTTGTATCTTTGTCAATTCGGTGAACTAATCCTGGTCTATCATCGCTATTTTTTGGTAATTGCTTAAAATGATATAACAATCCATTTAATAATGTTCCAGAATAATTACCATGTCCAGGGTGAACTACTAAGCCAGCTTCTTTATTTAAAACTACAAGATAATCGTCTTCATAAACTATATCTAACTTCATCGGTTCAGGAACAAGAAGGTTTTCATAAGGTGGGTGAGAAAAAAGAACTTTGACAATATTACCCCCTTTAACCTTGAAGTTTGACTTAACAGGTTGTCCATTTACTTGAATACTACCTGCTCTTGCTGCTTGTTGTATTTTATTTCGTGTAGCATTCTCAATTCTAGAAATTAAGAACTTATCCACACGAAGAGGAGATTGTCCTAAATCGGCCCGAAAAGAAAAATGTTCATATAAAAGATCTGAGTTGGAAAACTCATCTTCATAAACTGGATCATCTTTTTCCATTACCTAAGACTAAATCAATTTTACTAGTTTTAGGCAATAGTGTACCGGCAGATATTGTTTTTCCATCATGTAGAATTTCAAGTACCATATCTTTACCCAAATTGTCTTTATAGGTAATTTTACCCAATTCAAAACCAACCGCTTTTAACATTGATTCAGCATTTCTTTTAGTGATTTGTATCAAATTTGGAACGGTTACCTTTCCATATCCACTAGGATTAACTGTAAGGTAAATTTTTCTGTTTTTTTTGACTTCACTACCCGCTGAAGGCGAATGAGATAAAATGGAGAAGGGAGGTAAATCGGGTACAAAACGTGCTGAATCTAGCACTTCATATCTCAATTGTTGATCTTCTAATATGGCTTCTAGATCATTTAAAAGAACACCTTGTAAATCGGGTACCTTTTGGTAATCATTATGGTGAGTAATAACATTTAAAAACATAGTTAATACCACAAATAATACCATAAGGGCTATGGCCATTTTAAATAATTGTTTATAAAATTCGCTACTAAAAAGAAATTTTAAAATTTGCATCTTTTAGATTTCAGAGGCTAAGATAATAAAACCCTTACTTTTCGTTTGCTATGAAATGCCATACCTTTGTATTTTAAGTGTTAAAAATGAAGAAAAAGGTTGGTATAGTTTGCGGTGGTTTTACTTCTGAATACAAAATATCACTACAAAGTGGACAAACTGTATTTAATCATCTTGATACGAGCCTATGGGAGGGTTATCTTATTAAACTTCAACCTGACAATTGGACTGCAAAAGATAAAAACGGAATTTCTTATTTTGTATCTAAAGGTGATTTTACTTTAATAAAAAATGAAGAAAAAATTCATTTAGATGTAGTTTTTAACGCAATTCATGGAGCTCCAGGTGAAAATGGTCAATTAGCTGCCCTGTGGGAATTATTAGCTATCCCCTTTACTAGCTGTAGCAGTTATACCGCAGCATTGACATATAACAAAAGAGATTGCTTATCCGTTTTAAGAGATTTGAAAGTTCCTACGGCACTTCACTATGCTTTAGATAAAAAAGATTCAATTGATTTAAAAGCAATAGAAAAAACGGTAGGCTTCCCCTGTTTTGTTAAAGCCAATAGGGCAGGCAGTAGTTTTGGTGTGTATAAAGTGTATAACCCTGAAGCGCTAGAAAAAGCCATCCAAGAAGCTTTTCATGAGGATTCTCAACTCCTCATTGAAAATGCCTTAATTGGACGTGAGGTTTCTGTAGGGGTTGCCTCTTTAAAGGGAAAAACAACTGTTTTCCCCGTAACTGAAATCATTTCAGAAAATGATTTTTTTGATTATGCTGCTAAATATGAAGGTCAATCCCAAGAAATAACTCCAGCCAAAATTCCTGCACTCTGGTTAGAACAATTAAAAAAATGGAGTGAAATAATATATAATAGATTAGAGCTTAGAGGAGTAGTTCGTAGTGAATTTATTTTTGTTGAAGGAATTCCTCATTTATTAGAAATTAATACTGTACCAGGAATGACAGCACGAAGCATTATACCTCAACAAGTAGAGGTCATGGGAATGGATCTTAAAGAATTTTTTACCTTGCTTTTAGAGGAAGCTCTTACATTCAATCAAAATACATGAAACGTTTTGTATTTCCAGGTTCTTTTGACCCTTTTACATTAGGTCACGTTGATATTGTGAATAGAGCACTCCCGCTCTGTGATGAACTAATTATAGCAGTTGGTGAAAACAGTGAAAAAAAATACTTGTTTTCATTAGAGCAACGGATCTCATTTATTTCGAATACCTGTCTTGACCCAAAAATTAAAGTAGCTTCTTATAAAGGTTTAACTATTGATTTTTGTAAGACTATTGAGGCAACAGCGCTACTTCGTGGATTGCGTAATCCTGCAGATTTCGAATTTGAAAAAAGCGTGGCTCAAATTAATAGAAGACTATCAGGTATTGAAACACTTTTTCTTTTAACTGCTTCAGACTTAGCTTACATTAGTAGTAGTGTAGTTCGTGAAATAATGATTCACGGAGGAGATTATTCTTCGTTAGTTCCAAAAGCCGTAAAGTTTAACTAAGTGTCAAACGCATTTACTAAAATTTTTATGTTTTCATAAGCATTTTCCATAAGCGAGGGAATTTCTTTTCGTTTTACCCAAATTGCCTTTTGAATATTTTCTTCAATTTGTGGAAGTAAAGGAGCAGTAGAAGTAGTTCGCATTAAAAACCAAAATGTTTTTTTTAATTTATATCGCCCATTTGCTTTATAGACATGATATGTTTCGGGTAATGGTTTTAGTACTGTTAAATCGCTAACACCAGTTTCCTCTGACACTTCCCGAATTGCTCCTTCCAATATAATTTCTCGCTTTTCTATCTTTCCTTTGGGTAAATCCCATTTATCATTTCTATAAATAAAAAGAATTGAACCATTTTGGTGTTCCACTAAACCTCCAGCAGCAATCACCATAGGAAAACGTTTTAAAAAGTGCCGTTCTAATTTATCTTGTTTTGAATGATAGAGATAAACCGCTTCAACTCGTTTTGATCGCAACGCCTTAACGATCATAGCAGCCGTTGTAAATTTTATAAAAAAGAGTGGGGCTTTTTCCGAATTTTTGACCCATTTAGTAGTCATAAAAATCGGTTTTTGATTGTAAAAAACTTTATACATTTGTGTATGATCTTAAGCCAAAAAATAGCTTTTAAAACGGCTGAATACCTTTTGCAAATTAATGCAATAAAATTAAATCCCAAAAAACCTTTTACTTGGGCAAGCGGATGGAAATCTCCAATTTATTGTGACAATCGTGTGGCTTTATCTTATCACGAGATAAGAACTTTTCTTTCAAATGCTTTAGCACAAGAAATTAAAAATCAATATTCTCAACCCATTGTCATTGCTGGTGTAGCAACAGGAGCCATAGGTATTGGAATGTTAGTTGCTCAAATCCTATCTTTACCATTCATTTATGTTCGCCCTGAACCTAAAAAACATGGAAGACAAAATCAAATTGAGGGGCAACTCCATAAAGGGCAACATGTAGTTGTAATTGAAGACTTAATTAGTACTGGAAAAAGTAGTTTAAATGCTGTTTCTGCCCTTCGGGATTTAGGTGCTGAGGTGTTAAGTATGTATGCTTTATTCACCTATGGATTTCATGTTGCAGATAAGGCATTTGAAGATTCACAACTTTCCCTAAAAACGCTTTGTGACTATGAACATTTACTCACAACGGCTCTCCATAAAAACTACATTGATGAAGAACAGCTTAAATCCTTACAATTGTGGCGTAAAGATCCTGCAAAATGGACAATTTAATTTATACTTTATACTTCATCTGATAGCTATGAGAATAAAGTAATTTTTCATTATCATTTTCATCTAAAACACGTAAAGCTCCAGATTCAGTAATACCTATTGGAGTTGCTATAAAGGTTTCTTTTCCTTTTGAAAATTCAGAAAGTTGGTTTTTTCTCCACAATTTTTTTTCAAAATACGTATGAAAAAAAGCGTCTTCTTCAATGAGCCTGTCAAGTGGATATTTTAAATGATTTAATACTATTTCGAGCACCCAATCCAATTCATATTTTTTTTGACATTTCAAAAAAAGTGAAGTAGCTTCAGGAAGATTTTCAAATACTTCTTGATTAATATTTAAACCTATTCCAATTACACTTGCAAAAAGCGTTTTTTTTCTATAAAAATTTTCAATCAAAATTCCTCCTATTTTAGAATTTGCTGACAAAATGTCGTTAGGCCATTTAACTTCTAAATTTGGAACTGAAAGTTCTTGAAGGGCTCGAAATAAACCAACAGTAACCGCTTTACTTAAACTAAATCCATTGCCTAAAGGGGGGTCAAAAACCTTGTAAATACTGAATGTTAAACATTTATTTTCTTCAGAGATCCACTTTTTTTCACGTTGACCTCGTCCTGCATATTGATGTTTCGCCCATAGAACTGTTCCATCTTTAACCACTCCTTTTCTATGCAATAATTTCAATTCGTCATTAGTAGATGCAATGGCATCAAGTTTGATTATATTAAAATTACTCATATTTAAAGGTACTAGCGTTTAAAGTGATAAATTTGTAAAAATAGTGAAGCTTAATGGCAGATAAAAAAAACACTGCAAAAGTTCTTTTGGAACATATTATCGAAGGAATAGAAGATGTCAAAGGAGATAACATACACACATTAGATCTAAGAAAGCTGGATAACACACCCTGTGATTATTTTGTGATTTGCAGTGGAAATTCAAATACGCAAGTTAGCGCTATCGTAAACGCTGTCCAAAAAAAGGTGAGTAAAGCACTTCATGAAAAACCCTACCATGTAGAGGGTTTAGAAGTCGCGGAATGGGTTTTGATGGATTATATAAATATAGTTGTCCATGTTTTCCAAAAACACATTCGTGATTATTACAACATAGAGGAACTATGGGGTGATGCTGTAAGCACCCATATTGCTTCAAACTATTAAAAAATTATGAAAGAAGAAAAAAAACCGAACCCTACAAAATTTAATATTTATTGGCTCTACGGTGCTGTCATATTTACCTTATTGGGTATGAGTCTATTTGGAGGAAATAGCAATTGGCAAACGGCTAGCAAAACAAATATTTCCAATTTTGAAAAATTTCTTAACGCTGGTGATGTCAGTGAGGTTATTGTAATACGAAACAAGAGTAGTGTACGGGTAACCCTTACTCCCGAAGCCCTTGAAAAAAGTGAGCACAAGACGGTGCGTTCAACCAATTTTCTAGGACAAGAAAACACTGCTGGTCCTCACTATCAATTTGAAGTGGGAAGTTTAGAATTATTTGAAGAAAAATTAGAACAAGCACGTCGGGAAGGAGTTAATTTCCGACTAGAATTTGTAACCGTTGAAAATCGATGGATGGATGCCCTAATTGGATTTTTACCCATCATAATAATTATTGGAGTATGGATTTTTTTAATGCGCAGAATGTCTGGGGGTGGCGCCAGTGGTGCTGGTGGTCAGATTTTCAACATTGGCAAGTCAAAAGCTAAACTGTTTGATAAAAACACCGATGTAAAAGTTAATTTTAATGATGTTGCTGGATTAGAAGGTGCTAAGGAAGAAATTCAAGAAATTGTTGACTTTCTAAAAAATCCAAAAAAATATACAGTATTAGGCGGAAAAATTCCCAAAGGAGCCCTTTTAGTAGGGCCTCCTGGTACTGGAAAAACGCTATTAGCTAAAGCTGTAGCTGGAGAGGCTAAAGTTCCTTTTTTCTCTTTATCAGGTTCAGATTTTGTTGAAATGTTTGTTGGTGTCGGAGCATCACGTGTTAGGGATCTTTTCAAACAAGCAAAAGACAAATCACCCGCCATCATTTTTATTGATGAAATTGATGCAATTGGAAGAGCACGTGGTAAAAGTAATATTACGGGCTCTAATGATGAACGTGAAAATACACTTAATCAATTATTGACAGAAATGGATGGTTTTGGCACAAATACCAACGTGATTGTAATTGCTGCAACCAATCGTGCCGATGTGTTAGATAAAGCCTTGATGCGCGCCGGACGATTTGACCGTCAAATTTATGTGGATTTACCTGACTTAAATGAACGAAGAGAAATTTTTAAGGTTCACCTTAATCCCATTAAAGTGATAAAAACCATTGACATCGATTTTCTTGCCAGACAAACCCCTGGATTTTCTGGAGCAGACATAGCGAATGTGTGTAATGAAGCTGCGCTAATTGCCGCGCGAAAAAATAAAAAAACGGTAGGTAAACAAGACTTCCTAAATGCTGTAGATCGTATTGTAGGTGGGTTAGAAAAGAAAAATAAAATTATTACTCCTGAGGAAAAGAAAACTATTGCCATTCATGAAGCAGGCCACGCAATTGTAAGTTGGTTACTAGAACATGCTGCACCATTAGTAAAAGTAACTATTGTTCCTCGAGGCCAATCATTAGGAGCCGCATGGTATTTGCCTGAAGAGCGCCAAATTGTGAGAACTGAACAAATGTTAGATGAAATGTGTGCTACCCTTGGAGGAAGAGCCGCTGAAAAAGTTGTGTTCAATAAAATTTCAACAGGTGCATTAAGTGATTTAGAAAAAGTAACCCGACAAGCTAAAGCAATGGTTTCTGTTTACGGTCTAAATGACGCAATTGGTAATATAACTTATTATGACTCTACTGGTCAATCAGAATATAACTTTACAAAACCTTATTCAGAAAATACAGCACAAAAAATTGATCATGAAATTTCTCAAATCATAGAAAACCAATACAAAAGAGCCATTGATATTTTAAAAACATCAAAAGAAAAATTAATGCTTTTAGCAGATCGTCTTTTAGAAAAAGAGGTTATTTTTAAAGATGATTTAGAACAAATACTGGGCAAAAGACCTTATCAAACTAATGATGAAAAAATAGTAGCTGCAAAAAAGACAAAAACAAGTGATTGATAATGACAATGTGGGACAAATTTTTTGGAAAAAAGTCATCAAAACTTCCTGAAAGAAGTCCTTATCTACCACCAGAAGAAGATCCGATTGATATTGTTTTTGCGAAAAATTTTACTTCAAAAGGAGGCCACTTTTTATATTGCGATGCATTACCCCTTGTTGTTGCTAATTTTGACAATATATGTGAAGAAAACAACTGGAATTATGACTCTGTTGTTTCTCTTGATAAATTACTTTCTGAGAGATTTAATAGCACATATGTAGGAAAAACATCTGGAAATTTGAATGCATTTAATGCTGCCTTAATTTCTTGTGAACATTTAATAAGTAATACAGGAAAAATTTTGCTAAGTGAACATCAGATTAAACATTATAAACTTTCTGAACTCCCAAATACCATTATAATTTTAGCAAAAATTGAACAACTGGTAAATGATATTAGCCAAGGGATGACCGCGTTGAAAAATAAATACCACAAAAATATACCTACTAATATTACCACACTTAGAACAAAATTAAGTGAGGAAGATGAAAATGACATAGAGAACTTAAATTCAAGTGCAAAAAATATATATTTGTTATTAGAAGACGTATTGGTGTTTTAAATACATGAAAATTGCCATTCATTTAAAGTATTTAATAGGACCTTTAATGAATTTCTTTATATATCCAAATTTGAATTTTAACGCTTTTACACTAGAGTTGAATTAGTTGTAATGTGTAAAGAAACTTCAGAAATTGAAAACTTTAAGATCATAAATAGGTTTTGATTTTTTGTTTATTGATGAAATTGAAAATGGTAACGTTTGAAGGAAATATATAAAAGAGGAATTTCAGGCATTCTATATGTCTCAATTCTTTTAGGTACAGGATTATATACAAAAATTGGATTTTTTTGTGTTCTATTCATTTTTTCATCATTGGCTATGTTTGAATTTCAACGAATGCAAAAGTATTTAAGTCCAATTCCAGTAATTTTTTTATTTCTTCTTTATTATCAATTGTTCACATATACTTTACATCCTACAATTACAACTAGTTTGCTTTTTTTAACCTTAGGCGTTAATAGTTATTTAGCTATACTCATTGCAATTAAGAAACCTTTCCCTCTAGGCCCCATTCAAAAAAGCGGACTGACCTATTTTTATTTAATGAGTTCAGCCTTTTTCATAGTGGCTACCTATTCAATTGAAAATGCAATTCCCATGGGAATAACACTTTTAATGTATTTATTAATTTGGACAAACAATAGTTTTGCATATTTAATAGGTAAACGTTGGGGTAAAAAATTATTGCTCCCAAATGTATCTCCAAAAAAAACATGGGAAGGTTTTCTAGGAGGTGCTTTGGCCTGTATGCTTATTTGTTTATTAATTGCTAATTATCAATCGGAGTACCCGCTTTGGGTTTTTATCCTTTTAGCAATTTTAATTATTAAAGCTGCCACCCTTGGTGACTTGATTGAATCTCAGTTTAAACGTCAAGCCCATCTTAAAGACAGTGGTTCTTTATTGCCTGGACATGGAGGATTTTATGATCGAATGGATAGCGTCCTTTTTACAGCCCCTTATGTATATTTGTTTTTCATACTTGTAAAATATGTTTCATAAAGAGGGTCATCAAATTATTCTGCATACTTTTTTAATTGTTGCTGTTTTGGTTCTTATTGCAGAGTATCAATTTGCTTCTATCTCCTTTTTAAAATGGGGTATTCAATTATTGAGTTTAGTTGCTTTTGTTTTAGTTCTTCAGTTTTTTAGAAATCCAAAACGAATAACCCCAAAAAATGATACACAAATTATTGCTCCTGTAGATGGCAAAGTAGTCATTATAGAAGAAGTATATGAGAAAGAATATTTTAACGATAAAAGGTTACAGGTTTCAATATTTATGTCACCCTTGAATGTTCATGTTACACGATTCCCTGTTAGTGGAAAAGTAGTATATAGCAAATACCATCCAGGAAAATATCTAGTAGCTTGGCATCCTAAATCATCAGAACTAAACGAAAGAACAACTATAGTAGTAAATACAAAATCTTTTGGTGACATTTTATATAGACAGATTGCTGGGGCTGTAGCACGTCGCATTGTAAATTATGCGGAAGTTGGCGATCAAGCTGAGCAAGGTAAAGATGCCGGATTTATTAAATTTGGCTCTCGGGTAGATCTGTTTTTGCCCTTAGAAACACCCTTAGATATTCAACTTAATCAAATGGTAAAAGGCGGCATTCAGTCTATTGCCCATAAAGGCTAAAGTTCTGACAAACGCTTTTCTATTAGTATTATTTTAGCCTGTGCATCAGCTGCTTTTTTTCGCTCGATAGCAATTACTTGGTCTGGAGCATTGGCAACAAAGCGTTCATTTGAAAGCTTACTTTCAACAGAAGTTAAAAAACCACGAGTGTATTTTAATTCTTCTTCAAGTTTTTGACGTTCTCCTTCGGGGTTTTCTTCTTGATTTAAAGGTATAAAAAACTCTAAGGCATTAACTCTGAAAGTACCTCCTTTAACTCCTGTTCCTACTTTTGAATACACTACTTGACTTACTCCACCTAATTTTTTTAAAGATGCCTCAAAGGCTAAAGGTAGAATAGAATTGGCAACATAAACCTCAATTTTTATTTTTGGAGAGAGGTTATTCTCTTTTCTAAAATTACGTATCCCGCCTACAATTTCTTGCATATTTTCAAATTGATTTAATAGAGACATATCAAAATGAGTAATTTTAGGCCAATGGGTTATGGTCAAGGCTTCTTTGGGAGATCGTGGTTTGATAAAGTGCCATAACTCTTCTGTTAAAAAGGGCATAAAAGGATGAAGTATACGTAAGTTGTTTTCAAAAAGCGCTACAATGCGTTGGTGAGTTACTTCATCTATGGGCTTCCCATAAGCGGGTTTTACCAACTCAAGTGTCCAAGAGCAAAAGTCTTCCCAAACTAATTTATAAATAGACATTAAGGCATCTGAAATTCGGTATTTATCAAAATTATCATCTACCCACTTTAGGGTTTTTTGAAAATAGTGTTCATACCAATCTAAAGCTTCTTGAGATGCATGATCAGAGGATATTTTTGAATCAACTTCCCATCCATTTATCAATCGGTAAGCATTCCATATTTTATTTGCAAAATTTTTGCCCTGTTGACATAAACTTTCTTCAAACAACAAATCATTACCTGCAGCTGAGCTCAACATTAATCCTACCCGAACAGCATCTGCTCCAAATTCCTCAATCAAACCTAAAGCATCTGGTGAATTCCCTAATTGTTTGGACATTTTACGTCCTTTATTATCTCTAACTAGACCTGTTAAATAAACCTTTTGGAAGGGTCGTTCTTGTCTAAAGGCATAGCCCGCCATTATCATTCTTGCAACCCAAAAGAATAAAATATCAGGGCCAGTCACTAAATCTTGAGTAGGATAGTAATAATTAATTTCTTTATTGTTAGGGTTTCTTATTCCGTCAAAAACAGAAATGGGCCAAAGCCAAGAAGAAAACCACGTATCTAATACATCTTCATCCTGATGTAAATCCCTTATTGTAAGATCATCTTTACCACTTTTTAATTTTGCCTTTTCAAGGGCATCTTTTAACGTAATTGCTACTACATAATCGTTCGTACCTTGACCGAAATAGTAGGCAGGAATTCTATGACCCCACCACAATTGACGAGAAATGTTCCAATCGCGAATATTTTCCATCCAATGCCGGTAAGTATTTTTAAATTTTTCTGGAACTAATTCTATTTCATCTGAATGTAAGACTGCGTTTAAAGCAGGGGCAGCAAGTGCTTCCATTTTTAAAAACCATTGATCTGATAATCTAGGTTCTATAACAGCTCTTGTACGTTCTGAAGTGCCAACTTTATGAATATGATTTTCTATTTTTAAAAGCAATCCTTGATCTTCTAATGCTTTAACTATTTTTTTTCTTGCTACAAACCGATCTAGGCCTTCGTACTCTAAACCAAATGTATTTAAGGTACCATCGGGATTAAAAATATCTATTATATCTAAATGGTGTTTTTCGCCAAGTACCTTATCATTAAAATCATGAGCAGGGGTAACTTTTAAGCAGCCCGTACCAAAGTCCATTGCAACATAGTCATCTTCAATAATTGGTATTGTTCGCTCAGCAATAGGAACTTTAACTTGCTTTCCTTTTAAATGAGTATATCTTTTGTCTTCTGGATGTATACATATTGCGGTATCACCCAATAAAGTTTCTGGTCTAGTTGTAGCAATAACAACTTTATCATTGCTTCCTACAACAGAATAGGCAATATGGTAGAGACGACCCTCTTTTTCTTCGAAAATTACTTCCTCGTCTGAAAGTGTAGTTTGAGCCTCTGGATCCCAATTTACCATTCGGTACCCTCTGTAAATAAGGCCTTTTTCATATAAAGAAACAAATACATTTATTACAGATTCTGATAATTCAGGATCTAAAGTAAATTTGGTACGATCCCAATCACAGCTACACCCTAATTTTTTTAATTGTTCTAAGATTACCCCACCATATTCATCTGTCCATTCCCATGCATATTTTAGAAAATCTTCTCTTGTGAGTGTATTCTTTTCAATTCCCTGAGCTTTTAATTTAGCAACCACTTTAGCCTCTGTGGCAATTGAAGCATGATCAGTCCCCGGCACCCAACAGGCATTATAACCAAGCATTCTTGCCCGTCTTATAATTATGTCTTGAAGGGTATTGTTAAGCATGTGACCCATATGTAAAACTCCAGTTACATTGGGAGGAGGAATAACTATAGTGTAAGATTCTCGATGATCTGGAACTGACTTAAAAAAAGCATGTTCTAACCAATACCGATACCACTTTTCTTCTACCTTTTGAGCGTCAAACTTGGAGGGAATTTCCATAGCGTTGTAACAACTAATATTAGATGACAAAAGTAGCAACCCTTAAGGGATAATAAAAATTGAGTTAATGATTTGAAAGAAATTATTATTTTTAATCATCAAATCTAAAACTTATGAATGCAAAACGCTACTTAGGAATTATCATTTTTTTGTTTGTCAGTACTACAAAAGCACAACAGAATGGGCCACTTATTTCATTTGAAGCAACAACCATAGATTATGGCATTATTGAGAATGGAAGTGAGGGTTCTAGAAGTTTTATTTTTACAAATACCGGAACTTCTGACTTAGTGATTGAAAATGTGCAATCAACTTGTGGATGCACAGTCCCTAAAAAACCCGAAGCTCCAATAGCACCCGGAGAAAAAGGAGAAATTGTTATTCATTATGATACAAAACGTACTGGTCCATTTCGTAAAACAATTACAGTAACTACAAATGTTGAAGGAGATTCTATTACAGCATTAAAGCTAAGAGGTACAGTGCTTCCCCCTCAATAATTTAATTTCATATCCTAATTTTTTCAATTCTAAAAAAAATTTAAAAAAAGGAGTGTAAACAACCAAATTAGCTAAATTATTTTTAGCACTTTTGCGTTTTCATTGCAAAAATGCCACAATTATCAAATAAAGGCACTAATTTACCAACTTCACCGATAAGAAAATTGGTGTCCTACTCCGATCAAGCCAAAAGAAATGGAATTGAAGTATTGCATCTCAATATAGGTCAACCCGATATTCCATCACCTTCAAATGCTATAGCTGCCGTTAAGTCTTTTGACCTTTCCCTCCTACCTTATGGTCCTTCTCAAGGCACGTTGAGCTACCGTCAAAAATTATCTAATTACTATAAAAAACACCAAATTGAGGTTTCTGCTGATGATATTTTAGTTACAACGGGGGCAAGTGAAGCGTTAACCTTCACACTTAACGTGATTTGTGATGCAGGTGATGAAATTATAATCCCTGAGCCTTTTTATGCAAATTATAACGGGTTTGCCAGCGCTTCGAGTGTTAATGTAGTTCCAGTAATTTCAGAATTTGACACTCAATTCCAGCTTCCCTCTTTAGACAATATCAGTGAAAAAATTACTGCCAAAACCAAAGCTATTCTTTTATGTAACCCCAGTAATCCTACAGGATATGTTTACAGTGAGCAAGAAATAAATACACTTTGTGAACTTGCCATTGAACATGATATTTTTTTAATTGTTGATGAAGTTTATCGTGAATTTATACATGAAGGAAATCCGCACTATTCAGTATTAAGACACCCCCAAGGTTCAAATCATACAATAATGATTGATTCTGTTTCCAAACGCTACAGTTTATGTGGTGCACGCGTGGGATGTGTAGTTTCAAAGAATAAATCATTTATTGAAAATGTATTAAAATTTGCTCATCTACGATTGTCACCCCCTACTTTAGCACTAGTAGCTAGCGAGGCAGCCTTAGATGCACCCGATTCTTATCTTAAAGGGGTTATTGCAGAATATGGTAAACGAAGAAAAGTTCTTATTGAGGAATTAGAAAAGATCCCAGAGGTAGTTGTTTCACATCCCATGGGTGCTTTTTATTGCATCGTTAAATTACCCGTTGAAGATGCAGAAGATTTTTCAAAATTCTTACTTACTAATTTTCATGATCAAAATCAAACAGTCATGTTAGCTCCTGCCAAAGGATTTTATTCTACTCTTGGTGTGGGATTAAATGAAGTTCGAATAGCTTTTATTTTAGATTCTGAAAAGCTAATCCGTGCGGCTAGAATTTTAGAAAAAGCATTACAAGCCTACAAGAAATTTGTATCTTGAAACATGCTCAAGATTGAAGAAAATGTTTCATTACTTCCTTACAATACTTTTGGCATTGAAGCCAAGAGCAAGTACTTTGCTAGGGTTTGTTCGAATAGGGAATTAATTGAGGTATTAACCCAATTTAAAAATACCCCTACTCTCCTGTTAGGGGGTGGAAGTAATATTCTACTTACTCATGATTTTGATGGCATTACAGTGTTACTTTCATCAAAAGGAATTGCCATACAGTCTGAAAATAAAAAACATGCTATAGTAACCGTACAATCTGGAGAGGTTTGGCATGATTTTGTACTTTGGGCGCTCAATAATAATTTAGGAGGAATTGAAAATTTAGCTTTAATTCCCGGGAGTGTGGGAGCAGCACCTATTCAAAATATTGGAGCATACGGCGTAGAATTAAACGCTGTGGTTGAATCATGCCAAACCCTAAATCGCAAGTCTTTACAAAGGCATGAATTTTCAAATAAAGAATGTCAATTTGGTTACCGAACTTCTATTTTTAAAACACAATTAAAAGACCAACACATCATAACACAAGTAACTTTTAAGTTACATAAAATGCCTCATTCTCTCGAATGTTCCTATGGAGCAATTGAACAAGTAATGGAGGCCAAACCCAAAACTATTCAAAGTGTTGCAGAGGCTGTTATTGCAATTCGTAAATCAAAATTACCTGACCCCAAAACTCTTGGAAACAGTGGTAGCTTTTTTAAAAATCCAGAACTTACAAATGCTCAATTTACAATATTGCAAAACCAGTATCCTGAAGTTCCACATTACATTATAAATCCCGCTCAAGTCAAAATTCCTGCTGGTTGGCTTATTGAAAAAGCGGGATTAAAGGGCTACCGTATCGGATCTGTTGGTGTGCATGATAAACAAGCTTTGGTGATTGTGAATTATGGAAAAGCGACTGGAATTGAAATTCTTCAGTTATCAAAACATATACAAAGTGAAATAAAAAACAAATTTGATATTACCCTTGAACCTGAAGTAAACATTATTTAACACTATTATTTACTCCCTATTTTTGGAATCAATTTGAATAGTTACTGGGCCGTCATTAATTAAAGCAACCTGCATGTCTGCTGCAAAGGTTCCCGATATTACTTTTGAATCCATTTGCTGTTGAGCCAAGCTCAAAAAATAATTGTATAAGGGCACTGCATGTTCATGATTTGCAGCTCGAATGTAGGAAGGTCGATTCCCTTTTTTGGTGGCTGCCATCAACGTAAACTGACTTACAACCATGAGCGCTCCTTTAATGTCTAACAACGAAAGATTCATTACACCAGCAGCATCATTAAAAATTCTAAGGTTGACAACTTTATTCACCAACCATTCCACATCTGTTTTATCGTCTGCACTTTCAATTCCAAGCAATACCACCAAACCCTGTCCAATAGCACGCTTTTCTTGTCCATTTATGGTAACATCGGCTTTTTGTACTCGTTGAATTACTACACGCATATCCTATCTGTAAAGCGAATCCTCTTCTAATAATTGAACATAACTTATATACCTCGATTCCGCAATTGTGCCTTTAGTTACTCCTTCCAAAACAGCACACTGTGGCTCGTTTAAATGCATGCAATTGTGAAATTTACACTGCCCTTGAATTTTTTTAAATTCAGGAAAATAACCGCTAATTTCATCTTTTGTCATGTCGACGACTCCAAATCCCTTAATTCCAGGAGTATCAATAATTTGAATGGCCTGGTCTAAATCAAACATTTCCGCAAAAGTTGTGGTATGGGTTCCTTGATTGTGGTGGGAAGATAACGGCGAAGTTTTTAATTGTAAATGAGGGGCAATTGAATTGATTAAGGTTGATTTTCCGACTCCACTATGCCCTGCAAACATACTCACCTTACCTTTCATTTTCTGTTTTATTTTCTCGATGTCTTGCCCTGATTTTGCTGAAATTGTAAAGGTTTCATAACCGATATCGGAATACACTTTTTGTAAGTGTTCCAACGCAACAAGTTCGGTTGAATCGTAGGTATCAATCTTGTTAAAAACAACAATGGCTGGGATGTGATAGGCTTCAGCTGTTACCAAAAAGCGATCTATAAAAGCGGGAAAAGTAGGGGGTTGAAATAGGGTTACTAATAAAAATACTTGGTCAATATTAGAGGCAATGATGTGGGTTTGTTTTGACAAATTAACCGATTTGCGGACAATGTAATTTTTGCGCTCTTCTACCGACACTATATTCCCTTCATTTGGATGGATTTTATCTGTTTCAAACTCCACTACATCGCCCACAGCTACGGGATTAGTGCTTTTTATGCCCTGAAGCCTGAGTTTGCCTTTTATACGGCATTCATAAAAAGTATCTGCCGACTTTACAGTACATCGGCTTCCAGTGGAACGGTAAACAAGACCTTTGTTCAAGTGTTTTATTTACAAAGAAACAGCTTTTTTTTCAGCTCCTCCCCTCCCAGGCTTCACCTACTAATTTTGTATCTTTGCAAAAAAATAATACATGTCTCAAAAGACCCTACTCATGATTCTCGACGGTTGGGGAATGGCCCCCGACAAAACCGTTTCTGCGGTTGATATTGCCCATACACCCTATATCGATTCTCTATACACAAAATATTCCCATGCTACACTTCGCACAGACGGAAAGCATGTAGGGCTACCTGAAGGACAGATGGGTAACAGTGA
The DNA here is from genome assembly GCA_023257625.1 of Flavobacteriaceae bacterium. Lineage (GTDB taxonomy): Bacteria > Bacteroidota > Bacteroidia > Flavobacteriales > Flavobacteriaceae > MS024-2A. The sequence goes on along the minus strand of JALRBW010000006.1, from coordinate 52,751 downwards.
GGTTGGCCATATGAATTTAGGTGCAGGGCGAATCGTTTATCAAGATTTAGCAAAAATAAATTTAGCTGTTACACACAATCGTTTACGTGAGGAAAAAGTACTTACAGAAGCTCTTAAATTTGCCCAAAAAGAAGGAAAAAAAGTACATCTTTTAGGATTGTTATCTGATGGTGGAGTCCATTCGCACATTAACCATTTAAAAGGGTTACTTTCACTTATTGCTGAATATCAACTTCCACATGTTTTTGTTCATGGGTTTACAGACGGACGTGACGTTGATCCCCAATCGGGCATAGGGTTTGTATCAGAACTTGAAACAACCCTAAAACATACAGGAGGAGAATTGGCATCGCTAATAGGGCGATATTATGCAATGGATCGAGACCAGCGCTGGGAACGTGTTAAATTAGCTTATGACCTATTAATACATGGCAAAGGAACACCTACTCAAAATTTTGAAGTTAGCTTAGCCCAAAGTTATAAAGAGGGTGTTACCGATGAATTTATTAAGCCTCTTTTTAAAGCCGATACTTCTGGTAACGCAATATCTAAATTAGAAGCAGATGACGTAGTAATATTTTTTAATTTCAGAACTGACAGAGGGAGGGAATTAACTCAAGTGCTTACCCAAAAAGCCTTTCCTGAATTCGATATGTTTCCGTTTTCTTTTTACTATGTTACCTTAACCAATTACGATGATTCTTTTGAAAAAGTTCATGTAATTTTTGATAAAGACAATTTAGAAAATACACTTGGAGAAGTGCTTTCAAAAGCTGGAAAAACTCAAGTTCGTATTGCAGAAACAGAAAAATATCCCCATGTCACTTTTTTCTTTAATGGTGGTAGAGAAATTCCTTTTGAAGGAGAAGAGCGAATCTTATGTCCCTCTCCTAAAGTAGCCACTTACGATTTAAAACCAGAAATGAGCGCCTTTGATATCCGAGATGCCATAGTAACTAAAATAAATGAAGCTACTCCTGATTTTATATGTCTAAACTTTGCCAATCCAGATATGGTTGGCCACACTGGTGATTTATATGCTGCTGTAAAGGCCTGCGAAACGGTTGATCAATGTGCTAAAGATGTTATAGAAGCGGCTCTTGAGCATCACTATGCCATATTAGTTCTTGCAGATCATGGGAATTGTGAAACCATGATAAACCCTGATGGTAGCCCCAACACTGCACATACTACTAATCCTGTTCCACTGATTTTAGTAGATGGAGAACACAAGAAAATAAAGTCTGGTATTTTAGGAGATATTGCACCAACTCTATTAGATTTAATGAAAATTGAACCTCCCAAAACAATGACTCAACACTCATTACTTATAAAACCATGAATAAAAAATTTACCATTGCACTTTTAAGTTTAATGTTACTTAACTGCACCTCAACATTAAAAACCGAGAAACTTATTCCTTTAGCAGTTGAAACCTTAATTGGGGAAGAAGGAGAAACGGTTGTAATTGGCCCTATGAATCGAGCCAATTTAGATACGGAAGAATTCATGTCCTGGTTTCAACCCGAATATGATTTCCTTCAATTGTCAGAGGAGTGGATTAAAGAACATCGGCCACTAGCCAAAAACCTCACTTTTAAACTTTTTCTTGGCACATGGTGTGGTGACACACAACGTGAATTAGGGGGTATGTTTAAAATACTTGATGCCCTAGAGGTATCCAATGATCGTATAGAAATGTATGGGCTTACAGAAAATAAAGATAGTCCGTCTGGCTATGAAAAAGAATACGGAATCATAAATATCCCCACATTGATATTTTATGAAAATGGATTAGAAAACAATCGATTTGTGGAACTTCCGGTTGAAACACTCCTACAAGACATTTCCAAGATTCTTAAAAAAGAGCCCTACCAAAACGCCTACTCTGATTTTTAATATGGGGGCTATCTATTTAAAAAATCAAGAGGAAATAGAATGTATCCGAGAAAGTGCCCTAATTGTTTCGAAAACATTAGGAATGCTTGCTGCCGAAATAAAACCCGGGGTAACTACCCTTGAATTAGATCGATTGGCAGAAGCATTCATCCGTGATCATAATGCTGAACCTGGTTTTTTAGGACTGTATGATTTCCCGAATACCCTGTGTATGAGCCCAAATGCACAAGTAGTACATGGTATTCCCAATAACACCCCATTGGAAGAGGGCGACATTATTTCTATTGATTGTGGTGCTTATAAAAATGGATTTTATGGTGATCACGCCTATACCTTTGCCGTTGGTGAAATTGAAAAAGAAACTCAAAAATTATTAAACATTACTAAGGAATCGCTTTATAAAGGGATTGCCATGTTTTGTGCTGGAAACCGTTTAGGTGATTTAGGGTATGCCATACAAGCCCATTGTGAAAAAGAAGGTTTTGGAATGGTACGCGAATTAGTGGGACACGGATTGGGTAGAGAAATGCATGAAGGTCCAGAAGTGCCCAACTATGGAAAGAGAGGAAGAGGAAAAAAATTTGTTGATGGTATGGTATTGGCCATAGAGCCTATGGTGAATCAAGGCACACACCGCATTAAACAACTCAAAGATGGCTGGACCATCTTAACCGCCGATGGAAAGCCCTCTGCTCATTTTGAACACAACGTAGCCTTAATTGATGGAAAACCCGAATTGCTTTCTACTTTCGAATACATTTATAAGGCCCTAGGAATTGAAAGCGACGAAGAGGTTTTATATCGGAAAAAAACCATTATTTTATGAAAAGGGTCTTACACCTTTTTCCTCGTCCTTTATTGATAAAACTTAGCGTGTACCTTCGCCCCTTATTAAAACTTTGGTATAAGGGCAATCGGTTTACCGATCCGATTGACGGGAGTCACTACCGCACATTTTTGCCCTATGGCTACCAAAAAATTCGACAAAATGCTCTTTGTCCGGGAACCCTTTCTTTAGAACGCCATCGTCTGCTATGGTTGTATTTATCCCGAGAAACTGACTTTCTCAATCAATCGCTAAATGTATTGCACATTGCCCCAGAACAGGTGTTTTATACAAAATTTAAAGCCCTTAAAAATTGGTCGTATACCACAACAGACCTCCACTCACCGCTTGCAGATATTAAAGCAGACATTTGTTCCCTTCCGTTTAAAAACGAACAGTACGATTTAATTTTTTGCAATCATGTTTTAGAGCATATTCCTGACGATCATAAAGCGATGAAAGAGCTTTATAGGGTATTGAAAAAAGGAGGAACTTTAATTGCACAAGTCCCATTAGATGAATCCCGGACTACAACCTTTGAAGACAATTCCATTACCGACAATAAGGAACGTACCCAAATTTTTGGACAATACGATCATGTACGGATTTATGGAACCGATTATTATCAACGATTAGAAAAGGCGGGTTTTGTTGCCCATGCCGTTGATTTTTTAACGCACTTATCCCCCGACGAAATTGAACGTTACGGCCTTTTTGTTACTGAAAAAATTCCGGTAGGGATAAAAAAACAATCACCTACTCTCTAGGAAATCCGCTAGTAAATACTTCTTGAAGCTTACCCTCATCATCTGAAATAATCCAATACCCCTCTATCCCCTCAAGCTGGTCAAGCATCTCTCTTGATTTTTCTAAAGGCATTACCATCAAAGCGGTGGCAAGGGCATCTGCAGTCATACAGTCAGGAGCTACTACAGAAGCACTCAATACAGCAGTAGGAAAGGCTAGTCCGGTTTTAGGATTAATTGAATGTGCTGTTCGTTTCCCTGTTGTTGGGTCAACATTATATTTTCTGTAGTTCCCTGAAGTGGCTATGGCTTGATTTTGAAGGGTTAAAACTTGAATGAATTTTCTTTCCTCTTGTTGTTGAGGGTCGTCAATTGCTATTTTCCAATAGTTTCCAGAATTTGGACTTTTGCCTTGAGCTACAATTTCTCCTCCAATCTCCACTAGAAAAGAGTAGCAATTTTTTGCGCGTAGGGCATTGGCAATTACATCTACAACATACCCTTTTGCTAAAGCGTTAAAATCAAAATAAAGATGGGGATGCTTTTTAATGATGGTTTTTTGAGGCGTTAATTCGGTTTTATCCCATCCGGTAAAAAGCATCAAACTATCTCTTTGTGAGTCACTTAAATTGGTAATGGGTTTTCCGGGTCCAAAACCATACGCATTTACTAAAGCTCCTACGGTAGGGTCAAAATATCCTTCCGTAAGTTCCCATACCCAAGAGGCTGCATTGTATACTTTTTCAAAATGTTCATCCACAACAAGCGTGCTGTCTCCTCGATTAATTTTTGAAATGTCTGAATTGGGCAGGTAGGTAGATAAGGATTGATTTAAAACATCGAAAAGAGAATCAACCGTTTTTTCAAACACTTCTGCTTTAAGGGTTTCCGATGCATACTGAATGGAATAGGAAGTGCCCAGGGCAAGACCTTGAATACGTTGAACGGGTTGAGGATCACGCGTACAACCTACAAGAAGAAAAACCAAGAAAAAAAGTCTACTTAATTTGTTCAAGTCCATTGAAGTTAACCACATAGGGGTCATTTTTAGTTAGCGGAAGCGCATATTCATTTGCGTGAGCAAATCCCACCCCGCCAAACAAAAGCTGGGCCTTATTTTTTTGAGCGTGTGATTTTACCTTTTCCATATATTCCTGGTCATAGGCTTTTGGAGAATCGGGATACAAACAGCCTTTTACCACAACAAAAAACAATTGTTTTTCTTTCACACACACAAATTGAGGTGTACGCTTGGGTTGTGAATTTATGGCTAAAAATTCATAGCCTTCTGCTTCAAGGTATTCTCCAACTTCTTGCATAGCCAGTTGGTGTATGTCTTGTTTACTTAAAGTACTCATAGCAGTATTATAATAAACATATCTTATAGGTTTTAAAAAAGATTGGGAGAGCATAAAAAGTAAAAAAGAGGCGCAAGGCCTCTTTTAGTATTATCCACCAAAGTCATCAAAACGTACATTTTCAGGAGGTACCCCAAAATCTTCTGCCATACGTTCTACAGCTTGGTTCATTAAAGGAGGCCCACAGAAATAAACTTCAATATCTTCTGGAGCGTCATGATTTGACAGGTATTGATCAATAACCACTTGATGTACAAATCCAGTAAATCCGTCGCCTTCAGCGTCAAGACTTGTCTTCTCTTTCCAATTGTCTTCAGGTAGGGGTTCTGATAAGGCTATAAAGAATTTAAAATTCGGAAAATCTTTTTCTAGCGCTCTAAAATGGTCAATATAGAAAAGTTCTCTTTTAGAACGCCCTCCATACCAAAAGGTGACATTGCGACCCGTTTTTAAAGTTCTAAACAATTCGTACAAATGAGAGCGCATTGGGGCCATTCCGGCTCCTCCTCCTACATAAAGCATTTCAGCGTCAGACTCATTAATAAAAAACTCACCATAAGGACCAGAAATGATGACCTTGTCTCCTGGTTTTTTTGAAAAAATATAAGATGATGCCACCCCCGGATTTACATCCATCCAACCGTTTTTTGCACGGTCAAAAGGAGGGGTTGCAATTCGGACGTTCAACATAATTTCTTTTCCTTCTGCGGGGAAAGAAGCCATAGAATAGGCGCGTTCAACCGTCTCCGTATTTTTCATCACTAGGGGCCAAAGGGCAAACTTATCCCACTCTAATTTAAATTTATCAGGTTCACCTGGGTGTTCTTCTGGGTGAGCAGAAATATCGATATCATCGTATTTTATTTCGCAGGGAGGAATCTCAATTTGAATGTATCCTCCTGCTTTGTAATCCATTTCTTCTGGAATTTCTACTACAAATTCTTTGATAAAAGAGGCCACATTCCAGTTGCGTACCACAGTGGCTTCATATTTTTTAATTCCAAAAACTTCTTCTGGAACTTGAATTACCATGTCTTGTTTTACTTTCACTTGGCAACCTAATCGCCATCCTTCAGCAATTTCTTTTCTGGAAAAATGAGGAGCTTCTGTAGGCAATATTTCGCCTCCTCCTTCAATAACTTGACATTTACATTGAATGCAGGTTCCTCCTCCCCCGCAGGCTGAGGGTAAAAATATTTTATTATTTCCTAAGGTCCCCAAAAGTGTACCTCCTGAGGAAACTTCTACTTTATTGTCCCCATTAATTAAGAGTGAAACGGGTCCCGAAGGAAGAAGTTTGGCTTTGGCACCCAATAGCATCCCAACTAATAAAAAGGTGATAATTAAAAAAACTATTACACTGGCTAAAACAACTGAATAATCCATACCAAATATTATAATTTAATTCCCATAAAACTCATAAAACCTAATGCCATTAATCCTGTGATAATAAAGGTAATCCCTAAACCACGAAGAGGAGCAGGTACATTAGAATAGCTAATTTTTTCTCTAATGGCAGCAATAGCAAGTATGGCTAATAACCAACCTATTCCAGATCCAAATCCATAGACTGCAGATTCAGCAACTCCTGAAAAGTCTTTTTGTTGCATGAATAAAGAGCCTCCTAAAATGGCACAGTTTACCGCAATTAGAGGTAAGAAAATCCCTAAAGCGCCGTACAAAGCAGGGGCAAATTTTTCAACAACCATTTCTACAAGTTGCACCATTGATGCAATAACAGCTATAAACATTATAAAACTCAAAAAGCTTAAATCTAATGATGCATAATCAGCACCCATCCAAGATAAAGCCCCCGGACGCAACAAATAGGTGTCAAGTAAAAAGTTGATGGGTACCGTAATTGCCAACACAAAGATGACTGCAAGACCCAATCCAACAGCAGTTTTGACCGTTTTAGAAACAGCTAAATAAGAACACATCCCTAAGAAGTAGGCAAAAATCATGTTTTCAATAAAGATGCTCTTTACAAATAAATTTAAATAGGCTTCCATCTTAGGTTTTTAATTTTTTTCTATTAATGTTCGGTTACGAGATCGTTGAATCCAAATGATTATTCCGACAGTTATTAGTGCCATAGGGGAAAGTAACATAAGTCCGTTATTTACGTACCCCAACGAATAAATTGCATCTGGAATTACTTGAAAACCAAATAACTTTCCTGACCCTAAAAGTTCTCTAAAAAAAGCAACAAGTATAAGAATAAAACCATATCCTGCAGCATTTCCTATTCCGTCTAGAAAGGATTTCCAAACGCCATTCCCTAAGGCAAAGGCTTCTAATCTACCCATTACAATACAGTTGGTTATAATTAATCCAATAAATATGGACAGTTCTTTACTTACATCGTAGGCATAAGCACGAAGTACTTGATCTACTAAAATTACCATTGAGGCAACCACTACCAATTGAACGATAATACGTATTCGGTTTGGAATTAAATCACGCAATAAGGAAATAATCACGTTACTGGCAGCCATAACAGCCATAACCGAGATGCTCATTACAATAGCAGGCTTTAACTGAACAGTAATTGCTAATGCAGAACAAATACCCAGAACTTGAACGGTAATTGGGTTATTATCATCCATTGGATCAGACAATAATTTTCGATTCTTTTTTGAAAACAGTGGTTCTCGTTCTTTGTTGACAAAAAGAACCGTTGGTTTTATTTCGGTTGTTTTTTTGTTTTCTTCCATGTTTAGTCAATAGCTGCTATAGCAGTATCTGATTTTAAATAAGGTATGTAATGCGTCAAACGCTCTAAGATCATATTAGTCACTCCATCTCCGGTTATAGTTGCTCCAGAAATTGCATCTACTTCATGATCATTCTTATCGGTGTCTTTTGGATCGTTGTTAGTTTTAGAAACGGTTATTCCTACTAATTCGCCAGCTTCATTAAATACTTTTTCATCTTTAAAGCGATCTTGAAACCATTGCTGAGTAATTTCAGCTCCGAGACCTGCAGTTTCTCCAACATGATCAAAAACAGCACCCTGTATTGTATTTTTATCCTCTTTTAAGGCAATGTAGCCCCAAATGGCATTCCAAAGCCCTGCTCCACGAAGAGGTACCACATAAAATTTAGCACCATCAACATTTGCTTCATATACAGGAAAACGTTGTTGATCGACAGGTTTTTTCAATTCGTTGTTTAGGTTAATTTCAAAAGCATTAACATCGGCATCAACAGCACCAGAAGAAGTCAAAGAAAGGGCGGCTGTTATGTATTTATTATACATTTCTTCTGCTTGTTCTCTATCAGTTTCTATTCCAATGGTGGCTAAAATATTTTGCATTTTTTCTTTACGCACATTCGCAGCTTGTAAGTCTTTTAACGAAGTGGCTGTAAAAGCAAGTGCAGAAGCAACAACCAATACCATTAAGGTTGCGAATAAAAAGGTGTATGCGTTACTGTCCCGATTCATATTATGCTGTTTTAAGATTTTGTGCTATAGCCCAGCGTTTTTGTCTCTTTTTGATGTTTCCGTTTACTACATAATGATCTATGGTAGGAGCAAAAACATTCATTAAAAGAATGGCTAACATAACCCCTTCAGGATAAGCTGGATTAAATACCCGTATAATGATACAGAATATACCTACAAGAATTCCATATATCCATTTTCCTTTATTGGTTTGAGCTGCAGTTACTGGATCTGTTGCCATGAAAACAATTCCAAAAGCAAATCCACCAACAACCAAATGATTTATCCAAGAAAAACTCATTAATGTATTAGCACCCCAAAGGTTAAATAAAAGTCCCATAAGGGCAGCTCCGAGTATTCCTCCAACCATTATTCTCCAACTCCCTATGCCCGTCAATATGAGTATTAATGCTCCGACGCCCACCCACAGTGCTGATGTTTCTGCAATTGAACCCGGAATAGCTCCTTGAAACATATCCATAAAAGAATAGCTCACTTCATTTCCAGCGGCAAGATTACCTAGAATAGTTTCTCCTGAAATACCATCTACAGTGGAAGCTTCAGAAACCCATACTTTATTTCCTGACATATAGGTAGGATAGGCAAAAAAAGCAAATGCACGTGCTGTTAAAGCAGGGTTTAAAATATTCATACCTGTTCCTCCAAAGGCTTCTTTTGCAATTAAAACTGCAAACGCAGTGGATATCCCCACCATCCATAAGGGTATATCAATTGGCATAATCATCGGTATCAAAAGTCCGGTAACTAAATACCCTTCGTTCACTTCGTGGCCACGGTAAACGGCAAAACCAAATTCAATAGAAAGTCCTACAACATAGGAAACAATAATCATGGGGAAAACCTTCCAAGCGCCGTGAATAAAGGCGTCTAAGAAAGTAAATGGAGAACCCGTTTGAATGTAATATTGGTATCCTGTATTGTATATTCCATATAATAATGCAGGTAATAAAGCAATGATTACAGTAACCATCGTTCTTTTTAAATCTACTGCATCACGAATGTGAGCCCCTTTTTTTGTTGTATGATTAGGGACAAATAAAAAAGTTTCAAAAGCACCAAAAGCCGGTGCAAATTTTTCTAGTTTTTGTCCTTTTTCAAAAGGTTTTCTTAATTGATCTAATTTATTTCTTAAAGCTTTCATAGTTTTTATTATCCAACTTCTTTTATCATTAATTCAATTCCTTTACGAATAATCTCTTGTGACTCAATTTTCGAAGTATTAGCATAATCTATTAAACCAAAATCTTCAGGTACAACTTCATAAATACCTAACGCTTCCATTTTTTCAATGTTTTCAACTAAACATGCTTTAAGCAATTGCATGGGATAAATATCAAAGGGAAATACTTTTTCCATTTCGCCTGTAACAACCATTGCGCGTTCTTCACCATTGAGGTTAGTATCTACATCAAACCCTTTTCTTCCAAAAAGTCGTGAAAAAGAGGTATTTGATAAGCTTAATATTCCATTATCTTTAAAAGGAAGCCAACCCAACATTCTGTAATGATTTCCCTCAGGTATTACCGTTACTAGAGTGTTGAAATAGCCTAAATGTCCTTTAACTGAAACTTTATTACCAGTTAAAATATCACCATTAATAATTCGAACATTTTCATGAACCAAACCTACGTTTTCTAAGAGAGGTGCCAATTCTACTCCTAAAGAGGTGACAAAGTATTTAGGTTGGCGAATACCATTGCCACAAACAGCAATAGTTCTTTGTCCTGAAAATTCACCCGTTTTGAAAAACCGGCCTATGTTCACTACATCTTCAGGGTTTACTGTCCAAATTCGATCGCCAGAATTTATCGGGCTTATTTCTTGAATGTGTAAACTTACATTTCCAGCGGGGTGAGGACCTGATATACTATAATGATTTACATGTTGAATTTTTTCAAAAAACCCAGGAGAAGATTTACTCACCCCTAGGTTAATAGGGGTGTCAACTAAGTTATTTAAAATGTCAATCCCGTTTTGAAAATCTTCTTGATCATATTGTAAAGTAAAATCATAATCTATAGCTAACGGCGATGTAGGAAATGTAGAAACGAATATAGCTTTTGGAGTATCAGCAGGGTTAGCTATAATGCCATATGGTCTTTGTTGTATAAAAGGCCATAAACCCCCTTGCAAAAGCATTTTTTTGAGGTAATTCGAATCCCGTTTTTCTTCGTCGATAGTCCATTTTATTACTCCTTGATTAGAAGAGGCTTTAATAATAATAGATTCAATTTTTCGTTTTGGACCACGATGTATTTGTTCTACACTACCAGCAATAGGGGAAACCACTATTATTTCTGGATTTTTTTTATCAAAAAATAAAGGTGATCCCTTTTTAACTGTATCACCCTCTTTGACGCTCAATTTTGGCGTAAGTCCAAAAAAATCATCGGGATTAAGGGCAAAAGTGCTTGAAGGTGGGGCTGTGCTTAGTGCTTTTTCAGCAGCTCCATTTAGCTTGAGTTGGGCACCTCGTCGCGTTTGAATTGCTTTAATTAGTTTCATTAAGTTGATTCGTTCTAAAACGGTGCAAATTTATAAATAAACACCCTTTTAGCAGTGGTAATTAAAGAGGAAAAATCTTTATTTATATTCTTTCTAAATAACTGTTTAACCTTTTCGCTAATATATCTGCAATTTGGTAAACAAAAACGGAACGATTACATTTACTGGGCATGAAAATTTACCTTTTATTATCGCTTCTAGTACTCGAAACTTTCTTATTTAAAATTTTTGGACAAGAGGTATTAGAACATTATCCTCCAGATCATATTAAAACCATTCAGTTTTATGGAAAGGAAACTTTACGAAATTTTCCTGTGGTTTCTGTAGGTGAAATAATGACCTTAGAATTTGATGATTTACTTGGAGACGAATCTGATTATTATTATCGAATTAAACATTTTAATTGGGATTGGACCCCTTCTTCGTTATTTCAAAATGAGTTTTTAGATGGATTTGATAACCTACGAATTGATAATTACCGTACTTCATTCAATACTCTCCAATCTTACACTCACTTCACTCTAGCAATACCTAATGAAAATGTACAATTTAAAATATCTGGAAACTATATGCTAGAAATTTATACGGCTGATGATACCTTAGCTTTTTCACGAAGATTTTGTATATATGAACCTTCTGCTACTGTTCAAGTTGCAGTTTATAGACCTCAAAATTTAGATCGCTTTTATACCCATCAATCAATACATTTTAAGATCACGCCCCAAATGGAAACATTTAGAAATCCAGATAAAAATATATTTGTAACCCTTTTACAAAACGATCAATGGGATTCAAAAATCACAGGACTAACCCCTCAATATTATCAGGGAGCCTCTTTAGAATATCGATATGAATATCCTGCACAATTCGAAGGGGGAAATGAATATTTTTTCTTTGACAGTAAAGACCTTAGGGTTACCAGTTCGAACATAACTTTTACCCAAAAAAAAGACTTATATGAAACCTATCTCAAGGTAGATATACCCCGCAGTATGTCAGAATACAGCTTTGCTCCAGACATAAATGGTGCATTTGAAATACGAAATATTATGAGGCCAGGTGACTCTGACATAGAAGCGGATTACAGTTTGGTATATTTTAGTTTAGCTTCAAATTTCAACCTAGAAAATGATCAGATCTACGTGTATGGGGGATTTAACAATTATCAATTAAGTGAATACAATGCCATGTACTTTAATCCTGCTTTAGGACTATATGAAAGTGTAATTTTATTAAAACAAGGCTTCTACAATTATAAATATGTGGTTAAAAAAGAAGGAGGACTCTATAAAAACGAGATTAGCGGGAGTTTTGCGTTAACAGAAAACAATTATTTAGTACTCGTATATTACCGTGCTATTGGTACTCAGTTTGATGCTTTAGTGGGTGTGGGAGTTGCTAATTCATTTGAATTAAAGAACTAATTTAGCTTTTGGTCTATATGGTTCTTTTTTATTATCTTTATTTTCATATATTTTATTTGGAATAATTAGGTGTGATACAACAAATTACAAAAGGAATTAAAATCTCAGTGCAATCTAGGTTTGAGGGTAGTTTTTTAAAAAACCAGCTTCCGCATCACGCTTTTTTATATTTCATTACTATCGAAAATCAAAGTAAAGACGTCGTCCAATTGCTTTCTCGACATTGGAAAATTCTTGAATCATTTAATCGCCCTCAATATGTAAATGGAGATGGTGTAGTTGGTCAAAAGCCTGTATTAAAACCAGGAGAAATTCACACCTATCAATCTGGCTGTTTAATTACGTCTCCAATGGGTGCAATGTCTGGCACCTATATCATGATTAATTTTTCATCTGCACGTAAATTTCAAGTGGATATTCCCAGTTTTAAACTTAGTGTTCCTCACATTTTGAATTAAGCTTTAAAATTTTTGTTGCTGTTAATTTCTAATTGAATATTTTTACTCCAAAAGAAGTAATGGCAAACAGTGTTTTTAATGTTCCTTATCCTATCAACGAACCCGTTTTAGATTATTTGCCCAATAGCAGCGAAAGAAAAGCGGTTCTTGATACCTACAATATCCTTTTTAATCAAACCATAGAAGTACCTATGCGTATTGGAAACCAAGATATTAAAACAGAAAATACTGAAACCCTTCAACCGCCTCATGACCATCAACATAAGATTGGCCTCTACCATAAAGCTGAAAAAAAACATATCAATGCTGCTATTTCAGCGGCCCTAAACGCCCGTGAAAAATGGAGTCAATTAGAGTGGACTTCTAGAGCTGCAATTTTCTTACGTGCAGCTGAGTTAATTGCAGGTCCATATAGAGCAAAAATAAATGCGGCTACTATGTTGGCTCAATCAAAAACAATTCACCAAGCTGAAATTGATGCCGCCTGTGAACTGATAGATTTTCTTCGTTTCAACGTATATTTCATGCAAGAAATTTATGAAAACCAACCCGAAAGTAGTCCTGGAATTTGGAACCGAATCAGCTACAGACCCTTAGAGGGTTTTATTTATGCAATTAGCCCTTTCAATTTTACTGCAATTGCAGGAAATTTATGTGCTTCTGTAGCCATGATGGGAAATACTGTAGTTTGGAAACCAAGTGACCATCAAATCTATTCTGCGCAAGTAATAATGGAAATATTTAGAGAGGCCGGGCTACCAGATGGTGTAATAAATATGGTTTTTGGTGATCCTGTAATGATTACGGATACGATACTTGAAAGTCCTGATTTTTCTGGAATCCATTTTACAGGTTCTACGGATATTTTTAAAGGAATCTGGGCTAAAATTGGAGCAAATATCCAAAAGTATAAAACCTATCCGCGAATAGTTGGAGAAACTGGTGGTAAAGATTTTATTGTAGCACATCCTTCAGCTTCTCCAAGAGAAGTGGCTACAGGAATTGTACGTGGAGCCTTTGAATTTCAGGGGCAAAAATGCTCAGCGGCTTCACGTATTTATTTACCTAAATCAATTGCACAAGAAATTATCAATTTCGTAAAGCAAGACCTAGAAAGCATTTCCATGGGATCACCGGCTAATTTCGAAAATTTTGTTACTGCAGTTATCCACAAAGGTTCGTTTGACCGTCTAGTTAATGCCATTGAACAAGTGAAAAAAGATAGTGATGCAGAGATTTTGATTGGAGGAACTTACAATGATCAAAAAGGGTATTTCATTGAGCCCACTGTAGTAATAACAACAAATCCCAAATATTTCACTATGGAAAAAGAATTATTTGGTCCAGTAGCCACACTTTTTGTTTTTGATGACTCTGATTGGAAAAACACTTTAACATTAATTGACCAAACCTCTGAATATGCCTTAACTGGAGCAGTATATTCAAATGACCGTTATGCCATAGAAGAAGCGTTACAGGCATTAGAAAATAGTGCCGGTAATTTTTACATCAATGATAAGCCTACGGGAGCTGTCGTAGGTCAACAACCTTTTGGCGGCGCCAGAGCTTCAGGCACAAATGATAAAGCAGGATCGGCAGCCAACCTCATGCGTTGGGTTTCTCCTCGTCTTATAAAAGAAACTTTTATACCAGCCAAAGATTATCGATATCCCTTTTTAAAATCTTAGGGCTTTTATCACAAATTATAGTGGGATGTGAACTACACTTTTAGTTTCAAAAAAATAGTTTTTAAAATACTTGGAAAGTGAGTGAAGATTGGCTTTTGGAAAAGAAATTAATTCCTCAGATAAATCTCCTCCCTTTAAATACAAAATACCATTTTTAATACTATGCTTACTGTTTTTTGAAATTTTACCTTCTACCCAAGGTACAAAAGTTACCATTCGAGTAACTGCTCTACTTACTACAAAGTCAACCGAATTAGAAAATTCTTCTGCCCTAATATGAAGTGCTGTCACATTTTTTAAACCCAACGAAAGGACAATTTCTTCAACTACTTTTATTTTTTTTCCGATACTATCGATTAAATAAAAGTGGGTGTTTGGAAAAAGTATTGCCAAGGGTATTCCTGGAAAACCACCCCCTGTTCCTACATCTAATATTTTACTTTCCGGCAAAAAAGAAATGATTTTCGCAATACCAAGGGAATGCAATACATGCCGCTCATAAAAATGATTTATATCCTTTCGGGAAATAACGTTTATTTTTTGATTCCATTCTTTATACAAGCTTTCTAAAACTTTAAACTGATGCTGCTGTTTTTCACTAAGTTCAGGAAAGTAGGTGAGAATTTCTTCCACGTTTATTAATTCAAGGGTTTTACTAAACTATTTTTATTTATTTTTACATTTACTAATCGTATCTATGCAAGCTACACAAAGCCTTCGTTTTTCTCGTAAAGACACACAAGATTTTTTTAAAACATTAAACCAACGCGTTAATCATTACTTTAAAGAAAATAAAATTCCTAAAACTGGAAACTGGAAACTCTATGTGAAAACTATATTCATGTTTTCTCTTCTTGTAGCTCCTTACGCAATGGTATTAACCTTATCCTTTAATCTATGGATTAAACTGTTGCTTTGTATTGTAATGGGAATTGGAATGGCTGGTGTGGGAATGAATGTTATGCATGATGGTAATCACGGCTCCTTTTCAAAGCATCCTTGGATAAATAAATTTATGGGAAGCAGTATTTATATATTAGCAGGAAACGTATTCAATTGGAAAGTACAACACAATATTCTTCATCATACTTATACTAATATTCACGGGCATGATGAAGATTTAGAGGCTGGGCGCGTGCTTCGTTTTTCAAAACATTCTGAATGGTTTCCCCATCACAAATTTCAACACTATTATTCTGTTTTTCTATACGGCCTTTTAACTCTAAATTGGGCTCTTTTTGCAGATTTTCAACAAATGAAGCGTTACACTAAAAGAAAACTTTCCTATTTAAACAGTAAACGTCCGAGCTTACAATGGACCGGTCTTTTTCTAACTAAGATCATATATTTTTCTATTTGGATAGTACTTCCCATTTTATTTATAGATGCTCCGTGGTGGACAGTACTCATTGGGTTTGTGGCCATGCATTACACAGCTGGAATAATTTTAAGTCTAATATTTCAATTAGCTCATGTTGTGGAAGATGCAGAAATGCATGAAGCACACAAGAGCGGTACAATGAAAAACACATGGGCTATTCATCAATTAAAAACTACTGTGAACTTTGCCACAAAAAACAAAATTATGAATTGGTTTACTGGAGGTTTAAATCATCAAATTGAGCATCATATTTTCCCCCATATAAGCCATATTCACTACACTAAAATAGGTTCAATTGTAAGAAAAACTGCAAAAGAATTTAATTTACCCTACAATGAGTACAAAACTACGCGAAGTGCCTTATTTTCGCATTTTAAATTTTTAAAACAGATGGGGGCACAACCCGCTTAGATTATTTATGGATTACCTTTCTACACGAATAAACAGTTTACCTGTTTCTGAAACTTTGGCTATGGCTGCCAAAGCAAGAGAATTAAGAAATCAAGGCATTGATGTGATCGGGTTGAGTCTTGGAGAACCTGACTTTAATACTCCAGAATTTATTAAAGAGGCAGCCATTCAAGCTGTAAAAGATAATTATAATTCATACAGTCCGGTTGATGGATACCTTGATTTAAAAGAGGCCATTTGCCTAAAGTTTAAACGTGATAACGGTTTAAATTATACTCCTTCACAGATTGTGGTATCAACTGGAGCAAAGCAATCTATTGCAAATGTTTGTATGGTATTACTTAACCCTGGTGATGAAGTTTTATTACCCGCTCCATATTGGGTAAGCTATTCTGCCATTGCTACACTTGCAGAGGCAAAAAGTATTATCATCCCATCTTCTATAGAAACCGACTTTAAAATTACTCCTGAACAACTAGAGTCAGCGATTACTTCAAAAACGAAATTAGTAATGTTCAACTCTCCCAACAACCCCAGTGGTACTGTTTATACTGAGGATGAATATAGAGCTCTGGCCAAAGTGTTAGAAAAATATCCAGATATTTTTATCCTATCAGATGAGATTTACGAACACATTAACTACGGTGTACCTCATTTTAGTTTTGCCTCAATAACTGAAATGACCCATAGAACTATTACAGTAAATGGTGTAGCTAAAGCTTTTGCAATGACAGGCTGGAGAATTGGGTATATAGGTGCTCCTGAATGGATTGCTAAAGCCTGTAATAAAATGCAAGGTCAAATTACAAGTGGGGCAAACTGTATAGCACAAATGGCAACAATTGCTGCCTTAGAAGCACCAGTGAGTAAGATTCAATACATGGTTGATGAATTTGCAAAACGGAGAGAAATGATAATCGAGCTCCTTTCTGCTATTCCTGGATTTATTTTAAACCACCCTAAAGGTGCGTTTTATGTTTTTCCAGATATCTCCTTCTACATAGGAAAAACACTACATGGGAAAACCATTTCAAACGCTTCAGATTTTTCTATGTTCCTTTTAGAGAAAGCGCATGTTGCCACGGTATCAGGAGAAGCTTTTGGAAATGAAAATTGTATTCGAATTTCTTATGCTGCCTCAGTAGATGAAATTAGAGAAGCTGTCAAACGAATCGCATCTATTCTAAAATAGAATATTCAAAAAAATCCGCCTTTGAGCGGATTTTTTTTTACAAATTCTCATTTACTTTTAATTTTTTATAAAACAAAGCTAATGTGGATTGATGCCATGGCATTACAATAAAAACTCCCACTAATAAACACAATATACCTAAAATATACCAGGGAATAAATCTAAGGTTTAAGAGGAATAATTCCATTTTATGATTTTGGGTTAAATCCCAACTTTGTTGAAGCGCCTCTGCAAAAGTAATATCTTGATGTTCTGCCATAATGAAATAGGACATAGAAAAACCCATTGAAAGAATAATTCCTGGTATTATAAATAGTATGAGTCCTAAAACAATCAGAATTGTAGAAACAAAATAAAGCAAAAGCACCTGAAGCAATGGTCGAAAACCATTCACGATGTTTTCTATGCCTAGTGGCTCAGAATTTACAATTTTCAAAAAATATATTGATAAACCTAGGTTAAGAGGACCAGCTAAAAGTAGACTTAACACCTCACCATAACTGTTTAGTTCTGGTGGACCACCCAAAACAATAGCATAAACCAAACACACACCTATAGAAATCAACCAAAAGGGCTGTAATATGCTCCTAGCCTCTCGCATCAGGTGAAGTCCATCCATCTTTTGACTAAGATTTAAAATTACGCTTTTAAAATTTTCTCTTGTTTGTTGATTGACTCTTGGTGAATAGCTTTGAAAACTCGTAAAATAAATTCTTCAGAAAGTCCTCTGTCTTGACCTTCCAAAATCATACTCCCTAAAATTTCGTTCCAACGTTTATTTTGAAGAACCGCTACATTGTTTGCTCTTTTAAGAGCGCCAATTTGTTCGGCTACTTTCATTCTTTTCCCTAAAACATCCAAAAGATTTTGGTCTGCGACATCAATTTGAGATCGAAGCACACTTAACTCATTTTGATAAGCCTGCTCTTCAGTGGTAATTTTACGTACTTTTAAATCACGCATAATTTCAATTAAACGTTTAGGTGTTACTTGCTGAGCTGCATCACTCCATGCATTATCAGGATCCCAATGGGTTTCAATCATTAATCCATCAAAATTTAAATCTAATGCAGATTGAGAGATGTCAAAAATTAAATCTCGCTTTCCTCCAATATGAGAAGGGTCACAGATCATAGGGAGATCTGGAAATTTATTTTTTACTTCAATAGCTATCTGCCATTCGGGTATGTTTCGATATTTTGATTTTTCATAAGTTGAAAATCCTCTATGAATTAGACCTAGTTTTTTAATATTTGCTGTATATAAACGTTCAACCCCACCAAGCCATAAAGCCAAATCTGGATTTACTGGGTTTTTTACCAAAACTATTTTATCTGTTCCTTCTAATGCATCGGCAATTTCTTGCATAATGAAAGGACTTACTGTAGAACGAGCTCCAATCCATAATATATCCACATCATTTTCTAAAGCTAATTGAACATGGTCTTTATTTGCTACTTCTGTTGCTGTCAGTAAACCTGTTTGTTCTTTTACTTTTTTAAGCCATCCTAAACCTATTGCTCCAACCCCTTCAAACATGCCTGGACGGGTTCTTGGTTTCCAAATACCCGCTCGATATACAGTGACGTCTGTATCTTTTAATTCATGTGCAATTTTTAACACTTGATCTTCTGTTTCTGCGCTACAGGGTCCAGCAATTACTAAAGGATGATCTAATCCAAAATTGTCAAGCCATTGGCGCATTTCTTTTTTATTTTCCATAAGTTCTTAATTATTATTTTTTGTATTATTTTGATTAATACCTGCTAGAATGGCCCTTATAGCATTAGTTTCTAGCATGGTTTGGTATAACTTATTATAGTCATGTTGTTCTAAGTCATTTTTAAAAGCACTCAGGTTTTCAATATATTCCGTAAGTACTTCCAATAAATTTTCTCGGTTTTGTTTAAAAATAGGAGTCCACATAGAGGGTGAACTTTTTGCTAGACGAACGGTAGAGGCAAATCCGCTGCCTGCCATATCAAAAATAGCATGTTCGTCTTTTTCTTTTTCCATAACGGTTTTTCCTAACATAAAAGATGACACGTGCGAAAGGTGTGAAACATAGGCTATATGTTGATCATGTTCTTTTGGATCCATTTCTTTAATTCGCATAGACATAGATCTGAACCATTGTATTGCCCATTCCATTAAATCTGGACGCGATAAAGAGGTTTCGCATAAAATTTGTGTTTGCCCCAAAAACAACTCCGCATAAGCTGCTGAAGGTCCTGAAAACTCAGTACCTGCTATAGGGTGAGTAGCCAAAAATTGATTTCGTTTTGGATGTAAAGCAACACGTTCACAAATACTACCTTTAGTTGACCCAACATCTATCAATAGTGCATTATCATTTATGATATCAAGAAGTGGTACTGCTAAATCTATAGCAATATCTACAGGAACGGCAAGTATGACCACATCCATGTGAGGTAAATTAACATCTGTTAATTCTTCCTCAATTATTCCTAAAGCTATTGCTTGCTTTATATGAGTTGGATTTATATCGCGTCCATAACAACGACACCCAACAGTATATTTTTTTGATGCCAAAGCCATTGATCCGCCAATTAATCCTAAACCAATTATTCCTATATTCATGATTCAATTCTTTTAATTGCCTCCAAAATTGTTTCTTCTGGCACACATAAAGAAAAACGAATGTATCCTTCACCTTGACTTCCAAAAATAGTACCTGGTGTAATAAAAAGATGTTTTTCATGCAAAAGCTTGTCAATGAAGGTTTCTGCATCATTAGAAGTTTGTGGTAACCTAGCCCATAAAAACAATCCCACTTGTTTTGGATTATAGGTAGCTCCTAGTGACTTTGCCAATTTTTCTACTGCTTTTCTGCGTATAGAGTAGATTGTGTTCAAATTTGTATACCAATCTGTTGAGGCCTTTAAAGCTGCAATTGCTCCTTTTTGAATTCCGAAAAACATGCCCGAGTCCATATTGCTTTTGACCTTCAAAACAGATTGCAAAAAGGTTTCTTTCCCACACAACATGCCCACTCGCCAACCTGCTAAATTTGATGATTTGCTCAATGAATTCAACTCCAATGATACTTCTAAAGCCCCAGGACGTGACAATAAACTCTTTGGTTTTTCAGTTAAAACAAAACTATAAGGATTGTCATTTACTAGTAAAATAGACCGTTGCTTAGCCCACTCTATTAATCGATCAAAAGTTAATGAAAGTGCTTCAGTTCCTGTAGGCATGTGCGGATAATTGATCCACATTAATTTAACTTTAGATGTGTCTAAGGCGTCTAAAGCAGTAAAATCGGGTTGCCAATTTTGGCTTTCTTTCAAATCGTAAAAAACAGGTTCCGCTTCAAGTAATCGAGTAACTGAAGCATAGGTTGGATACCCTGGATTAGGGACAAGCACTTGATCTCCAGGATTTAAAAATGCCATTGAAATATGCATAATCCCTTCTTTAGATCCCATTAAAGGTAGAATTTCGGATTGGGGCTCAAGATTAACCTCATAATGTGAATGATAGAAATCTGCCATAGCTTGACGTAACTCTAGTAGTCCCTGATAACTCTGATACATATGGGCTTTGGGATGTGATGTTGCATTGTGTAAAGCCTCAATAACAGAAGGATGCGGGGGTAAATCTGGACTCCCTATTCCCATGTTTATAATCGGGTGTCCCGCTTGAATCAAACTAGCCACTTCTCTCAGCTTTCGTGAAAAATAGTATTCTTGAACACTTTGTAATCGGTGTGCTATTTTCATCTTAGATGTTGATTATATTCTCCTAAAATTTTAAACTGTGTAGCCATAATTTCAATCAGTTTACGTGCTTTTTTATAATATTCAAATTCATCAAAAGTAACATCCACAAAAAAAGAATATTTCCCTGGAGTTTCGATTACGGGTAATGACTGAATTTTAGTTAAATTCAATTGACAATCACTCATTACATTTAGCACTGCAGCTAAACTACCTCGCTTGTGATCTAAAATAAATTTTAAAGCAGCTTTATTTATCTGTTTTGAAGGCTTCACTGCTTTTTCATTTTGTACTACAACAAAACGGGTCACGTTATTTTTTATGGTTTGAATAGAAGATGCCAATATTGATAATCCAAAAAGATCTGCTGCTTCTTGACTGGCTATAGCTCCCCTTCCAAGGCAATTTTCTTCTGAAATTATTCTAGCTTCATCAGCTGTGTCTTCGGCTTCTACTAATCGAATATGGGGATATTGTTTAAAAAAGGATTTGCATTGCAAGAGTGCCATTGGATGTGAACGTACCTCAGTAAGATTTTCAATATGCTGCCCTGGTATGGCCATTAAGTTATGGTGTATGCTTAGACCATATTCACCAACAATTCGAAGGTTATTTTGATCAATTAGTGCATAATTAGGAATAATAGAGCCTGCAATTGAATTTTCTAATGCCATTACTGCAAAGGGAACCTTTTCATCTACTACCGCCTTTACGGTTTCATCAAAAGTTTCACATGGATAAATTTCAACCTCATCTCCAAACAATCGAAGAGTAACTACATGGTGAAAAGAACCTTTAATCCCTTGTATGGCTACTTTAATTTTTGTTTCCATTTTAATTCAAAAAAAAAGTCCCGAAAATCAGGACTTTTTGTATATCTATATAATTCTAATACTACAAAGTCCTTCCTGCTTCTGTATAGAAGTAATAAAAGTTAGTGTAATAAAAGAAGGTTGTATTCATATTTCTAAAATCCAAACAAAAGTAGTATAGCTTTTTTCAAAAACAAATTTTTAAGAACTTTTTTTAATTAATCCCATTATATAGTTCAAACTATTCCTTGTTTTGAATAGAAACAAGGGGATATTTTAAAAGATCAAATTACTCATAAATTAAAACTATATTTAGTTTGAATTTTAAAAAATTGGTAGTGCTGGTACCTGGATTAATTGTACTTCTTTCTGTTTTATTAATAAGGCTTATTGAGCATTCACAACATAGGCTAATCAATCGGTTTTTGAACTGGATTCCCGCCATTTTATTAGCATATCTTTTACCAGCTATAGCTTCAGGAATTATACAAAAAGATTACTCTACTGATGCTATACATACGATAAGTAGAAACGTATTTATTCCCTTTGCTATTGTTGCAGTAATGAGTAGTATGTCTTTAGGTCAATTACGAGCTATTGGATGGAAACCGATTCTTGTATTCCTCTCAGGTTCCTTTTGGATTGCCTTATTCCCAATTGTCTTGATTTTCTTTTTGCAAGATTCTTTTTTTGTTCAAAATACTCTGATTGAAGCAGAATTTTGGAAAGGGATTCCCCCAATTGTAGGCAGTTGGATTGGCGGAAGTACAAGCCAGCTCGTATTAAAGGAGTTGGTGGCTTGTCCTGAAGGTGTTTTTTTAACCTTATTGGTTGTAGATAATATTTTGGTGAATTTGTGGACTTTATTAATGTTTCAAGGCATTAAAAAAAGTAATTTCATAAACCGTGTTATGGGTATAAATGCCTTTTCTCCCCCAGAAGTAATACCTCCTGAATCAGAACAGAAAATGAATCCATTATTAGTCTTTTTACTTTTAATAGCAAGTGTTGCTTGTGTCTCCTTCTTTATTTCTGAATTAATAATTCAAATTTTAGTTTTGTCAGGTATAGGACTATTTTACAGTAATGCACTCAAGCAATGGAATTTTTCTTTTGTTCTTAAGTTAGGAAGCTTGTTAATCCTAATTGTTATGGCCGTTTTAGGATTAAAATTAAAAATTAAATTGATCCAATTTGATTTTGCTTTTTTAGGATTTTTAATAATATGGCTTATTAGTCATTTTATCTTTATGCTTTTTGTGGCAAAGGCGCTAGGGGTAAATTCGGCCTGGGTTCCCATTGCCAGTATGGCAAATGTTGGCGGTATTGCTACGGCTCCAGCTGTTACTGCTGCCTATGAAAAAAAATGGATGCCTCACGCAATTATTTTGGCCGTTCTTAGCATGGCTACTGGAACACTTTGGGGGATGCTCACTATTTTACTTTTTAGTCATTTAATACTTTAAAAAATCCCTTTGAAGGAACGCTCACAATTTTATTATATTCTATTGCTCAATTTAGGTATGTTATTTGTGAGTACCTCTGGTCCTTTGGGGCGTTACATCTCCCTAAGTCCCCCACTAAGTATTTGGTACAGATCTCTTATAGCTCTTGGGGTTTTGACCATTTACTGTAGTATTAAAAAATATAGTTTTAAACTTTCATGGAATAAGCATGGGGTTGCTCTCTTAGTAAGCGGTTTATTTATGGGGCTGCATTGGGTTACCTATTTTTATGCTTTACAGTGGAGTTCAATTACCATTGGAATGCTCTCGCTTTTTACCTACCCTATACTAACTGTTTTTTTAGAACCCTTATTTCTTCCTGTAAAACTTCAACGGATTCACCTTTTATTTGGATTGATGATTCTTCTTGGGATTTACTTTTTAGTTCCTGTTTTTGACATGGGCAATAAAGCCACTCAAGGTCTTTTAATGGGAATATTTTCTTCGGTAACCTATGCTCTTCGTAATCTTCTATTAAAAGCCCATTCTGATATGGCTCACGGATCCATGCAAATGCTATATCAAATGGTTATAATAATCGTGTTTTTATTTCCCGTTTTATGGCTATTCCCAGATGAAAATATAAGTTCTAATTTACCCTATCTTTTTCTTTTGGGCATTGCTACTACAGCAATTGGACACACCCTATTTTTAAGTAGCTTTCCTCATTTTAGCATCAGTACTGTTAGCATTATGAGTAGCGTTCAACCCCTTTTTGGTGTTGTACTAGGTATGCTCTTTTTAGGAGAAATTCCCACCATAAAAAGTGTTTTTGGGGGCGCATTAATTATTCTTACCGTAGTATTAGAAAGCAAGAGAATTCAAAGAAATTCAAAACTTATGAATACCTTATCTTTAAAGCAAAAAAAGAATGGGAATAGTCATTGAAAATGTAAGTAAACGCTATGGTAAGGTTCAAGCCTTAAACAATGTTTCCCTTTCTTTAAAAAAGGGTGAGGTGGTTGGACTTTTAGGACCTAATGGAGCAGGAAAATCTACCTTGATGAAAATTCTAACTGGATATTATACACAATGGGAAGGAAAGGTTTCTTTTTTTGAAAAGGATTTAAAAAAGGAACTTCATCAAATCCAAAAGGAAATTGGCTATTTAAGTGAACAAAATCCACTGTATAACGATATGCGAGTAATTGAATATTTGCATTTTGTGGCAGAACTATATCAAATGAAGTCACCTCCTGTAGCTGAAGTATTAACGCAAACTGGATTATCAGAACGTCAAACAGATACTATTAAAATACTTTCTAAAGGATATAAGCAAAGGCTTGGTATAGCTGCAGCTATACTCCATAATCCTAAAGTTATCATTTTAGATGAACCCACTACAGGGTTAGACCCTAACCAGCTTATAGAAATTCGCAAACTTATTCGTCACTTGGCCAAAGAAAAAACGGTATTATTATCCACTCATATCTTACAAGAAGTTGAAGCCCTTTGTGATCGAATCGTGATTATTAATTATGGTAAAATTGTTTTAGACAAACCGATAAATGAACTGCAAAAAAATGAAGAAAATATTATTGAGGTGAGCTTTGATTACCGCGTAGAGACAGAGGCTTTATGTCGAATTTCACATGTCAAAAAAGTAATTAATATCCATGAATTTGATTATGAATTATACATCAAGGGCACCCAAGACATACGCCCTGCTATATTTGATTTTGCTTACGATAATGGATTAAAAATTCTAAACCTACAAATTAAAAATAAAGGGCTAGAAACACTTTTTCAAGAATTAACCAATCAAAATACTTGAGAAGCTACTGCTTTAATATTGTCCGATTTACTCATTGAATAATAATGTAAAAAAGGAACTCCAGCTGCCTTTAACTCTTTACTTTGCTGAATACACCATTCAATACCTACAAGTTTCACTTCAGTATTGTTTTTACATTTTATAACGGCTTTAATTAGCTCTTCAGGTAAATCAACATGAAAACGATGAGGTATCGTATTTAGTTGCTTAAGTGTTGATAAAGGCTTTAAACCAGGGATAACTGGAACCTTAATTCCAGCGTTACGTAATTTGCGAACAAACTCAAAGTATTTTTTGTTGTCAAAAAACATCTGTGTAACTACATATTCAGCCCCTGACTTTATTTTTTCTTTTAAAAAATGAAAATCACTTTCAAGACTTGGAGCTTCCATATGTTTTTCGGGATATCCTGACACTCCAATACAAAAATTTGTAGCATGGGGTTGTTGTAACTCTTTATCAAGATATTCTCCTCGGTTCATAGCAGCAATTTGAGCAACTAATTCACTTGCATAACTGTGACCGTATTGATGGGGGGTGAAATAAGTTTCATTTTTTACTGCATCACCTCGCAAAGCCACAACATTATCAATTTCCAAAAAGTCTAGATCAATTAATAAATTTTCAGTGTCTTCTTTTGAAAAACCTCCACATAAAATATGAGGAATGGCGTCTATTTTGTATTTATTTTGAATGGCCGCACATATTCCAACCGTGCCCGGTCTTTTTCGGATAGTACGTTGTTGAAGTAATCCATTCCCAACAGGCTTATATTCAAATTCTTCCCGGTGATAGGTTACATCTACGAAAGGAGGATTAAATTCTGACAATTCATCTAAAACAGCATATAAATCATGTATGCTTTGTCCTTTTAGGGGGGGTAAAATTTCTAAGGTAAATTGAGTTTCACCTTTTGCCTTGTTAATGTGTTCCGTAACTTTCATATCCTTTTATTCCTCTGCTAAATTAGGGCGTAACCATTTTTTGGCATCAGAAATACTACAATTTCTTCGTTTTGCATACGACGCCAATTGATCGTTTTTAATTTTTCCCAATCCAAAATACCGTGCTTCGGGATGTGCAAAATAATAACCTGAAACAGATGAAGCAGGCCACATAGCAAGACTTTCTGTAAGGGTTACACCAATGGTTTGCTCAACTTGTAACAATTCCCAAATAGTATTTTTTTCTAAATGATCAGGACATGCGGGGTAACCTGGAGCCGGCCGAATTCCTAAATAATTTTCCTTAATTAAATCTTCATTGCTCAATGTTTCTTCTGGAGCATAACCCCAAAAATCCGTTCTTATTTTAAAGTGTAAATATTCGGCAAAGGCCTCTGCTAATCGATCGGCAAGGGCTTTTAAAAGAATGGAGTTGTAATCGTCGTTTTCTTTTTCAAAGGCTTTTGCCCTTTCTTCCACACCAAAGCCTGTTGTTACACAAAAGGCCCCCATATAGTCAGTGTATCCTTGCTCTTTTGGGGCAATATAGTCGGCTAAAGCCCGATAGGGTTGCCCTGCTGTTTTTTTCAATTGCTGGCGAAGGGTTACCCAACGTGCACTTAGGTTTTTACGTGTTTCATCACTATAGGTTTCAATATCGTCGCCATCAGCATTTACAGGGAATAGCCCATACCGCCCTTTTGCCTTTAGCCACTTTTCTTCAGTAATTTTTTTCAACATTTCTTGGGCATCATCAAACAAGTTTTGTGCTTGTGTTCCAATAATTGTATCTGAGAGTAACTCTGGATATTTTCCATGCAAATCCCATGATCTAAAAAAGGGACTCCAGTCAATGTAAGGCACAAGTGTTTCTATAGTCACTTCTAGAGTATGAAAACCTAACTTTTTTGGTTTTATGGGTGTAAATGATTCCCAGTCAAGTTTTAATTTTTGACTTCGAGCGATATCAATAGAGACATATTCTTTTGAGGTTGATCTTGACAAAAATTTAATCTTAAAGGCTTCATATTCTTCTCTAATTTTTAAAACGTAAGGTTCGCGCTTTTCACTTTGTAATAAATTTCCCACTACGCCAACGGCCCTTGAAGCATCATTAACATGTATTACAGGTGAATTGGTAACAGAAGCAATTTTTACTGCAGTATGAGCTTTTGAAGTAGTTGCCCCCCCTATCAAAACAGGAATTGAAATTTTTTGTCGCGCTAATTCCTGGGTTACAAAAACCATTTCATCAAGGGAGGGGGTAATTAACCCGGACAGTCCTATCACGTCTACTTTTTCTTCAACCGCTCGTTTGATAATAACTTCTGGGGGAACCATCACTCCCAAATCCACAATTTCATAGTTATTACATGCCAAAACCACACTCACAATATTTTTACCAATATCATGTACATCTCCCTTTACAGTAGCCATCAAAACTTTTCCTGAACTCCGTGTACCGGTAGTCTTTTCTGCTTCAATAAAAGGTTGTAAATAGGCTACGGCTTTTTTCATAACCCGAGCAGATTTAACCACTTGAGGCAAAAACATTTTACCCTCGCCAAACAAATCTCCGACTACATTCATTCCCTCCATTAAGGGCCCTTCTATAACTTGAATCGGTCGAGAAAATTGCAATCTTGCTTCTTCAACATCTTCTACAATGTACTTGTCAATTCCTTTAATCAATGCGTGGTTAATACGTCCTTTTAAGTCGTATTCACGCCACCCATCGGTTTTATTTTTTGTTGATTTAGAATCGGATACTAAATTTTCAGCATAGTCTAAAAGCCGTTCGGTGGCATCTTCTTTGCGATTTAAGAGGACATCTTCAACATAGGTCATTAATTCTTTAGGAACCTCATCATATACTTCAAGTAAGGTTGGATTCACTATTCCCATATTCATTCCATGCCGAATGGCATGATATAGAAAAGAGGAATGCATTGCCTCTCGAACAGCATTATTACCTCGAAAGGAAAAAGAGACATTACTTACCCCACCACTTACGCTGGCATGCGGTAAATTTTCTCGAATCCATTGTGTGGCTTTAAAAAAATCAAGTGCATTTTTTTTGTGTTCATCCATTCCAGTAGCTACAGGAAAAATATTGGGGTCAAAAATGATGTCCTCAGGAGGAAAATTAGCTTGCTGAACCAACAGCTCGTATGACCTTTTGCATATTTCAATTCGACGCTCTAAGGTGTCTGCCTGTCCATGTTCATCAAAAGCCATAACAATAACAGCTGCACCATATTTTTTAATTGTTTTTGCTTGGGCTATAAAATTATCTTTCCCTTCTTTTAAGCTTATAGAATTTACAATACACTTGCCTTGTACTACTTTTAAACCGGCTTCAATAATGTCCCATTTAGAACTGTCTATCATTACAGGAACTCGTGAAATATCGGGTTCTGCCGCCACTAGATTTAAGAAAGTGGTCATGGCTTTCACTCCATCAATCATACCCTCGTCCATGTTGATGTCAATTATCTGAGCCCCACCCAAGACCTGTTCTCTTGCAATTTCTAGAGCTTCATCAAATTGTTCGTTTTGAATTAGTTTTAAAAATTTCCGTGATCCTGTCACATTAGTGCGTTCACCTATATTAACAAAATTTGTACTCTCAGTAATTACCAAGGGTTCCAATCCCGAAAGCTGTAAAGGCCTGCGCTTAGGAAACTTCATCAAGATTAATTTTAAAGGTTCTTGGTGGGTAGTTTTGTGCTAATTCAGCAATAGCTTTAATATGTTCTGGGGTTGTACCGCAACACCCTCCAATGATATTAACTACACCCTGTTCTAAGTAAGAAGTAATCAACGTTTTCATTTCTTCTGGACTTTGATCGTATGCTCCAAAGGCATTGGGCAACCCAGCATTTGGATGTGCTGAAATATAAGATTGACTTTGGTTTGAAAGACGTTTTACGTAAGGTAATAATTGATCTGCTCCAAGGGCACAATTGAATCCTATACTAAGTAAGGACATGTGACTTAAAGAAATGCGAAATGCTTCCACCGTTTGCCCAGATAAAGTACGCCCACTGGCATCGGTAATTGTTCCACTTACCATTACTGGTATACTACATTTTCTTTTTTCTTTTACTGATTCAATTGCGAATAGGGCCGCTTTAGCATTAAGTGTATCAAAAATAGTTTCCACTAAAAGTAAATCTACACCACCCTCTAGCAACCCATCAACTTGTTCGGTGTATTGATCAACTAATTCATCAAAATGAATAGCGCGATAACCTGGATCGTTTACATCAGGGGACATGCTTGCCGTTTTATTTGTTGGCCCAATAGACCCTGCAACAAAACGGGGCTTGTTCGGTGTTTTTAATGAAATTTCTTTGGCTACTTCAACTGCAATTTGAGCACTGACATGATTGAGCTCATAGGCTAAATATTCCATTTGATAATCGGACATCCCAACACGAGTAGATGAAAATGTATTAGTTTCTATGATATCAGCTCCAGCTTCTAAATAAGCCCTGTGAATATTTTTAATCAAGTCAGGACGTGTTAAAGACAATAAGTCGTTATTCCCCTTAAGTGAACACGGATGGTCTTTAAAGCGTTCACCCCTAAAATCAGCCTCTTCCAAAGATTCCTTTTGAATCATGGTGCCCATAGCTCCATCTAAGATTAAAATTCGTTCTTTTAGAAGTGCTTCAATCATTCAATCAGGATTTTAACGCATTTTCAATATCAGCCCATATATCTGTTGGATGTTCCAATCCAACTGAAAGACGAATCATGCCATTTGTAATCCCTACTGCTAATTGATCGGATTCATCTAGTTTACTGTGTGTAGTTGTTGCTGGATGCGTAATAATGGTTCTTGAATCCCCTAGGTTTGAAGATAAAGAGCATAAACGTATTGCATTAATAAACCGCTGCCCTGCTTCTAAACCACCTTCAACTTCAAAGGCAATAATATTGCCTCCTGCTTTCATTTGTTTTTTAGCCAGTTCATATTGTGGATGAGTGGATAAAAACGGATATTTCACCCAATTAATTCGGGGGTGTGCTTCAACTTTTTTAGCAATAAAAAGGGCATTTTCGCAATGTCGATCTACACGTAAAGAAAGGGTTTCTAAACTTTTTGATAGTACCCATGCATTAAAGGGAGACAAAGAAGCTCCTGTATTTCTGGCAAACAGGTAAAGCTCTCGTATAAGTTCTTTTTTTCCTACGGTAATACCCCCAAGTACTCTTCCCTGTCCATCTATCAATTTGGTGGCGGAATGGATAACTAAATCGGCTCCGAAGGCTATGGGTTGTTGTAAATAGGGTGTAGCAAAACAATTGTCTACAATAAAAAGTAATTGATGTGCCTTGGCGAATTGTCCCAAACGTTCCAGGTCTACTATATCAAGACCAGGATTTGTGGGTGATTCAACATAAATACATTTTGTAGTAGGTTGAATCAAAGGCGCTAAGTTGTCTATTTCTGTTGCGTTAAAATAGGTGGAACTAATGTTCCATTTCGGAAAATATTTAGTAAAAAGGGTATGGGTAGATCCAAAAACCGCCCGTACAGAAAGCACGTGATCACCGGCATTCAAAAATGTAGCAAAAGTGGCGAAAATAGCTCCCATACCTGTTGCAAAAGCAACGCCATCTTCGGCGCCTTCCATCTGCGCCACTTTATTAATAAACTCCGAAGTATTCGGGTTGGAAAACCGACTATAAATATTACGGTGTTTTTCTTCTGCAAAAGATGCGCGCATGTCCTCAGCGTCATCAAAAATAAAACTTGAGGTTAAATACATTGGAGTGGAATGTTCACCATATTGAGAACGTTCTATTTGATTGCGAATTGCTTTTGTTTCAAACTTATCCTTTTTCATACTTCTTTTCCGTTTACGAATACTGTATGACGAATAGTTGCAGTTGCTTCTAGTGTTTTGGAAACGGAACAATATTTATCATATGATAACTGAGCCGCTCGTTTTGCTTTTTCTGGTGCTATATCACCTTCCAAAAAAATTTCAATGTCTATTTCATGGAATAAAGAAGGTATTTCACCCGCATGGCGATGCCCTTTTACTTTCATTTTTAAAGACTGAGGATTTATTTTTTGTTTGTTTAAAATAGCTACAATATCAATACCACTACAACCAGCTAATCCCATCAATAAAAGTTCCATTGGACTCACGCCTTGAACCACACCTTCTGTTTTAGATTTGTTATCTAAAAGCACTTTGTGACCATTTGAATTAGTTACCTCAAATAGATAATCCGAATTAATTCGTTCTAGTTGTATTTCCATCATTTCTTATTTTTCTTAGTAAAAATAGGAGTAAAAATTCGGGATACTCCTTCATTTTCAATCAAAAACGCATCGTGTCCATGAATAGAGGTGATTTCATGGTAAGTAATATTTTTCTTGAATGGTTGTATAAGGGTATAGGTTTTTCGATCTTCATTAGGAGTGAAAAAAAGATCACTATCAATAGCGATAAGATGAATATCTGCCTTTATATTTTTAATTAATTCAAGGGCAGATTGACCATTTCTTTCAATATTTATACTGGCTAATAAATGGTTTACTAAAGTATAGGCTTCTAATGAAAATCGATTAGCTAATTTTTGACCATGATGAATCAGCCAACTTTCAATATTGTAAATTCCCAACTCTTCGTTTTTAGTTCGCCCAAAACGTTGATCAAAAGATTGAGGAGATCGATAAGTGAGCATTGCGTGTATTCGGGCATCTTCTAACGGTTTTTTAGAATGCTCTAAAATCCTTTTTTGCAAAAAAGTATTGGCAATTATCCAGTCGTTTGCTTTCCAATCTGCTGCTACAGGAATAAGATGACGCATTAAATTGGGCGCTTTAGCTGCCATTTCCCAAGCAATACCTCCACCAATAGAACCACCAATCAAAGCGTATAATGAATCAATCCCTAGTAGAGTTAAACCTTTTAAAAAAAGATCTGCTACATCTCCGGCATGAAAATCTTCTGGGTTAGAAAGAGTTTGATTATGGGTTCCATTTCCTGGTATATTAAAGGCGATGATAGTGTATTGGTTTGTGTCAATTGTTTTGTTAGGACCTACAATGGCTTTCCACCAACCTTTAGGGCCAGCTACATCTGCATTTCCAGTAAGTGAATGATTAACCATCACCACTGGTGCAGAACCTAACGGACATCCAAAAAGTTGATAGTACAATTTGAATGCGGTGTGCTTCGCACCAGTGTGAGTGGTAAAAGTATTGATGATAAGGGTTTGAACCGAATCCATCTAAAGAGATGTTAAAGACTTGAAAAAGCTGTTTCTAAATCAGCAATTAAATCATTTATATCTTCTAATCCTACTGAAAGTCGAATCAAATCTTGAGTTACACCAGTTGTTAATTGAGTTGCCTCATCTAATTGTTGATGGGTGGTACTCGCAGGATGTATTATTAAAGATTTCGTATCCCCTATATTAGCAAGGAGTGCAAAAAGTTGGGTGCTATCTGCTACTTTTTTAGCTCCTTCATATCCTTTTTTCAAACCAAAAGTAACAATTCCACTTTGTCCCTTTGGTAAATACTTTTGGGCTAAGCTATTGTATTTTGAGGTTTTTAATCCTGGATAGTTTACCCATGCCACCTCTTTATGAGTTGATAACCATGCCGCAAGTTTCAAAGCGTTTTCTGAATGTCTTTTCATCCGTATTTCAAGAGTTTCTATGCCTTGAATAGTTTGAAAACTATTAAAAGGACTAGGGGCACTTCCCAAATCACGGAGTCCCTCAATTCTCACTTTAGCAATAAAAGCAATAGCCCCTAGGGATTCGTGGTAATTTAATCCGTGGTAACTTGGATTAGGCTCTGTAAATTCTGGAAAATTACCATTCCCCCAATCAAATGTTCCAGCGTCAATAATTACACCGCCTAGTGAAGTTCCATTTCCAGTTAGGTATTTAGTTAATGAATGTATTACAATGTTAGCTCCGTGTTCAATTGGATTTAAAAGTGCTGGACTGGCTACAGTATTGTCCACAATAAATGGCACTTTTGCCTTTTGGGCATGTTGTGCAATTTTCTTTAGATCTAACACATCCAATTTAGGATTGCCTAATGATTCAGCAAAAAAGGCACGAGTATTTTTTTTAAGGGCTTTTGAAAAATTTTCGGGTTGGTCTGGATCAACAAACGTTGTGGTAATTCCAAATCGAGGTAGGGTATTGGCCAATAAATTATAGGTTCCGCCATATAAACTATTAGAAGCTACAATGTGATCTCCTGTTTTTAAAATCACCATTAAGGTGGTTGCTATTGCTGCGGTTCCCGAAGCTGTTGCTACAGCTGCTACACCCCCTTCTAAAGCTGCTAAACGTTGCTCTAGCACATCATTAGTAGGGTTGTTTAAACGGGTATAAATATAGCCTGATTCAGCGAGTGAAAATAAATTCGCTGCATGGTCTGAACTAGAAAATACATACGAGGTGGTTTGATAAATTGGAACGGCCTGAGTTCCTTGAGTGTTTTGGGCATTGTGCCCTGCGTGTAAGGCTTTAGTTGCGAGTTGTGTACTCATGATAATTTAAATGATTTTTTAATGGTTTCTACATAATCTAAATTTTCCCAAGTGAAAAGTGCTACTTCCTTCACAACTTTTCCGTTATAGGGAGACTCGAACGTTTTGGTTATTGTAAGAGGCTCGCGCCCCATATGTCCATAAGAAGCCGTTTCAAAATACATTGGGTTTCGAAGCTTTAACCGCTGTTCAATTGCATAAGGACGCATATCAAATAGGGTTTTTGCAATTTGTGCTATTGCTTCGTCTGACAGGTTTACTTTTGCTGTTCCAAAAGTGTTTATATTAATAGAGGTTGGCTCTACCACCCCAATAGCATAGCTTAACTGTACTAAAATTTCATTAGCCACACCAGCAGCTACTAGATTTTTTGCCATATGGCGTGCAGCATATGCAGCACTTCGATCTACTTTGCTTGGATCTTTACCACTAAAAGCTCCTCCTCCATGGGCTCCTTTTCCGCCATAAGTGTCAACAATAATTTTTCGTCCTGTTAAACCAGTGTCCCCATGGGGACCACCAATAACAAATTTTCCTGTAGGATTCACATGATACGTAATATCATTTCCAAAAAGTTGCTGAACTTGAGGTGTACATTTTTTGATTACCCTAGGAATTAAGACAGAAATTATATCTGTTTTTATTTTTGCTAACATGGCTTTTTCATCTGAATCAAAATCATCATGTTGTGTTGAAACTACTATAGTATCAATTCGCAAAGGTTGATGTTTGTCATCATACTCAATAGTAACTTGTGATTTTGCATCGGGTCGTAAGTAAGAAATCTGTTTGTTTTCTCTTCTTAAGGCTGCCAATTCAATTAATATTTTATGAGAAAGATCTAGTGCCAAAGGAATATATGATTCTGTTTCCGTTGTTGCATAACCAAACATGATGCCCTGATCTCCTGCCCCTTGAGCTTCTTTTTTTTCACGATCAACTCCACGGTTTATATCTTGTGATTGTTCGTGAATAAGAGAAATGACACCACAAGAATCACCACTAAATTGATAAGCTCCTCTGGTATATCCAATTTTATTAATTGTGTCGCGTGCTATGGATTGAACATCGAGGTAAGTCCCACTTTTAACTTCACCAGCTAAAATTACTTGTCCAGTGGTAACTAAGGTTTCACAGGCTACTTTACTTTCTGGATCAAAGGCTAAAAAATGATCTAAAAGGGCGTCACTAATTTGATCAGCAATTTTATCTGGATGCCCTTCACTAACTGATTCTGAGGTAAAAAAATATGACATTTTAAGTTGCTTAATGGAAGGATTTTAACAATGCGTTACCAAAGCAACACTGGTTTAGCAGTTTTTTATAGAGGTTGCAATCAGTCAAATCCTTCCTCGTTTAACAAGGCAAATGTATAATATTTTTAAATACCACAAAATTTAAATTTATTTTTTGGAGAAAATATATGATAAAATCAATTCTCAAATTTTACTAATTTTTGAAAGTAGTTCCTTTTTGCTTTGAAAAAAAGGGGTTATTTTGCGAGATAAATTTATTTAAACAAAAGTATGCACATTGCCATAGCAGGAAACATAGGTGCCGGAAAAACTAGTTTAACAGAACTGTTGGCAAAACAATACGGTTGGGAAGCTCATTTTGAAGATGTGATTGATAACCCCTATTTAGATGATTTTTACAATCATATGGAACGATGGTCATTTAATCTTCAAATCTACTTTTTGAAAAGCCGGTTTGACCAGCTTTTATCCTTCAAAGACCAAAAAAATACTATAGTTCAAGATCGTACTATTTATGAGGATGCTTATATTTTTGCACCCAATTTGAATGCAATGGGATTGATGAATCAACGTGATTTTAAAAATTATAAATCATTATTTGAATTGTTGGAGTCTTTAATAAAAGGGCCTGATCTCCTTATTTATTTACGCAGTAGCATTCCAAACCTCGTAAATAAAATTCACAAGCGGGGAAGAGATTATGAAAATAGTATTAGTATAGAATATTTAAGTCGACTCAACGAACGTTACGAAGCCTGGATTAGTACTTATGATAAAGACAAAATGATAATTATTGATGTAGACAATTTAGATTTTGTTGAACGCCCTGAAGACTTAAAAGTGGTTATTGCCACAATAGACAAAGCGCTAGCATATATGAAATAAAAAAAGGTCAGCTGTTGTTGACCTTTTTTGTTTAAAATTATTTTATTTATTCTTTGTGAACGTGAAGTTCAGGTGTTGAAACAGATTTAGAGGTGTCATTATGTGAAATTGTCACTTCAATTTGATTCATATTATGTTCTGACTCACTCATACTGTTAGCCTTGATTATTTCAGTACCGTCCTCAGAAGGAACTACCATTTCAATAGTATCTTCATTCCATTGAGCTTTTAAATAGGCTTCAACAGCATCGTCTTGCATTGCAACACTAGGCGCAATAACTAAAGCTACAACGGACATTAATTTAAGTAAAATATTTAAAGATGGACCTGAGGTATCTTTAAACGGATCCCCTACTGTGTCACCTACTACTGAAGCTTTATGTGCATCAGTTCCTTTTCTTCCATCAGCCTCAATCATTTTTTTTGCGTTATCCCAAGCGCCTCCAGCATTAGATTGAAAAATAGCCATTAAAACACCACATGTAGTTACTCCTGCTAAAAGTCCCCCTAACATTTCTGCTCCACCTATGAATCCAATAGCAACGGGCACTGCAATTGCAAGTAGCCCAGGTAAAATCATTTCTTTAATTGATGCCTTCGTGGAAATTTCGACACATTTTTCATAATCCGCATATCCATCAGCAGCATCGAAAATTTCACGGTCTTTTGCACTGGCTTTTGACATATCAGCATTGTATTTGCGCATTACTTCAAGAGCAGCTTTTAATTGAGGGATGTCTTTAAACTGGCGACGAACTTCTTCAATCATAGCCATAGCTGCACGTCCTACAGCATTCATTGACAGTGCTGAAAAAACGAATGGTAGCATACCCCCTATGAGCAATCCAGCCATAATTTTTGGTTGTGAAACATCAATACTATTAACATTAGCTACTTGCATGAATGCTGAAAATAAAGCTAAAGCTGTTAACGCAGCAGAAGCTATTGCGAATCCTTTTCCAATGGCAGCCGTAGTGTTTCCAACCGCATCTAATGTATCCGTACGTTCACGTACTTCATTGGGTAATTCAGCCATCTCTGCTATTCCTCCGGCATTATCAGAAATTGGACCGTAGGCATCAACTGCAAGTTGGATTCCAGTATTTGCAAGCATTCCAACAGCTGCTATCGCAATACCATACAGACCAGCAAAATGATGGGAAACTAAAATTGCAGCAGCAATTAACAATATTGGAATCATAGTAGACATCATTCCAACTCCTAAACCAGCAATAATGTTAGTTGCCGCACCTGTTTCAGATTGCGCAACTATAGATTTTACTGGTTTTGTTCCTGTTCCTGTATAGTATTCTGTAATTTTTCCTACCCCTAAGCCAGCAATAAGGCCAGCCAAAGTAGCTAAGAAAATTCCTAGAGATCCAAAGGGTAACCCTTCTACAGCTTCTGGAATCATAGTTTCAATAACGAAATATGAAGCAATTACCATAAGGCCAGCAGATCCAAATTCTCCGATATTCAAGGCAGTTTGAGGGTTTCCTCCCTCTTTTACTCTTACAAAGAAGGTTCCAACTATAGACATAATAATTCCTACCGCTGCTAGAACAAGTGGTAAATATACTGCTCCTAAACCATTAAAATCTGGAGTAATAATGAATGCTCCTAGAACCATAGCCCCAATAATTGATCCTACGTAAGATTCAAATAAATCAGCTCCCATTCCAGCTACATCTCCTACATTGTCTCCTACATTATCAGCTATAGTTGCAGGATTTAAAGGATGGTCTTCTGGAATTCCAGCTTCAACTTTACCAACTAAGTCAGCTCCAACATCGGCTGCCTTTGTGTAAATACCTCCTCCCACACGAGCAAAAAGGGCAATTGATGAAGCCCCCATAGAAAAACCAGTTAATACGTTTAAAACCATTTCAAGATTTTCTGACCCTGGCCAAATCATTTGATATAAGGCGAATAATCCACTGAGTCCTAAAACGCCTAATCCAACTACACCAAGACCCATGACAGAGCCCCCTGTAAAAGCTACTTCTAGGGCTTTGCCAAGTGAAGTTCTAGCTGCTTGTGTTGTTCGAACGTTAGCTTTTGTAGCTACTCTCATTCCAATAAAGCCAGCTAAAGCAGAGCATATCGCTCCTACAAAAAAGGATAAGGCTACCATTCCATGAGAGCCAACCTCATTACTGCCTTTGAAATAAAGTAAAACAGCTACAGATAAAACGAAAATAGAGAGAATTTTATATTCTGCTTTTAAGAAAGACATTGCTCCCTCAGCAATATTTTTTGCAATACGAGCCATCTTTTCATTCCCAACTTCTTGTTTAGATATCCAAGTATTTTTAATCCATACAAAAATAAGTGCTAAGATTCCAAAAGCGGGTAAAAAATGTATAACTAATTCCATGTAATTTGTTTGTTAAAATGAGACGGTAAAAGTAATAAAACCAACCTGATTACAAAATTGACAATCAACAGCATTTAATATTTTGATTATCAGATTTTTAATTCATATTTGGTATTTATTGATTATGATATAATACTTTTTTTACGGCTTTAATAACATCTGCTTCATTAGGTAACCACTCATTAAGCAATACTGGTGAATAAGGAGCAGGCGTGTCAGCCGTATTAATTTTTTCGATGGGTGCGTCTAAATAATCAAAGATTTGATTTTGAACCTGATAAGTAATTTCTGTGGAAATATTTCCAAAAGGCCATGATTCCTCAAGAATAACCAATCGGTTTGTTTTTTTAACAGATTCAAAAATGGTTTGATAATCTAAAGGTCGAATGGTTCGTAAATCAATTACTTCACATTCAATTTTTTCTTTAGCTAAGGTTTCTGCTGCTTTTAGGGCTTCTTTTAAAATTTTTCCAAAGGAAACTAAAGTTACAGAAGTTCCTTGTCGCTTGATATCTGCAACTCCAATGGGTAAGGTATATTCGCCTTCAGGGACTTCACCTTTGTCTCCATACATTTGTTCAGACTCCATAAAAATTACCGGATCATCATCGCGAATTGCAGCTTTTAATAGTCCTTTAGCATCATATGGATTTGATGGAACAATCACTTTTAATCCAGGGCAATTGGCATACCAACTTTCAAAAGCCTGAGAATGTGTAGCGGCTAACTGCCCCGCAGACCCTGTTGGGCCTCTAAACACAATAGGACAAGGAAATTGGCCTCCAGACATCTGTCTAATTTTAGCAGCATTATTTATAATTTGATCAATCCCAACCAAGGCAAAATTGAATGTCATAAACTCAATTATGGGTCTGTTTCCTGTCATTGTAGAACCTACGCCAATTCCGGCAAATCCCAATTCTGAAATAGGTGTATCAATAACACGTTTAGGTCCAAACTCATCAAGCATTCCTTTAGAAGCCTTATAAGCCCCGTTATATTCTGCCACTTCTTCCCCCATAAGATAAATTGAAGGGTCTCGACGCATTTCTTCGGTCATTGCTTCTGCAATGGCTTCTCTAAATTGTATGGTTTTCATGTATTAAAATCATTGAGGCGCAAATTTAATCAATAATTATATATTAATTTAGCCCAATAAAGCAGGATATTGAACGTTGCTAAAATCCAAACTTTCATTTTGGATTTTAATACGCGAAAATTAGTCGAGCTATAACAAATGAAATTAATACAACTTAACGTAAAAGGAATCTCATTTAGTGAAACGCAAACTGGTGCATACGCCTTAATTTTAAGTGAGATCAAAGGAGATCGAAAGCTTCCAATCATCATTGGCGGGTTTGAGGCGCAGTCCATAGCCATTGCTCTTGAACATGAAGTAAAACCAAGTAGGCCACTTACTCATGATTTGTTCAAAAATTTTGCGGATCGGTTTTCTATTTACGTAAAACAAGTCATTATTCACAAATTGGTTGACGGAGTTTTTTTTGCCAGCTTGATTTGCGAACGCGATAAGATTGAAGAAATTATTGATTCTCGAACATCTGATGCTATTGCTTTGGCCTTAAGATATGATGCTCCTATTTTTACCTATGATTCAATACTAAAAAAAGCCGGTTTTTCAAGTTCAACTGCCACAGGAGTTAAGAAGTTTTCTGAAGATAACTGGATTCAAAATTTTGTTGCAGAGCAAAATCGCTTATCTGAAATGGAAGAAGACATCAAAAAACTATCCATTGCAAAACTCAAAAAATTACTTCAGACTTTAGTTGCTCAAGAAAATTATGAAAAGGCCGCACGCGTTCGTGATGAACTCTCAAAACGCTCTGAATAAATCCTGTTGTTAATTTTTTTTAATAACCTTTTTTCGTAAAGGTTTTAAATCTTACTGATTGAATCTATTTTTGAATAAAATAGAAATCGTGAAGCAATATTTAGATTTATTGGAGCACATCCTTTCACATGGGATTGAAAAAACTGATAGAACAGGTACCGGTACAAAAAGTCTTTTTGGTCATCAAATGCGATTTGATCTCAGCCAAGGGTTTCCCTTAGTGACCACTAAAAAAATCCATGTGAAATCTGTGATTCATGAATTATTGTGGTTTATAAAAGGAGATACTAATATTACCTACCTTCAAGAAAATGGGGTGCGAATATGGAATGAATGGGCAGATGAAAATGGTGATCTTGGACCTGTATATGGACACCAATGGCGCAATTGGAATAACGAAGGTATTGATCAAATTAAAGAGGTAATTCAATCACTAAAAACCAATCCTGATAGTAGAAGAATGTTAGTTTCTGCGTGGAATCCAAGTGTAATGCCAAATACAGCCGTTTCGTTTGCAGAAAATGTTGCCAATAATAAAGCAGCTCTTCCACCTTGCCACGCTTTTTTTCAATTTTATGTTGCGGATAGAAAACTTTCTTGTCAATTGTATCAACGAAGTGCTGATGTATTTTTAGGTGTTCCTTTTAATATTGCCTCTTACGCATTATTAACGTTAATGATTGCACAAATATGTGATTTAGAACCTGGTGAATTTATACATTCTTTTGGTGATGTACATATTTACACAAATCATTTTGAACAAGTTAAAGAACAACTTTTAAGAGAACCTAAACCTCTTCCAAAAATGATACTTAATCCTCTCATTAAATCTCTTTTTGATTTTAAGTATGAGGACTTTACATTAATAAATTATGATCCGCATCCCTTAATCAAAGGAAAAGTTGCAATTTAAAAGGACCTCAAAGCGCTACATAAAATATCCACCTCTTCTGTGGTATTAAAATAATGGAATGATACCCGAACACCTGTACCACGCTGAACACAGCTAATGTTTGAATTTACTAAATGTTGATACAGTGAAGATGTGCCGTTAAGCAAATATATACTACTGTGTTCTTTTCGCTTTTTTACTCTCTTATCTAAATAATTTATTTCTTGCAGTGCTTCTCTAGCATAATTTGAAAGCCTCTTTTTTTTAAGCATTAAATTATTAAAATTATTAGATCGAAGCTGTTCTACAGCAAATTTTAAGCTTGAAACAGCCAAAATATTAAAATGACCTTGAAAAATAATTTCTTTAAGTTTTGAAGAAGTAACATTAAACTTTGATAAGAAGACCTCTGATACCATCAAAACCCCATTTCCGAAACCGGCTAAAAGCCATTTATATCCACTAGCTACAACAATATCAAAAGGGCTCTCATTGAATTGAAATGAATGAGCTCCTAAAAATTGAGTGCCATCAGCTATAATAATCAGGTTTGGGTAGTGATTTTTTATTTGTTTTAAAAATTCACTATCAATTAAAATACCACTTGTATATTGAACAATACTTAAAATGAGTAAGTCATAATGAGTCTTAGACAATTCATTGTCCAAGTCTTGCTCAATAGTTTCTGTTAAAGGAATTCCTTTTGTAATAATTCCTTGAGATAGAAAGGAATCTAACAAAGATGGATAATCTTCATTTATATAAAGTGCTTTTGACTTTTTTGGCAGAAAAGGCATAATATACCGAATACCACTAGAAAAATTGGAAACTATAAAACAATGATCCGCAGATAAACCAAAAAAATCAGCTAGTACATTGTGGGTCTCATCAAGGGCACTATATGCTTGTACTTTATATTTATTCCCCAATTGTAAGTACTTTTCTTCTTCTTCCCTTCTAAAGTCGAAAAGTTCTTGTGACATTGGCCCAACATAAGCTGTATTTAAGTAGGTTGTATTTTTTAAAACTGGAAAAGTAGGAGTAGGCATGGGTTAATAAGAAAGTGTATTTTTGTTTAAAGGTAATTATCTTATTTTGACTTTACCCTAACCTATGAAGAAAGACATTACACTAATTGCAGCAGCATCTGAAAATCATGCATTGGGTAAAGACAATCAATTAATTTGGTATATACCTGAGGATTTAAAACGATTTAAAAGATTAACTCAAGGTCATGCGGTTATAATGGGCAGAAAAACATTTGAATCAATTCCCAAAGCTCTTCCTAATAGGAAAAATATAATTCTTACTCATAATCCTAAATATACTGCCGAAGGAGTTGTTGTTGTCCATACTATTGAAGATGCGCTAAAGGCAGCAGCAGACGACCCACAACCTTTTGTAATTGGTGGTGGTGAAATCTATAAATTATTTCTTCCTATTGCTCAAACAATAGAATTAACTAGAGTACATGCTTCTTTTGAAGCTGATGCTTTTTTCCCAAATCTCAATCCAAACCAATGGAAAGTAGTTCAAGAAGAAAATTACCTTGCCTCAGAAGACCAACCCTATGCTTATTCTTATATAACTTATAAAAACAATACGGAATGAAAGCTTATATATTTCCAGGTCAAGGCTCTCAGTTTCCCGGTATGGGAAAGGAACTTTACGAATTAAATTCTCTTGCAAAAGAAAGATTTGAAACGGCAAATTCTCTTTTGGGATTTCGAATTACCGATATTATGTTTGGCGAAGATGCAGAAGCATTAAAAGAAACTAGAGTTACCCAGCCCGCTCTATTTTTACACTCTACCATTTTAAGTGAAATCATGGGGAATCGATTTGCACCTGAAATGGTAGCTGGTCATTCTTTAGGTGAGTTTTCTGCACTGGTTGCTGCTGGAGCACTACGTTTTGAAGATGGGTTATTATTAGTAGCTGAAAGAGCCCAAGCTATGCAAGATGCTTGTAACGTAGCTCCAGGCGCTATGGCAGCAATTTTGGG
This sequence comes from Flavobacteriaceae bacterium, assembly GCA_023257625.1. Classification (GTDB taxonomy): domain Bacteria; phylum Bacteroidota; class Bacteroidia; order Flavobacteriales; family Flavobacteriaceae; genus MS024-2A. Next base: position 9,808 of record JALRBW010000006.1, on the reverse strand, counting down.
ATTAGAAGATAAAAACGTTGAAAATATTTGCCGGTCAATAGAAGGTGTTGTTGTTGCAGCCAATTACAATTGTCCTGGACAATTGGTTATTTCTGGAGAACAAACTTCTGTTGAACAGGCTTGTATTGCTCTTTCAGATGCAGGTGCACGAAGAGCTTTACTACTTCCTGTAGGTGGAGCATTTCATTCTCCACTAATGGAACCTGCAAAAGCCAGATTAGCCAAAGCTATAGAAAAAACTATTTTTCAATCACCCCGATGCGATGTATATCAAAATGTAACTGCAAAAGGCACTTCCGACACTAAAGTTTTAAAAGAAAATTTAGTAGCGCAACTAACAGCACCCGTGCGATGGACTGAAACCATTCAAAACATGATTGCAGATGGTGCTTCATATTTTAGTGAGGTTGGCCCAGGTAAAGTATTGCAAGGTTTGGTAAAAAAAATTAATCGAGATATGGAAACGGATTCTGGAGCTTAATTTCTAATTGTTTTTATAAATCTTACCCCCTTTCATAACGAAAGTAACATTTAGCAGTGTCTTTACATTTTGTTCTGCATTTTCATCGGTGGCTACGATGTCTGCCAAAAACCCTTTTTTTAATTGCCCTAATCGATTGGATTCGTCAAGAATCTCAGCATTTTTTAAGGTGGCAAGTTGTAAGGCTTCTGTTATTGGCATGCCAGCTTCATTCATATATATAAATTCTCCTGCATTTTGTCCATGAGGAAAAACTCCGGCATCAGTTCCAAAAGCGATAGGAACACCAAACTCATAAGCCTTTTTAAAAGTATCTTGAATTTGAGCCCCAATTGCAATGGCTTTGGGTACAATTATCTCAGGATAAGCACCAGGATTTTTTGCATTTTCAGCTACAAATTTTCCTGCGGAAATTGTTGGCACCAAATAGGCTTTCTTCACTTTCATTAATTCCATGGTGCGTTTTTCAATAAGTGTACCATGCTCAATAGTAGTAACCCCATTGGCAACAGCACGATACATTCCTTCGTCACCATGAGCATGAGCTGCTACCTTAAAGCCATAATCTGCTGCTGTACTCGTAATAGCTGCAATTTCCTCTTCTGAGAATTGAGGATTTTGACCATTTTTGGCTACGCTTAATACCCCTCCTGTTGCAGTAATTTTTATCCAATCTGCTCCATTCTTATACCGTTGACGAACCGCTTTTTTTGCATCATCAACAGAATTAATCACACCTTCTTTAGGTCCTGGATCTCCTTGAATAGTAGCTTTAAATCCATTGGTTGGATCAGCATGTCCTCCGGTAGTCCCAATTGCTTTTCCCGCTGTGAAAATTCTAGGACCTGGCACTTTACCCTTATTAATAGCATTTCTCAATGCAATATTAACTCCGCTTCCTCCCATATCACGAACTGTGGTAAACCCAGATTCCAGTGTGCGTAAAGCAATTTTAGCTGCATCAAAAGCGATATCAGCGTCATTTGCTTGAAATTTATTAAGGTACTGTGTTGGCGTGTATTCTCCCTCAATATGAACATGCAAGTCAATAAAACCTGGATATACAGTTTTTGTTTTGAGATCTATAACGGTTGCCTCAGATGAAGACGGATTTTGAAACCCTTGAGAAACAGACACTATGGTCTCTCCATTCACAACAATTGTATGAGGTCCCAAAAATTTTGCTTTTTGAGCATCAAAAAGCTGGCCACAATGAATATAGGTCTGTTGAGACCAAATTAAATTTTGACAAAGAAATATAAGAACAATTAAACTTTTTTTCATGATCGAATTTTAATTAAAGGAAGATAGTTGTAATTGATGAAGTGTAAAAGAAAAGAATTATACATTATTGACAAAAGAAAGTATTTGTTTTGAAATGAATTCAATTTGATCTAAAGTTAATTCTGTATGCATAGGTAATGAAATTACCTCCTTACATAATTGAATAGTATTTGGGAATTTGGAATCTTCTACTAATGGGTCAGCGTAAGCTTTTTGTTGATGAAGTGGAATGGGATAATACACACCACAAGGTATTCCCTGATTTTCAAGATATTGCACTAATTTATCTCGGTTTCCTTTTTTAATCTGTAATGTATATTGGTGATATACATGGCTATCACATTCACCTTCTCTGTGTGGTGTTATCAGAGTATCCGATTGAGCAAATGCTTTATTGTAGTGTAGTGCTGCTGTTTTTCTTTTTTCGTTGTAAAAATCTAAATATTTTAATTTCACATTTAAAACAGCTGCTTGAAAAGAATCTAAACGAGAGTTTACACCCACAACATCATGATGATACCGTTTGTACATTCCATGATTTACAATTCCTCTTAGATGATGTGCCAAATCATCATCATTTGTAAAAATTGCCCCTCCATCTCCGTAGGCACCTAAATTTTTTGAAGGGAAAAAAGAAGTAGCTCCTATATGACCTAAAGTACCTGCTTTTGCTTTTTTACCGTTAGAAAGTGTATAAACGGCTCCTAAAGCTTGCGCGTTATCCTCTAAGACATAGATTTTATGTTTTTTAGCTAAAGCTAAAAGTGATTCCATTGGGGCACATTGACCAAACAAATGAACGGGTAAAATCACTTTTGTTTTAGCTGTTAATGCTTTTTCTACTTCATCAACATTTAACATAAATGTTTTAGGGTCAACATCAACTAAAATAGGTTTTAATTTAAGTAGTGCAATAACCTCAACAGTAGCAGCAAAGGTGAAATTTGGTGTTATGACTTCATCACCAGAAGAAAGGGATAAACTCATTAATGCAATTTGTAAAGCATCTGTTCCGTTTGCGCAAGGGATAACGTGTTTTACACCCAAATAGTGTTCTAAATTCGATTGAAACTCTTGAACCGCAATGCCATTAATAAATGACGTCGTTTGAAAAACATCATCAAGTGCTTGGTCAATTTCATCTTTTATAAAATCGTATTGCCCTTTCAAGTCTACCATTTGGATTTTTTTCACGTCAAATACATTTAGGTTTTAAATAGCAAAACAAAGATAGATGGAATGTTTACAGAACTGTTTTAAAACGTTTGGGAATTTCAATTAAAGTATTGATTTTTAGAGGGGCGGGTTTGTTCCAAGCATACCATTTTCTGTTTTTTGAAAAATATTGCTGTGCCTGTTTCATATGATCTTCGCCTTGAGGGTCTAAGAGTTGAATTTGTTGAGCTGATTTTGCCCTTCGCTTTAAATGGCCTTTCCATCCTTCCTTAACCATTTCTTGATCATGAAGTTTTTTTTCAGAAAGGGATAAATCTGCTGCTCCTAAATGAAAGAGATAGAGATGGGAATCAATTGTAAAGTCTTTCCCTTTAATTCGATGAAATCCAGCTCCCCATTGGACTGGCTGGAAAGCAACTATAGGTTTAGTATATCTATCAGACAATAATGCATAAGAGCGTTGGGATAAAACAGGCTTTCCCCAATTGATTTGTTTTTCATTTTTGGGATGTTGAATAACATCAACCCCAAGAGCAGATAAGGACGGGTGTTGTTTTTGATTGACTAGATAATCGTGTAGGGTTATATTTACTTTAGGATCGACAACTAAAAATTCATCAATATCAAGAGCAATTACCCCATCGTATTTTTCAAATAGCGTATGTGCAAAGGTTGAGATTTTTTTTGCGCGTTCCTTATCTCCACGTGTTCGAGATAAGGGTTTATGTGGAATTTGAAAACAATGAATTCGATCTGCATTTTCAGGTAAGGGTTGCTCTAATCCATCGAGAAACAAATACAAATGTTCAAACCCGAATTGGCTACCATAATACGAAATCCATTTTGAAACAAAATGAGGAGCATTCCGCGCCATGGAAATCACGGCCATTTTATTTCCTTTTTGATTCATGATTTGAGTTTTATTAATCTGTCTAGCAGCAAAAATGTATTTTTTTGAACGGACTCCCTAGCTAAATCCAAACTTTGAATGCAAACAAAAAGATATTTTGAATCTGACTCAAGTAATTTCATTTTTCGGGCAACATAGTTTTCTTTTCGATTATGTGGTTGAATATAGAGAGCTTTTGGGGAACGCCGAATGGGATTCCCTTTTTGAATTTCCAAATGATTCGCCAAAGCCACAGTATTGAATTGACTGTAATGCCGAAAACGATGGGAAATGTTTTCTTTTAAAATTTCTGGATGGTTATGAAAATAGTGCGCTAAGGTGCTTTTTTTTAAGGCAAGAGGGGTGTGCCCTGATCGAAAATAAATACCCTTAAAGCCTAACATTGCTGATGCGCGCCATTGATTTACTTGAAAAGAAGCTGTTAAGGAAGCGTACCTTTTGGGCATGGCTTTTTGTTTTATCCAATCCCAAAGTAAACGCTCATAAGGGCTGGCTACCCATTTGCCTCTTAAAACAGGAAAATCACCTTCAAACCAGTCTGTAGGGTGAATGGGTTGTGTTAAAAAAATATCATCATTGAAATACACAAAATGTTCCGCTAATCCGTTGATACGCCAAATCATATTACTTATACAAATACTGTTGAAGGTGGGTAAAAAAGCTTCAAAATCTGCAAATATTTCTTGATGATCAACAATTCTAATGTCTTTTAAACGGTCTGGAAAATAGTTTTTTACAACGGCATCAACTTTGGGATCTTGTTGATCGGTTACGATAAATACATTGCGAACAAAAGGAGCAAATCTAAAGATGGAAAGAACACAATATTCGATTTCTTTTAAGGAACGAAATCGCGTGGGGGCAGCTCCAGAAACGCCTTTAGACTGGTAATTCTGAAGGTATTTCATTCGCTTTTTTTTCAGCACAGGATCCTCTCCATCTACCCAAGCAATGACTATATCAATCGGTTTGTTACTTACATTTTTCAATTCATTAAATTGAGGTTTAAAGGTACGTATTTGAATACAGAAAGAAAATGAGCTAAGATTGAAAATCATGAGGTTGGGAATTGTATATTTGATTCTATTTTTTAAATTCTATGAGACTTAAATTTTCACATTTTTTACTTTTAATAGTTTTTAGCAGTTATAGTCAAAATCAAAAACATACAAATATCATTTTGATGATTGGAGACGGTATGGGGCTTACTCAAATTAGTTCTGGAATGTATGCAAATAATAATGCTACTGCCCTTGAAGAATTTGAATTTGTAGGGTTGTCCAAAACATATTCTTCAGATCAAATTGTTACAGACTCTGCAGCCAGCGGAACTGCTATGGCAACAGGATACAAAACGTTAAATGGAGTTTTAGGCATCGATAGTCAAAACATTCCTCAAATGAGTATTTTAGAGCATTGTAATGCTATGGGGTATTATACAGCGCTACTTGCTACCTCAAGTATTGTTCATGCTACACCTGCTTCATTTTATGCGAAAGTTCCCGCTAGAAGTCAGTACCAAGATATTGCACTTCAGCTTAGCGAACATAATGTAGATCTCTTTATAGGTGGGGGTAAAAAACATTTTGAGAGTCGAGAAGATGGTAGGAATTTACTCAAGGAAATGAAAGGTTACGAATTTGTAACTAGTTTAAAAGAATTTGAAAAATCAATGTCTGATAAAATAGGATACTTTACCTATTCCGATGAGCCACCGACTTTAACGAATGGAAGAAGTCCTGGTTTGGAATCTTTAGTTGAAATAAGTCTTCAAAAAATTTCTTCAAAAAATTCTCCTTTTTTTATGATGATAGAAGGATCACAAATCGATTGGGGAAGCCATGATAATAATTTAGATTATATGCTGTCAGAATTTCAAGAATTTGATAGAGCCATAAAAAAAGTGCTAGAGTTTGCAAAAAAGGATGGAAATACCCTTGTAATTGTTACTGCAGATCATGAAACTGGAGGTCTTAGTCTAATTGGTGGAAATGTTAGTAAGGGAAGAGTAAAGGGAACTTTCAGCACCAAAGGACATTCAGGTACTATGGTACCCGTGTTTAGTTATGGACCCCATTCAAATTTGTTTTCGGGTATCTATGAAAATACTGCAATTTTCGATAAAATGAAGCAAGCAGTTACTCCTTAATTATTTTGTTCGAGCCTTGGCTACAATTTCTTTTTCAAAAGAAGTTTCATCTTCAATCACTTGATAGAATGATACAATGAAATCTTGTATTGATTCAAATTCCTTTGTATTTTCAAATTGCGAGGAGTAAGATGCAACCAAATTAATCAAATCTTCTTTTTTATCTAAAAATTCCTTTCTAACTTGATTGAAATAGATTCTGTCACGTGAAAATCCTCGGTAAACACGATCTTTAACCGAATTAATTCCTAAAGATTCATTTACAGTTGCATAGCTAGGGTCAACCCAGCCTGACATATCAAAATCATAGGGAAGAGGAATTATTTTTTTATCTATATAAAGTAATTTACCGTTATGCTGGTAAGCCACAGAAAAATCTGTATTCCCTAATAAATATTGAAAAAAAGCATTTTGAACTGATGTTAAATGATCCATCGCCATGGGATGAATATAACGTTCAAAAACTTTACCTTCATGTCGCTCCGCAACTCGCTTATCATCTTCTATCAGAAATCCCTTTAATTGAAATTTCTTTTCATTTTTCCCATTAGGTTCAGTAAAATCAATAGCTACAAGTCTAGTTTTAAAGTGATACGGAGAAATTTTTTCATATATTTTATACGCTATGAATTCTTGTAAAATATTGTCATTATTTTCATTTTCTAACTTACATGGTAATACCAACTTCATTGTTTTGTTTCCATCAAAAAGAGTCTCTTTATAATGTTCTTTTTTAATTTTCATTTTAATGGGAGGGAAATAACATTCATTTCGTCTAAAATTTCCTCTTGCCCTTAAATCAACTTCAATGGAAGACCATTTTTCATTATGAAAATAACCCATGTCTGTTTTAATAAATGTAGAATCATCTGTATTACGATTCATGTCTTTATTAGAGTAATTTAATTTTATTTGAAGTGGAGTTTGTTCTTCGAAAAGTAAATCAGATTTCTGAGCCTTTTGGGCTAAAACTAAATTAGAAATAAAAAAAATTAAAAGAAATAATCTTTGGTTCTTCATGATATAGTAGATAAATTTACTCAAATATAAGAAATTGCACTTATGTCAAGATACCTTATAATAATCAATTATAGGACCTTCATAACTTTAGGTCTCTCTTTTTTAATTCCCTTTATTGCATATGATTTTAAAGTGGTATATAATATTGATCTAACGTTGATGAGTATTGCGATCATTTTTCCACTTGTATTCACAATTCGTGGTGCGTTTAGAAGAAGAGAAAAAGCAATGGAGCATTTAAGTCGCTTTAGTGCTTCATTAAAAACAGTTCAAAATCTGCTTGTTTTTAATGATAAATTAAAGGAAGAAGAAAAAAAGGAAGTAAATTCTTTTATGTCAGATATAAATGATAGCTTATTTGCTCAACTAAAATCATCAGATGAAGATAATACAGCAGAATTTGATCAAAAAATGAATTCTCTTTATTCTTTTATCGAAAAAAGACCTGAAAAAATTAGCGGTGGTAATCGAGATAAAATTTTTAGATTTTTAAAGGATGTCATTGAAAGTTCAGACAATCTTTTTGCTATTCATTCACACCGAACACCAATTAGTTTGAAGGCTTACTGCTTGATATTTATTTATATTTTCCCTGTAGTGTATACCCCTACTATCATAAATAAAATCGGCGTTGACAATCCTAATTGGCTTACTTTTTTCATTGTAATTTTAAGTGAATTTATTTTAATTTCCCTCTATAATATTCAAGATCAAATGGAATATCCTTTTGATGATGAAGGGCTTGACGATATAAAATTTAAGTTATTTGATTTAAATCGAAAAAAAACTTGATTTAATCCAAATTTGTACCTTGATATAAAATTTAATTATGTTTCGAGGGTTCATTTTCATTTTTTCCTTTTTGTATTTTTTTAATTGTTCTGAGCTTCCACAATGTGATATTGTTATTCAAAATGGAAGAATTTACGATGGAAGTGGCAATCCCTCTTACATTGGGACAATAGCTATTAAAGAAAAAAAAATTTTTTATGTAGGGCCCCCAAAACAATTTAAAGCTGATATAAAACATGACGTTGAAGGTAAAGCAGTATCCCCTGGATTTATAAACATGTTAAGCTGGGGTTACGAAGCCTTATTGATGGATGGACGCTCATTAAGCGATCTTAAACAAGGAGTTACTCTAGAGGTATTTGGCGAAGGAACCTCACCAGGTCCTGTTGGACTTAAGGGGGAGAATGGATATTTTTCATTTGGAGAGGCCATGAAAAAACTAGAAGACAATAAAATTTCAACCAACATTGCTTCTTTTTTAGGTGCAGCAACAGTTCGAATTAACCATATTGGTTATGCCAATCGAAAAGCAACACCTGAGGAACTTTCTGAAATGCAAAAAACAGTAAAAACTGCTATGGAAGAGGGTGCGATGGGTATAGGTTCATCATTAATTTATGCCCCTGGAGATTATGCAGATACTGCAGAATTAATTGCACTAAACAAAATTGCAGGAGAAAATGGTGGTATGTATATTTCGCACATGCGTAACGAAGATCATCGAGTTTTAGAGGCATTAGAAGAACTTATAACCATTGCCAAAGAAGCAAATCTTCCTGCCGAAATCTATCATCTTAAAGCTTCTAGAAAACCAAACTGGCATTTATTAGATAGTATCATTTTACGGGTAGAAAAAGCACAAATGGAAGGGTTAAAAATAACTGCTGATATGTATACCTATCCTGCAAGTTCTACAGGGCTAACGGGGGTAATACCCACTTGGGTTCAAGAAGGCGGACACAGAGCTTGGATTAACCGTATGCAAGAACCTATTGCCCGTAAACGCCTTTTGGAAGACATCAGAAAAGAATTAAAACAGCAACCCCCTGAGGAAATTTTAATGGTAGGTTTTAATACCCCAGAAATGGCAGAAAAATACCAAGGAAAGACCATAGCAGAAGCTGCAAAAATGAGAAAGCAATTGCCAGAGGAAGCCATAATAGATTTAATAATTGAAGACGATAGTCGAATTCAATGCATTTACTTCAGTATGAGTGAAGAAAATATTCGAAAAAAAGTGGCACTACCCTGGATATCTTTTTGTTCAGACGCAGGTACCTATTCATATCCTGAAGAAGGATTTCGCACACATCCCCGTGCCTACGGAAGTTTTATACGCGTTTTGGGCAAATACAGTAGAGATGAAAATTTAATTTCATTAGAAGAAGCTGTTCGAAAATTAAGTGGTTTTCCTGCCTCAAACTTAGGGCTTACAGACCGTGGTTTGCTAAAAGAAGGTTATTTTGCTGACATCGTAATTTTTGATCCTGAAACCGTTAATGATAAGGCTACTTTTGAAAACCCTTTGCAACTTGCAGAGGGTATACTACATGTGTGGGTTAATGGTACACAAGTACTAGAAAATGGAGAGCATACAAACAATTTCCCAGGTGTCTTTGTAACTGGCCCAGGTGTCACCAAAATGAATTAATATAATGACTAAATTTTTAATCACTTTTGGCAGCCTTTTTTGGATTATGTGTCAATCTCCAACAGAAGATAATAAGCTATCAACTATTATAAAAACTTATGAAAGTTATGAGCATTCGGATTATGAAGAATTTCCGTTGGGGGATTTTAGAGAGGAAAGATTTGAACAGTATGCTCAATTTTGTGATTCATTGAAAAATGAACTCAATTCTCTCAATTATAGTTTATTAAATGAAGAGGATCAAATTTCATATTCATTGTTAGATTTTGTTCTTAATGAAGCTTTAGTTGAATATCAATTTAAAACCCACTGGAATCCAATTTTATCTGATGCTGGTTTCCATTC
>JALRBW010000075.1 GCA_023257625.1 Flavobacteriaceae bacterium | reverse complement strand
GATAACGGAAATTCTTAAGAATATGATTATTCATCTGCTCTTGGAAACAATCGCGTCTCTTATCTTTAGAAACTTTCTCACATCCAGGAAAAATTGGTACGTCTTCAATTACAGCAAAAGGAACGTCAATATCATCTTCCTCCTCTTCAATGTCAACATCTTCAACCTCAATAATTTCTTCTTTACTCGTTTCAGTAGACTCTATAACTGTTTCCTCAACTTCTTCCTCGTCTTGAACTATCTCTATTATCTCTGGAGGTGGAGGAGGCGGTGTTTTTAATTGTTCGGTAATTGGAATTTCCTCCTCATCTTCATCTTCTACATTTAAGGATTCATAATCATATTGGCTTTTGTCATACGTCTTCCACTCAATGGCTTGCCAAGAGATAAATAAAATAACTGATAATCCGATTACAAAGTAGAGGCTGCTGTTTTTTCTAAGGTCAACACGATCATTTTTTTTGGGTTTCATAGTAGGGCAGTTTTAGATAAGACTTTATTTCTAAGCTACCAATATCTTGTTTAAATGATACTACCCTTTTTTGAAAATTCTTTTTAGCCAAATCCCTAATACGATACCGAAACCTACACCTAAACCATTGGCCAGCAGATCAAGTATATCAAAAAACCTATTAAACATTGGAATAAGCTGTAAAAGTTCCAAAATAAATCCCAATAAAATAGAGGAAAAAAAAGCTTTTTGTAACGTTTTTTTATAGGTGAAAAAAGCCGCAAAATAGAGTACTGTTATCCCAAAATAGCAAATAAAATGTAGGACTAAGTCCCCCCTTATAGCTAACAATGTCCATGGTTTATTACCTGATGATGGTGACAAACTCAAGTAAACCACAATAAAAGTAGCGATTACCGCGGTATTCCTAAAGAACAATTTAGCCTGTAACCAGCGCAGAATATGCTTTTGCATCAAGAAGGGAATCTATTTCTGAAGAATCGCTTACTTCAATTTTAATCATCCATCCTTCACCATAGGGATCATCATTTACCTGCTCTGGGTTTTGTTCAAGAGCTTGATTTACTTCTATGATTTTACCTGACAATGGCATAAAAAGATCTGAAACTGTTTTTACTGCCTCAACTGTACCGAAAACAGCTTCGGATGCCAAAGTTTCATCTTGTGTTTCAATTTCTACATACACAATATCTCCAAGCTCTCCTTGTGCAAAATCGGTAATCCCAACAAGAGCAATATTTCCTTCAACTTTAACCCATTCGTGGTCTTTTGTATAGCGTAATGCTTCAGGTATATTCATTTTAAAAAAATTAAAAACAAATGTAACAGATTTCTTAAAGCTAAGGATTCTTAATTACCAAAATTATATCGAATTGTAAATCCAGAACGAACACTTGTTTGAGGAAAAGCCGTAGATATGGCAAACTCTGAAAAATTATGATCGTAAAAAAATAAAGCGGTCAAATTACGAGTCAAGGCATAATCAGCTGCTATTTTAATTGACATTAGCCTTTGTCCAGCAGTAACTTGATTATTATCGTATTCTAAATTTCGCAATACAGTAATATTATCTCGATAGGAAACATCTGCCTTTATATTTAAATCTCCATTTAGAATCACTTTACGTCCCCCAATTGAGGTTCTAAAACGAACTTCTTGAACGCGATAACCTAAGCCAACTATGTATTCATCTCCCAAAGTTTCTGTTATAAGATTATTGTCTAAACTCAATGAAATTGCTCTTTCTTTTCTTATCTCAGCCAATACACGAAGTGAATTTTTAAATTCCATATCAATTCTTGCCAGTGGGTTAAATTGTTCAACTAAGTTGACATTCGAATACAAAATTTCAGGGATTTGGTTTCCTGCCTTGTCTAGTGCATTTGGCAGTTTAGGATTGTAGTCAAAATTAGTTTGGAAATTAGTTAGTGTATAGCTTGCTCTGTAAGCATGATTTAATGAAAATCTTGAAAAGAGGAGTGCAATTGGTTTTAAATTAGTGAGACTTGTAAATTTCACATTCCAGTTTGGTAATGGCTTTTGTTTAAAGGGATCTAAGGATACCGTAGTAGGGTCAACCCCAGAGTATGCTGCTAAAAAAGAATTCAAAATTACTGCCTGTTGGTTTTTTCGAAACCCAATGGGGTAACCATCAGAATCTTGTTCTGTAGAGTTTATTGAGCTATTTTCTGCCAAACGTTTAGCTAAAATTAGGCGGTAATTTCTAAAATTTTCAAAATTTTTATTCGTTATCCCTCGCCCATTTTGAAAAGCTGTCTGAACTAATACTGTTGACATTCCAAAATTGCCAAAGGTGTTTGAATTTCGAGGAAAATACTCAAGGTTTTGAACTCTAAAATTTTCCATTATATTTTCAGCAAAATCACGTTCAGCATTCATATCTATAATTAGGCCTTCAAAAGGAACCACTTGAGCAGTAGATTTAAATCGATCAGAACGCAATTGGGTAAAAGATTGATTAAAGTTTGGAAATCCTGTAAGCCAGCCTTGTCGTGCTGCCTCATATCGAATATCGGCTTGACTTCCTAAAGTATAGCCTAAAGTGGGGCGCATACTCCCTGCAAAACCAACAGAAGGTAAATAACCTGGAAGAACTGAACCGTTATTTTCATTATAACTAATTTGTAATCGCTTTATAGCAGTTAAGATATCTACTGCCTGCGTAATACTCTTTTTGAATAAAGTGTTTTTCTTTACAGACGATGAGTCATTTACTGTTTGTGGACGTCTGGTTTGTAAAGTAAAATTAGAAGATCGAGTTTTTAGTCCAAGTGCAGAATACAATTTGGAAAATGAAACTGCAGCAGTTAATGTTTTGGTATTATTATTTTGAATTGTGTTCACTATTCCCAGAGGTATTCCATTTTCACTTACTACTTGTGATAACGCCTCTGAGCCTCTCATCCAATTAAAATTACCAGTGTAGTTGTAAGTAGCATCAATAAAACTTAAAAAAGGTATGTATTGAAAAGGTAATTTATAATTCAAGCCTAGAGATTGAAAATGAGTATTGGGTTCGCCAGTATTAAGCAATCCTTTCCAAAGAATAGCCTGATCAGAATAATTTTTAGAACTTAAAAAAGGATTATCTACATCTTTTTCTTGCCGAATTATACTACTACTAGTAGCATTAAAATTAAATCGTAGAGATCGAGTTAAATTATGACTAATAGCATAATTATAGTCAAATAAAAAATTACGCTGCTGTAGATTGGGTAAACTACGTTGAAGTGAAGCATCAACTCCTTCCAAATAAACCTGTCTAAATTTTTGATTATTAAACAATCTATTTACCTGTGCTGATGCCTCGAGAGAGGCTGGTAATGGATTTAAATTGAGTTGTTGAAGCCATTGCCAATATTTTTTTCGATTGAAATAGTTTACATTTTTTAGTGGCTCAAAAGGTTTACCTTGGAAAGAATAACCATAGTTTGCAGCAAGTAATAGTTGGACTTCTTTTTGTTTTTCTAATTCGTAGTCACTGTGTTCATACTCATTATAAGCATAAGATAAATCAAAATTTTCTGGACTGTAAAAACGGCTTTCTCCTCCCCCTAAATTATTTTTGCGAATTCCAATTAAACTTATACTTTTTCTAAGTGTGTAATCTATGGATTGATTTCGGATTGAATCTTTTTGTGATGAGCGAGAAGCAGTTTGCAATCGATCCTTTAATTTAAGATCTTGATAAAAAGGATCATATTCGGGAGTAATTAAAGTTTCGCCTCTTGCGAAACTCAAAGGAATTTGCAGACCCCATTGCGTGGGTGCAAGTTGACCAATATTGATATTTGAAATAACATCATATTGAATTAATTCCTCTCGGGTACGTTGATTAGGGGTCTGATCAATACTTCCAAATCCGACAGAAGAATACCGTCCATTAGCTGAAACATTTGCTAGGTTTGCTAAATTAGCATCCAGTGATCCGATTGCTGCCCATCCGCCTTGCGTATCTATTCCTGAAAGCCTTAATTCATTAAACCAAATTTCACCGCAAAGAGCATCTCCAAGTTGAGTAGATGGATTTTTAATCCCAATCATAAGGGTTTTTATACTTCCTAATGATGGATTACCTCGAATTGCAAATTTGTATTTTTTTTCACCTGGTAAACTGCTAATTGGGGTAAACTCATGTATCGGATTCATTTCACTGTCAAAGTAAAGTGTTTTACCTAATCCGAGCCTTTGGAGTGCAGTAGCTTTCAACTTAGATAAAAAGTCAACTGAAACCATTAATTCATTTACCTCAGGTATCCAAACCTCTTCTGCTGTTAGTCGATTAGAGTTGTTTTCAATATATTCCGTGGGTTTAAGTGGAATCTCGATTTGGTAATAATTGTCTTGATAATCAGTTCCAAGACGAATAAAAGCAACAGCTCTTCGATCTAAATCTTCATTAGATCCTTCACCCGGTAGAGGGGTTTTACCCGGTAGCGATTCCGCATGCAAAAACATTCTTAAATTGGTATATTGACGCATGTCTATGTCAGTAACTTTATAAATACCCCTTGAATCTTGAGGTTGTAAATCACATACTCGAAAAGATAAAGATTGTTCATTTTGACGAATAATAGTGTTGTTGTTATTTATCAATTCACGTTGAATAGCTGGAGGTAACACATAATTTATAGGAACTCTATTTTCATTTTCTAAGATATTTACCGTACTGATATCTACTGTTGTATTTTGGTTAACCAATAGGTCTTCATTTAAGGGTTTATTGTACCTCCTCCAATCCCCACGCACAAGGTCAAGTGTCCCAAATCGAAAAACCACGTCCTCTTCAAAACCTTGGAGCAGTATGCGCATAAATCGAATGGAGCGTAGGTCATCAATTTGATTGATGGCTTTAAAATAAGATGCGAATGAAGTGTTTTCATAATAATTTTTTTGAATTGGTATTTTAAATTGAATCCATCGAGTAGTATATTGGTCTCCGTTGGGAGCATTAACTTGAATATTGTCACGAACGTCTGTTACAAAAGGATGATTCCCAACTGACATGTTTTTTTGGATAGGTACTCGAAACTCAAAATAACTATCAATTGTATTCATACTTTGGTCTCTGTTGATATCTTCAGTATCGGGTTCTGTGGTGTTACCACGATCTGTATCACTAAAAGAAAAAGGAGTATTATTTTCCAATCCATTATAATTTTTATAACGATTTAGTATTGAACCTTCAGCTTGTAAAAAATAACGATAGTTATCACCTGCAGGATCATCATCAGGGCCATTAGTGAAAATTGCCCGTTCTTCTTCATCATTTAAACCATCTAAACCTACATCTTGCAATGCTCGATCTGCTTCTTCTGTATTAAAAGCATATACCAGCGACTGATTGGCCGGTACTTTTCCCCAAGGGGTTTCATAAATGGGGGTAACAGCTTGAACTCCGGGCAGTCCATTTTCAAATTGTTTTCGCCCATCACGTAAAATATCCTCTGAAATATTCCCTAAATGAAAAACCAATTCTCCAATTTCGGTTTGTTGAGAATCCATGTCTGAAAATGTGTCTAATAACCAAAACTCTATAAATTCTACATTGGATTGCTCAAAGTTTGTTGCATTTAAAGCGCGTGTAATTCCTGCCCAGTTATTTTTAGAATCAATTTTAAATTGCTCATATTTGGAATTATTGTAAGGTCCCTTTTCCTTTGGGTAATAGGCTAAATCAAAGGTTGATAGGGTGCGTAACATTCCAGGCACTAAATCTTGTTCAGGAAACAATTCATTAATATCTACCCTTCGAGTCTCATTTGACGAAATGTCATTATTGTTAATTCCAGATATAGGTCTAGAGTAAAAAACTTGATCTATTGAATACCATGCTAATTTTGCTCTCCCATAGCCGCTTTCAATACCTTCTGAGCCAGCATTTTGAACACCCTCAGCAGGAACACTTGATAAATTCCAAGCTGTAAATCCCTTTACATCAATATTGGTTTGAGCACCTTCAAAATCATCAATATATACATTAGTTTCTCCATTAATTTCAGTATTTCTTGGGTTATTTGCTGCTAGATTGGCAACCTCTCCCCGAAAAGAAATCATAGAGGGTGTGTTTGTTTTTATGGTAGGCCACAAATTGACTAACCGGGTTAATATTGGTAATTCAGTTGAAAAATTTGTATTTAACCCTACCATTGTATTGTTTACGGGCTCAGTTCCATAATTTGCCTTTTGGGTTAATGGATTTTCGCTTAGATTAATTAAGGTTCCCCCCACATTGAGTTTTTCAGAAAAACGGTGGTTTAAATTAAATCCTGAAAACCGCTTATTTTGTTGGTTAAAAAAGGAGTTGTTTTCTACAGAAATATCAATGGGTATGTTTGATGCTTTTAATCCTTCATCCAGAATTTTAACTCTGCCAATCTCATAGTTCACCGTATAGTCTAGTCCCTCTTGAAGCACTCTTCCTCCCGCTGTTACACGAACCGATCCCCGGGGCACATTAAAAGCTCCTATGTTTATCCCATCATCACCCTCTGATTTATACCTTCCTTTAAGTTGAAATTTATTCTTTTCACTAAACTCAAGTGCTGCTGCTTTGGTCAAACTATACATTTCCCTAAATACATATCGTTTTTGGTTTTTATTGTATGAATTTTCATTTTCATAATTTTCTTTAAAAGAATCAGGGTTATCAAGCAGTTTAAATAAAAATTCACCAAAGGGTTCAACTTTAGGGAAAATAATTCTTCCGTATCGAGGGTCAACAGTTATTCCAGGAATAAAATCAAAAAAACCATCTCCTTCCGGCACAAGGTCTCGATAGGCATTTAAGCGGTCTAAATCCAAGGTGTTGAGCAATACTTCTTGATCTAATTCTTCAGGCCATATAGAATTGTCTACAGGTGTTAGATAGTTAATTGGTGATGGATCAGTATATAATACACTTAAACGAAAATCGTCTTCTGATAGTTGAAAAGCTCCAGTATTATAGATGTTTTTCATCATTAAGTCCCAAACGGGTTGCCTAACATCGGTAAGACTACTTTTTAGCATTTTAACAATCAAGTTATTGGATTGTACTTTTTGAATACTATTACCTTGTATATTTGCGTTTTCAATGAGTGATGTTCCTGGTACATCGCCATTTGCAAATTCACCAACTTTATATACTTTACCTAAATAGGTGTATTGAAAGGCTACCCCTAATACTTCATCATTACTCAATCTTTGATTTAAAGAAATATATCCTAATTGGGGATGAAAATTATACTCTTGTGGACTTAATTTTCGGGCACTTTCTAAAAGTGCATAATCAAATCCTTCATTTACTTTTACACTGCTAAAACCTTGACCAACGGTGGCTATATCTCTTATATTTGAATTTAATATTCCTCCAAAACCAATCTCTCCAGGGTCTAGCCTATTTACATGGTTACTTGGAGGAGCATTTAGTGGTTCGCCCACCATAAAAGAGGTAATACGCTCATCTAATGTAGTATTTTCAGGATTTGCTTCTCCCAAATCTTGAAGAGCAATTATATTTCTTACATTTTGTGTTTGATACCCTCTGTTTGTTACCCAAACTTCAATACGTGTAATTTGAACAGGGGAATTTATGTAAGGATAAGTTGCTAAAAAAGCGTCATAATTATCTCTAAAATATTGACTAATAAAATAATGCCTGTCTTCTTCATAATCAAGGGCAAAAATGTTAAACTCTTGAAGTTTACCTCCTCCTTTAGTGGTTATATTTTGAGATTGTGAACGCTGTTCTGAAAAAACCCCTGACAATGAAGTATTTCCAAATTTAAGATCTGCTCTAACCCCAAATAAACTCTGTGCTCCTTGAATTAAATTACTATTTATTGGCAAACTAATATTTCCTATATCTATGTTTTGAATAATGGCGTCTTCTGTCACTTTACCGTTTAAAAAATCTGATACTTTATTACCAATTTGTTGTGTATTGTTTGGTAATTGAGAAATGTTTTGTTTTAATCCATCAATTTTTGACTTAGCAGCCGTTAGTCCATCTTTTGCTTGATTTACATTTCCTTTAATATCATCAAATTTATCAAGTCCAGTATTAATTTTATTTTGAAGGTTTTGTGTTTGTTGTTGAATGTTGTTAACACTAGAGCCTAAACGACCTGGTAATGACTCTCCAATCTCATTTAATTTGGGTGGATTAAATTGGATTTTTATTAAGTTTTGAAAATCAAAGGTAGACTGAGTATCATAATTTGCAGTTATCTGTAAACGCTCACCAATATTTCCTAATAAACTTAAACTGATCCGTTGATCAAAATCAAAACCAGGAGATCTTAAATTGATAACGGATGCAATTGGGTTTTCATTTTTTTGATAGCGATATCCTAAGTCTATTTCTATTAAACCTTGAGGTGAAATATCAATGGCATTACTCCCAAAAATAGATTCGAAAAATTTATTATTTACGTAAAGTTCAGGTAAAAGATTTTTTTGTGTGTCTTCAATATTTGATCCCCGACCACTCAAGGCTTGAACTTTTTCTTGAAAATAGGTTTCCATTTGCTCTTTGAGCACCCATGCTTCATATTCATTTACTGTAAGAACCAAAGGTACGTTTATTGGGTAACCCCCTATTTCTTGAGTTAAGATATAACGATTTGTGCTAGCATCATAAGTATATAACACACTAACGCTAGAGGGTATAGGAGGAGTAATAGCACCTAAATCTGCCTCATCTTGTGCCCAAACTATTCCACAAAAGAACAACCCTACAAAGAGGGTGTAAAACATCTTTTGGGGCAGGAAATGATTTACCTGTCGTACTTTTTCAATCAAAAGATTTTACAATTTTTTCAAAGCTACCTTTATCAACTCTTCTACAGAGCTTTCTGGGGCACTTTGAATAGCGTTATCAATTACTCTTTCAGATTGTTTTCTTGAATAACCAAGAACCTCTAATGCTGATAACGCTTCTTCTTTGATTGTATTGTTTGTTAAGGGTTGAATTTCTTCACTATCTGAAAGATTTATCATTTTATCTCTGAGTTCGATCAAAATGCGTTGTGCTGTCTTTAATCCAATACCTTTGATGGATTTAATTGTCGTTAAATTTTCGGTAATTATTGCTTTTTGAATTTGAAGGGGTTCTAACGAAGATAACATGGTACGAGCGGTTGCTGCCCCGATACCCGAAACCGAAATCAACAATTGAAAAACAGAACGCTCTAAGGGAGTGTAAAAACCATAAAGTGTGTGTGCATCTTCTCTTACTTGCAAATGTGTGTACAATTTTATGCTTTCATCAACACCAAGTTGGGAATAGGTGTGCAGCGAAATGTGCACCATATATCCGACACCATTGCAATCAATAACAACTTGTGTCGGGTTTTTTTCTACCATTCTGCCTACAAGCTGAGTAATCATTTCCCTGGGATTTTAGATTGTGCATCTATCACGGCAATCGCTGCCATATTTACAATTTCTTCAACTGAAGCACCGAGCTGAATGATATGGATGGGTTCGCTGAGTCCCATAAGTATTGGTCCTATGGAAACGGCTTCTTTTAATTCCTTGATCAACTTATACGTTATGTTGGCAGCGTCTAAATTCGGAAAAACTAAAATGTTTACCTTTTTATTACTTAAACCCGAAAAAGGAAATCGTTCTTGCAACATTTCTTTATTAAGTGCAAAATCAGATTGTATTGGTCCGTCAACAATCAAATCCGGATTACTGCGGTGTAAAATACTTACGGCTTCTGAAACTTTTTTGGCTTGAGGAAAACTTGAAGAACCAAAATTGGAAAATGACAACATGGCAATTACAGGCTCTAAACCAAAAAGTTTGGATAAATTACCGGTCATTTGAGCAATTTTTGCTAATTCTAAAGCAGTGGGTTCAACGTTTATGGTGGTGTCTGATAAAAACAATGGACCTGATTTGGTTAGCATTAAATTGGTTGCTGCCACCCGATCAACTCCTTTGGCG
>JALRBW010000009.1 GCA_023257625.1 Flavobacteriaceae bacterium | reverse complement strand
CTACCCTTGCCATCTTCATTATCCTTATACTGCTCAGGGTCTGCATCATACAAATCCTTCAGTATTTTCTTAGCCAGAGTGAGCACCTCTTCTGCCTCCCCCACCTCACGTACACGTACCAACTCATCACAGTAGGATGTTCATTGTAAATGGTTCCATTTTTTTTTGTTTGGGCAAATAGAAATAAGGGAGCAATAAGTAGAAATATTAAAGTTTTCTTCATTTTTATTGATTTATGGTTAATAATACCTCTAATTTAAAAAGATTAGGTTACATATCAAATCTCACATCCCTGTTTCAACAAAAAAATCATTTTTTAAAAAACCCACCCCCCTGTGTTTGGGATAGGTGAGCTTGAGAAGTTTTAGGTTTTACTTTTTACAGAAAAACATAGGATTTGTTGCCAATATGTTGCCATTTGTAAAGAAAAAAATCCGCAACTTCATGTTAAACAATGAGTTACGGATTCTTTAAGTACCTCGGGTGGGAATCGAACCCACACTCCGTTGCCAGAACAGGATTTTGAATCCAGCGCGTCTACCAGTTCCGCCACCGAGGCAATAGTGTGGGCAAAAATAGTAAATTATTTCATCCTCTAATTCAAAAAACAGTCAAAGCCTAGAAGCATTTTATTTTTACCTTTGTGGCCAATTACCAATAGTATGGAAACACCCGTAAAAATATTTGCATGTACTCAAAGTACAGCCCTAGCAGAAGTTATTGCCAAAGCTTACGGTTCACCCTTAGGCAAAGTAAATTTTTCACGTTATAGCGATGGCGAATTTCAGCCTTCGTTCGAAGAATCCATACGTGGAGCCCGAATTTTTATTATCGGATCTACTCACCCTTCATCAGAAAATTTAATGGAAATGCTGTTGATGCTTGATGCCGCAAAACGTGCTTCTGCTCGACACATTACCGCTGTAATGCCTTATTTTGGTTGGGCAAGACAAGATCGAAAAGACAAACCCCGTGTTCCAATAGGAGCAAAATTAATTGCAAAATTGTTAGAAGCTGCAGGGGCCACGCGTATCATTACAATGGATTTACACGCCGATCAAATTCAAGGGTTTTTTGAAAAACCGGTAGATCATCTTTTTGCCTCAACACTCTTTTTACCCTATATTGAATCATTACATTTAGAAAATCTCACCATTGCGTCACCCGATATGGGAGGGTCTAAAAGGGCTTATGCTTATTCTAAATTTCTAAATAGTGACGTAGTTATTTGTTATAAGCAGAGAGAAAAAGCAAATGTTATCTCGCATATGGAATTAATAGGTGACGTTACTGGTAAAAATGTCATTTTAGTGGACGATATGGTGGATACTGCTGGCACCTTAACAAAAGCAGCAGATTTAATGAAAGAAAGAGGAGCAGTATCTGTACGTGCCATTTGTACTCATGCCTTGCTTTCAGGCAATGCATATGAAAAAGTGGAGAAATCTCAACTTGAAAGTTTAATTGTTACTGATTCTATTCCACCAAAAATTAGTCACCCTAAAGTAAAAGTGTTATCTTGCGCCCCATTATTCGCTGAGGTGATGCGAAACGTACACCAAAATCAGTCAATAAGTTCAAAATTTATAATGTAAATAAAAGAAAATGAAATCAATCACAATCAAAGCCTCTAAAAGAGAAAGCGTAGGCAAGGTTTCGACCAAAGCGTTGCGCAATGCTGGAAGAGTTCCTTGTGTTTTATATGGTGGAGGGGAACCTCTTCACTTTTCGGCACCGGAGCTTGATTTCAGCAAATTAGTGTACACCCCCAATGCCCACACCGTGGTTATTGAATTTGAAGGTGGAAACAAATTGAATGCTATTTTACAAGACATTCAATTTCATCCTGTTTCAGACAAAATTCTCCACGTTGACTTCTATAGTTTATCTGATGACAAAGAAATTTCAATGAATATTCCTGTTAAGATTGAAGGAGCTGCTCCTGGAGTTTTAAATAGTGGTGGTGTATTACGTCTAAATAAACGTAAGTTACGTGTACGAGCACTTCCAAAAGATTTGCCAGATTATATAATTGCTAACATTTCAAAATTAAGATTAGGAAATAAATTATACACCTCTGAATTACAAACAGAATCTTATACTATTCTTCATCCTGATAATACTGTAGTTTGTCAAGTACGTTCATCTAGAACATCTGTTAAAGATGCAGATATTGAAGAAGATGATACAACAGCTGAAGAAGTAGCTACTGTATCTTCTGATGCAGCACAGGAAAATGCTCCAGAAGCACAGGCGGAAGCTCCACAAGAATAAAAAGTATTGTATTAAATCGAAAAGCATGTGGCAATACACCACATGCTTTTTTTTTAATTTAGCCATATGCTTTCTATGCTTAACCTTTTTTTTAAAAAAACCCTCAACTGCATATGAAAAAATTTTTAATTGTGGGGTTAGGAAATCCAGGGGAAGAATATATCAATACTCGACATAATGTTGGCTTTTCAATTCTTGATTTGTTGTGCTTTCAAGAGGAGGGGAAGTGGGAGTCTAAAAAACTAGCTGACACCTTTACTTTTACTCAAAAGGGACGTCAATTTCTCTTAATCAAGCCTACTACTTTTATGAATCGGAGCGGTAAAGCTGTTCGCTATTGGGCCTTACAGGAAAACATACCGTTAGAAAACATTCTAATCATAACCGATGAGTTACATTTGCCCTTCGGCACTCTTCGCCTTCGTGGAAAGGGCAGCCCAGCTGGTCACAATGGCTTAAAAGATATTGAAGCGCAACTAAACACCCCCCATTATGCACGTCTCCGGTTTGGTATCGGTCAAGAACAAAAGGCTTTTGATCAGGTACGCTTTGTTTTGGATCAATGGACAGACGAAGAACAAGTTTTTCTCCCACCTCGCTTAGCAAAATGTACTGAAGCTATACTTTCTTTTGGACTGGTTGGGCTCCAAAAAACTATGAATCAATTTAACGGAGTCTAGTTTATTTGAAATGAAAAAAGCAAAGATGTAGACTGATTTCCTTCTTTATCAAACGTTTTTATTTGCCAATAATAAGTTCCGGGGGAGATAAGATTTAGATTAATTTGTTCTGTTGTAATATTATCTTTTTTAAGACTCATCGTGTCAGGATCATCTCCTAAATAAAGGTCATAATGAGAAATATCATTATCTAAATCAAGACCTTCCCATTGAAAAAAATATTCTTCTGTTTCTGACTTGACAAGAACGACCTGATTCTCTGGTGTAACTAAACGTGCAGGAAAAGGAACATAGGTTGCATTGGGTTCACCTTCTAAATAAAATTGCCATATATCACTTTGGTTTACTGCAGGAGTAAGTGTTGATTTTGAAAGTACATACCATTTGTAGGGTGTACCCATGGGCAAAATAAGCGACTCTGTAAGCAATGAAGTTTGTTTAGTGAATTGAAGTCCGGTTTGTGTATTTTGCACAATTAATTCATAAACATCTGTATTAAGAGCTGCTGTCCACTGAAAACGCACCTGACGTTCAGCATCATTTACTTTAGAAGCCAAAGTACATAAGTCACCATCAGAGGGGCTAATTAAAACTGTAGGCTGTGGCTCAGGTATAGGATCAGGACCACAACCCCATAGTATACAAACCGCCAATAACCAAAAATTTTTCATCGTTTAAGAAGTTTAAATGTTTCGGAATAGTTGTTATAATTGAGCTGAACCAAGTACCATCCAGGAGCATAGTGATCCATTGGAAGAATAAGGGTTTGGTTAATGCTATTTTTGCTTTCCCCTTGCCATAATACATCACCCGAAGGGCTATAAAGAATTACCTCTGGTGCTTGACCTTCAGGTAAGATTAGAGTAGCTTGATTTCTAACTGGATTAGGAAAAACTCTCGCAAATTGATCTAAATTAAACCATGATTCATAAATGCCTTGACAGTCTATACCTGTAGTTACCTTAATACGCGTTTGTTTTTGAATTAATGGAATTTCGATATGTTGTTTTCCAATTACCTCTACCTTTTGATCATTTATTTCAATAACGTAAAATTCACTTCCTGAAAGATTAAGACTTAGATTAGCAATTGATGGTTGAAAGATTGCTTGAACTTCGAGTGGTGGTGGAGCCAAAATCTGTGTTTCAAAACAATAAATAAAATCAGGAAATTTATCTGCCGTTATACAAATTTGGTATTCACCTGGGGCTAAATTGGAAATTGTTTTACCCTGTATGGTAAATAAATAATTACCATTAAAATTGGATGGACCTAAAATTTCAGCCTTATAGACAATATCTGCTTTGGCTTCTATCTTAAATTCACCATTATTCTTATCTGGGCAACTTGTATTTTTTTTACTTATTGTAATATTCTGAGCTGAAAAAACGTCACAAAGGTCTCCAATACCATTTCCATCTGAATCTAATTGATCTTCATTGGCAATTTCCGGACAATTGTCTTCATTATCAACAAATGAATCAGAATCACTATTTGGTAGGGCCTCTCCTGATAAACAAAAATTAAGTTTTACGCCAGTAACACGACCTGTATCTTCAACATATTCATCTACAATTTTTAGTTTCCAAAGACCTTTGGGTGAAGTGCTATATATTTCTTCAAAACTTTGAAGGGGTCTAAAACTCCCTGTGAAAGGTGCATTACCCTCAAAAATAGCCAATTCAGCTTCTTGATCAAAAAGGGTATTTGTATAGTTATCATTTGACTCCCCTAAACCACTACTCAGTAAGAATTCCTTATTATCTGGGCTTATAAGATATAAAGAGAGATCTTCTAGCCAAGTATGTTCAATATCAATTAATACATTTAAATCTTCAATAAGCAAATCATAATTAACTGGAATATACACCATTGTAATTCCACTGCTTATATTCGTGGCATCAACTAAATTTTGAGGCAATCCATTTGAGGTAAAACTTAGACATGAAATGCTATTTGTTTTAAAAGTAAATGGAGTTGTAAAAGTGCTTAATCCACAACTATTTTGTTGTTGTACCCTCCAATAATAAGAGGTTGATGGAGATAAACTAGCAAGACGTAAATAAGGCGTTGAAACAACACTATCTAACAATACCGATGAAAAGTCTTGTGTTTTAGATAATTGAATACGATAAAAATCAGCATTTGAATTGATTTGCCATTCCAAAGTGGGAGCTGAACTTATAGCAGTACTTTCATCTTTAGGTGAATTTAAATCAAGAGTTGTAAAAACACTACTTCTTTGCTGTAAAACCAAACTAAAGTTTTCTTCATTATCAAAACTTTTTGTTTTAATTGTCCAAAAATAATCACCATTTGATAATGAAGACAAGCCAGTAAAAGTTAAAAATCCAGAGGTATCATTAGATCCATAATTTGATTTTGAATAGGTCACTTCAACCCCACTAGGCAAGTTGTCTGTATTAATATTAAAAGTGGACGTATATCCTTCTTTACGTAAAATTGAAAACGTAAAACGTTGACTATTTTCACCACAATTTTCTATACGGTAGGGATCAAATTGGAGTACAATATCTCGAGACTTAATTGAAAAATTCACAGGATTTACAGCGAAGAAAATATTATTTTTAGCTTTAATTTTTAACCTTGCATTTTCTGTGTCAATTGTATTAGGCACTTCTATTAGGTAGGAGCCTGTATTTGGAACATTATCAGCTAAAAGGGTTGGAAAAGTAACCCCCCCATCAGTTGAAAGATAAATTTCTACTTCTTGTGTTTTAATAGGACTGACTTGAGTTGCCGCTACGTTCCAAGTAACGATTTCTTTAGCACCTCCTTTCCATAGAATTGTATCATTTTTTTGAGAAGTTACCTCAAATGGACCCGCTGTAGATACTACTGTTATTGTCATATCATCTTGCGCTACATTATATCCATTTTCAATGGGTTGACGGGCAGTTACTCCCCAGTGTAATGTTCTACCAATCAATGAAACAGTTTCCCATGCATCATTAATTTTTGGATTTTGTTGGGTTAATTTATTTGCTAGAATTCTACTCATTTTAGGAATCATTCTAGAGGATGAAGATGTTGGTGGGAGTGACCTAGCCATTGATCCTACAGCATTATTAGGTCCAAAATTTGAGGATGTAATTTGACCGCTATCTAGTTGCTCCCAACAATAAGTAACGGAATCTGGATTATTCGAGGTACTGGCATTTAGTTCATATGCTGTTCCCTTAGGGATAGAATAATCTAATCCTGCATAAACTTCAAGAGGTGGTTCATTTAGTGGTTGAGTTTCGTTGCAAGACAAAGTTTCCACATAATCTCGAATACTTTTAATACTGTAAAAGTGAAAATAAGGATCGCCATGCAATTGCAAATCATCTTCTCCCGTTATACCAGCATACCCCATTATTGTTGAACCACTTCCAGGTTCAGCATTTACACCTGTGCCTTCAGCGTCAAAACTAAAAGTATGATATGACCCAAATTGATGCCCAATTTCATGACCTGCATAGTCAAGATCAAAATAATCATTTCGGTATTCACCACCATAAACATCAACAAACGGATGAGTTGAAAACCCTTGTCCTTTAGAACCAGATACACATACACAAGCTATACAGCCTGCATCTCCATTGGGTTCTCCAAAATCAAACAAATGCCCAACGTCATATTTATCATCACCTAATACAGTGTCTAAAGTGGTTTGAAGTTCTGTTGCATATTCTCCTTTAAAAGGATCTGTTTGAGAATCTGCAAATAATAAATCTACTCCTGAAACCAAAGTCAATTTTACATTTAACTCTGCTTCAAAAACACTACTGATTCTATTGATTGTACTTACTACTGCAACTAAAGCATCTTCTTGATTGTTACCATTTTCATTATTATTATCACCCCAATAATCAACATAAGCAGAAGTGGCAGCGATGGCAATCCTAAAACTACGAATAGAATTAGAAAAATTTTTTTGAGATGAAGGAGTTATTTTTTCTTTTTCTGTAGATAAGAAAGCTTCTGTTTTACAATAAAAAGGGGTGCGTTGGTCAAACTTAGATTTTCGATAAGAATAATGAAACCCTTTTTTAGATCGAACAGGTTGTATAAATAAATCTGGTCCTTCTAATCCGCTAATCCAGGCATTTATACCAATTTTAGATATGCTAAGGCGCACATGAACTTTTGGCCGCTCAAGGCTCCTGCCTTCATAGGTTTTCAATAATGGGTATTTTAATGCTAACTCCTTTGATAAAATTTGAATTTCTTTGAGTTGAAATACTTCTTCTTTACCTTTTTCATTGGGTAATACAACCTGATTTAAAAAAGAATTGTAAGAAGAAAATCCTTGATCTTGACTATTATAAGATAAATAATAGTAATTCGATCCCCAAACTTCAAATTGGGTTTGATTTGCATTTGGAGATGATACTGCTGTCCAAAATTCTTGTCCTGAAACTGTCCAAGACATCCATGAAAAGAAAATGAGCAAAACTTGCTGTGAAAATCTTCTAAAAAAGGTATTCGTCTTCAAATCTCTTGATTAGCATTTAAAATTAAGGAAACTAATGAGTCTATGCGTGATAATGACTTATTTTTGTGAAACAAAAAGTGATCAATATAAATGACTGTGATTCATAACATCACAAACTACACCTCTAAAAAACCATCCATACTAACAATAGGCACATTTGATGGTGTACATTTGGGGCATCAAAAAATCATTCAAACTCTTGTAGCAAAAGCAAGAGAAAAAAAATATGTGGCAAATGTGCTTACCTTTTTTCCTCACCCAAGAAAGGTTCTTCAAAAAGGAAATAATTTATTTCTTATAGATACTTTAATTGAAAAAGAACAATTTTTAAAAAAATTAGGAATTGATCATTTGATTATCCACCCTTTTACCCCCGAGTTTTCAAAGTTATCTTCGCTTGAATTTACCCGAGATATTTTGGTAGAAAAACTAAATATTTCAACACTTTATATTGGATACGACCACCGATTTGGACACAATCGTGAAGCAAGTGTTGATGATTTGATAGATATGGGAAAAATATATGGATTTGAGGTGGAAGTTATTCCTGCTCAAACAGTTGATGAAGTTACTGTTAGTTCAACGAAAATCAGATCAGCTATAACGGCAGGAGATTTTGAAAAGGTAAATCAATATTTAGGTCGGTATTTTGAATTTTCAGCCTCCGTTATCCACGGAGATCAATTGGGTCGAACATTAGATTTTCCTACCGCTAATTTAGCTGTGGCAGAGACATATAAAATTCTTCCACCAAAAGGGGTTTATCTTGTAAAGGTTATTTTTAAGGGTAAACCCTTATTCGGTATGATGAATGTGGGTAATAGACCAACATTAAAAGGGAAACACCTAACCCTTGAAGTTCATATCTTTTCATTTAACCAAACCATATACGGAGAAGAACTTACCGTATATGTGCTAGAAAAAATTCGAGAAGAAAAAAAATTTGAATCATTAGTCGATTTACAAACCCAATTGTATTTAGATCAGGAGTTATGTAACAAAATACTCCATAGGAAAGGCTTGAACTAAAATTAATTTATTTTTGCACAAAAGAGTTTCATGCTAGCATTGCAATACATTAGAGAAAATCGAGATGCAGTAATCAATGGATTACAAAAACGCAACTTTATAAAATTAGATTTAATAGATCATATTATCAAACTAGACCAACAACGAAGAAATGAACAAGCTCTATTAGATCAAAAATTGGCAGAAGCTAATAATTTGGCTAAAGAAATTGGAATTCTTTTTAATAAGGGTGAATCTGAAAAAGCAAATGCCCTAAAGACTGAAACTTCTCGGTTAAAAAGCGAAACAAAAGTTCTTCAAGAAGCACTTCATATAACAACCCAATCTTTGTTTGATTTACGAACTCAGGTTCCAAATATCCCCCATGAAAGTGTGCCTTCAGGAAATTCAGAAAAAGATAACGAAGAGATATATCGTAGTGGTGATTTACCTTCTCTTTATGCCGATGCTTTGCCACATTGGGAATTAGCTGCTAAATACGACCTAATTGATTTTGAATTAGGAACTAAAATTACGGGAGCAGGTTTTCCTGTTTACAAAGGAAAAGGAGCTAGATTACAACGTGCATTAATAAATTACTTTTTAGATAGAAATACTGCAGCGGGATACCGTGAGATTCAAGTGCCGCATCTTGTTAATGAAGATTCTGGTTTTGGTACTGGACAGTTACCCGACAAAGAGGGCCAAATGTATCATGTACAAAATGATAATTTATATCTAATCCCAACAGCAGAAGTTCCTTTAACTAATTTATACCGTGATGTACTTCTTGAAGTGAATGAACTTCCCATTTGTTTAACAGGTTATACGCCTTGCTTTCGACGTGAGGCAGGTAGTTATGGAGCACACGTAAGAGGATTAAACAGATTACATCAATTTGACAAAGTAGAAATTGTTCGAATTGAAGAACCTCAACATGCCTTGTCAGCATTAGAAGGTATGGTGGGTCATGTCAAAGAAATATTAAATGAACTCCAACTACCCTACAGAATCTTGCGCCTTTGTGGTGGTGATTTAGGGTTTACTTCAGCACTAACTTATGATTTTGAAATTTTTTCAACAGCTCAAGAGCGCTGGTTGGAAATAAGTTCAGTTTCTACTTTTAACAGTTTTCAAGCAGAACGTCTCAAACTTCGATACAAAGACAAAGAGGGAACTAAAAAAAGTGTTCACACTTTAAATGGCAGTTCATTAGCCTTACCCCGAGTAGTAGCAGGTTTATTGGAAAATTGTCAAACCCCTGAAGGAATACGCATTCCCAAAGTACTAGTTCCCTATACAGGATTTGAAATGATTTACTAATGGTAATTTTAAACATCACTTCACAAGTGGATTCTCTATATGAATCGAAGTGGATGACATGGTTGCAAAATAAATATATCCCTAAAGTTTTAACCTTTGGAAACTTTACTAAAATTGAGGTACTGAAATTAATTCAAGACGATTTAGACCCCACCTTTGCTATTCAACACAAAGCTAAATCAATTGAAGATATTAATAAATTTATCACATCATTTCCCTCATTCTATCAAAACTGGGTTAGAGAAGAATTTCAAGAGAAAGTACTTTCTTTTGAAACTGAATTGGAATTGATAAGCCAACATCCATGAAACCTGTTCGACCTAAAAAAAAGCTGGGACAACACTTTTTAAACGATCTTACAATCGCAAAAAAAATAGCCACCCTTTTAGACAATCAGTCTTGCCAAAAGGTTTTAGAAATTGGACCTGGAATGGGGGTATTAACTCAATTTTTAGTTGGTAAAGAAAAAGAAATTCACCTCGTTGAAATTGATACAGAATCTATTTTATTTTTAAAGAATCGCTTTTCTACAGAAGATGTTAATTTAATTCAAGCTGATTTTCTTACTCTTGATTTGAGTTCATTTATGGGGTTAACACCTTATGCAGTAATAGGAAATTTTCCGTATAATATTTCCTCCCAAATTGTATTTAAAGTTCTTGAGCACAAAGAGTATATTCCATTTTTTGCAGGAATGTTTCAAAAAGAAGTGGCTGAAAGGATTTGTGAACCACCAGGATCAAAAAAGTATGGTATCCTATCTGTTTTATGTCAATT
The DNA here is from genome assembly GCA_023257625.1 of Flavobacteriaceae bacterium. GTDB lineage: Bacteria > Bacteroidota > Bacteroidia > Flavobacteriales > Flavobacteriaceae > MS024-2A. Next base: position 27,973 of record JALRBW010000009.1, on the reverse strand, counting down.
ATATTACACTCCAATTTATTTATTTACAGTTCCCCCTCAAGTATTTTCGCCTCCTCCAAAGGTAGACTCAGCGGTTTTAGAAATGAAGATTAAAACTGAATTAAACCTAGATTGTGATGAAAAATTATTAGTTCAAATAGTAAAACAAAGTTTTCAGCAGAGAAGAAAAACCCTTAGAAATAGTTTAAAAACACTGAATATTCCCGAATTTATAAGAGAAGATACTATCTTTGGCAGGCGCCCCGAAACACTTTCAGGAACGGAGTTCATAGAACTGACAAAAAGGATAAGCAATGGCACGGTTTCAAATTGACTCTTCTTTTTTAGAAGACATTAAAGTTCTTATTGAAAATGGAGAAAATGCAAAATTAAAACGCAAACTTAAGTCTATTCACTATGCTGATATTGCAGAAATTATTGAGTTTCTTTCCCTTGATGAAGCTACTTTTTTAATAAAACATTTAGACAGTGGCACAACAGCTGATGCCCTTGCAGAAGTTGATCCTGATATAAGAGAAGGAATTCTAGAAAATCTTTCTGCAAAAGAAATTGCAAATGAAATTGCAGAGCTCGACTCCGATGATGCTGCAGATCTTATTTCAGAACTTCCAGAGTCTCGAAAAGAAAAGGTCATGTCACAAATTGAGGATAATGAACATCTTCAAGACATACGTGAACTTTTACGATATGATGAAGATACTGCGGGAGGATTAATGGCCAAGGAATTAGTCAAAGTAGAGGAAGATTTAAGTGTATTAAAATGTCTTAACAGCATGCGTGAACAAGCTGAAAATGTAACACGCGTTCATTCTATTTATGTGGTTGACACCAAAAATAAACTTAAAGGAAGATTATCTTTAAAAGATCTAATAACGGCTGATTCTAAAGCTAAAGTGAAAGATATTTTTATTCCTAAAGTTGATTTTGTTACTGTAGATCAGCCTAAAGAAGAAGTAGCTAAAATTATGTCTAAATACGATTTAGAAGCTATACCAGTAGTCAATCATAAAAAAGAATTACTCGGTCGTATTACCATTGATGATATTATTGACGTTATTCAAGAAGAAGCTGAAAAAGACTATCAGCTTGCTGCTGGAATTTCAAATGATGTAGAAGCTGATGATACTATTTTTGAATTGGTTAAAGCAAGACTTCCTTGGTTATTTTTAGGGCTTTTAGGAGGATTGGGTAGCGTTTTTATTTTGCAAGATTTCGAATCCGCAATGGAAGAGCCTAGACTTAGAAACTTATTTTTTTATACTCCACTTATAGCTGCCATGGCGGGTAATGTTGGGGTGCAGTCATCTGCAATTATAGTGCAAGGGTTAGCTAAAAATGTGGTTAAAGGATCCCTATTAGTTCGCCTTTTAAAAGAAGTTGGTCTAAGTCTAATCAATGGATTTGCACTAGCCCTTGTCATTTTAATCTTTGGTTATTTTACAAAACAAGGGTTTGGTGTAAGCTTAACAATTGCGGGATCTATGATGTTGGTAATTATTGTAGCAGCTCTTATTGGTACTTTCGTTCCAATAATTTTAAATAAAAGAGGAATTGATCCGGCTATAGCTACTGGTCCCTTTATAACTACAGCCAATGATATTTTTGGTATTTTTTTATTCTTTTACATTGCAAAAATAGCTTTAGGCTTTTAATGATAACCAAACGTATTCTTCACATTGATGAAAACCACCCTTGCTTAATAGAAGGGTTGTATGACTTGGGATTTGAAAATGATATTGCTTACGAGACACCTCGAGAGGAAATAGAAAAAAATATATCACCTTATAAGGGAATAGTTATTCGTAGTCGTTTTCCTATAGATCAATCATTTCTTGAAAAAGCCAAATCACTTCAATTTATTGCACGTGTTGGTGCGGGATTGGAAAATATTGATGTTTCTTATGCACAAAAAAAAGGAATTTATTTAGTTGCTGCTCCAGAAGGCAATAGTAATGCAGTTGGTGAACACGCTCTGGGAATGCTTTTAAGTCTTTTTAATAAATTACATCAGGCCCATTTGAGTATTCAATCAGGAAATTGGCTTCGAGAAGCACATAGAGGTTGGGAATTAGAAGGGAAAACTATTGGTCTTATTGGATATGGCAATACAGGAAAAAGTTTTGCTGAGAAATTAAAAGGGTTTAAAGTTAACGTACTTTGTTATGATATAAAAGCAGGGGTAGGAAATGAGAATGCCAAGCAGGTTTCCCTAGAAACACTTCAAAAAAAATCTCATGTACTAAGTTTACACATCCCGCAAAATCAGGAAACTAATGGTTTAATAAATGCTTCATTTATTAAAGAAATGCATCATCCTTTTTGGTTTCTAAACACTGCTCGAGGGAAGGCTGTTCTAACTGAAGACTTGGTTGAGGGACTAAAGTCAGGTAAAATATTAGGTGCCGGATTAGATGTGCTTGAATATGAATCATCTTCCTTTCATTCGATCTTTTCAAAAACTGATCGCCCCAAATCTTTAGACTATTTACTAGAAGCTGAAAATGTACTTCTTAGTCCTCATGTTGCTGGATGGACGTTTGAAAGTCATCGTAAATTGGCAGAAACTATCGTGTCAAAAATTAAATTATTGTATTCTAAATGATTTTTACTTTTACCTTCTTTATATCACTATGAAAAACAAAAAAAACATCTTAATTCTTTGTACTGGAAATTCATGTAGAAGTCAAATTGCTGAAGGATGGTTCCGATATTTTACAGGAGGGCAAGCCAACATTTACAGTGCTGGAATTGAAACACACGGAGTAAATCCTAAGGCCATTGCTACAATGGCAGAAGCTGGAATTGATATTAGCTTTCACACCTCTAATTTGGTAGAGGAATATCTTGAAATTGAATTTGATTATATTCTAACTGTATGCGACCATGCCGCAGAAAATTGCCCTGTAATTCCAACTAAAAATGCCAAACGCATACATTACAATTTTTCAGATCCTTCAAAAATCAAAGGTACAGAGATTGAAATTGAAGCTGCTTTTCGTGCTACACGTGATGAAATTAAAACTTTTGTAAAGAATTTGACAAAAGAAATTTATTCAGTATCACTCAAAACAAACTGAGCGGTTTCCTGAGTACGTTGCTCAAGTAATATCTTTTTCCCTTTTTGATGAATACTCTTAACTGCTTTTTCATCAAAGTGACGTATTGTAAATAAATCTACATTTTCAATCACCTCCACATTAAATCGAGAGCGAAGTACCAAAACTAATTCCTCTAATCGTTTGTATTTATTAGATACACAAACAGAAAAACTGATGGCAGAATTTTGAATTAACTCTACAGGCATTTGATATTCATGAAGTAAATTAAAAATATAGCTTATATTTTCTTCAACTATAAATGAAAAGTCAATACTAGAAAGTTGAATCAAAACTTGATCTTTTTTTACGATAAAACAAGGAACATGAGGCACAAGAGGTTTGCCTTTAGATACTGATGTACCCGCAGCTTCAGGTTTTTCAAATGAACGTACATATAAAGGGATTTCTTTTCGCTGAAGAGGCTGTAATGTTTTTGGATGGATAACCGAAGCTCCATAAAATGCTAATTCAATTGCTTCTCTATATGAAATTTGATGAAGAAGTTGAGTATTTGAAAATACACGTGGATCGCCATTCAACACGCCTGGGACATCTTTCCAAATAGTAACAGAATCCGCATTTAATGCATAGGCAAAGATAGCCGCACTATAGTCAGAACCCTCTCTTCCTAGTGTTGTCGTAAAATTATTAGCATTACTTCCAATAAAACCTTGTGTGATAACAACCTCTTTTCCTGCTACCGCATTTTTGATTAAGTTTTGGGTGTTTTCCCAATCTAAATTTGCTGCACGATAATAATCATCAGTTTTTACACATTCACGTGCGTCAAGCCAAAAATTAAAAATTCCTTGGGCAGTTAAAAAGTGATGAATAATAGTTGTTGAAATCAATTCTCCAAAACTCACTACTTGGTCATAAACAAAACTATAATTAGGTGCTTTATTGTATTTTAAAAAATCTTGTAATTCATCAAATAATGCTTGAACATCATCAATAACTTCTTTTTTATTTATAGTAAAAAGGCCCTCAATTATTTCAAAATGATACGCCTTTATTTGTAATAATTCTGGAGGTGTTTTAGTCTTATTGGCAAAATATGATTCAATTACTTTTTCAAGAGCATTAGTTGTTTTACCCATAGCAGAAACTACAACCAAAGTATTTTTTATACCCGTTTTATTTAATACGGAATATAAATTTTTAACTCCTCCAGCATCCTTTACTGAGGCTCCACCAAATTTATATACTTTCATTCTCTTTGAAATTTGTCTAAATACGCTTTCATTTCATTACGGTGCATTTGAACCGTACTCCAGTCGTGTAAAACATTAGCTCCACTTTTTTCATAAAATGAAATTGCTGGAGCATTCCAATCCAATACATTCCATTCAATTCTACCTACTCCTAAAGAATAGGCTTCTTGGATGAATGCTGAGTATAGTTGAGTGCCAATACCTTGACCTTTGAAAGCTTCAGAAACAATTAAATCTTCCAAATGAAGTGTAGGACCTTTCCAAGTAGAAAACCTAGGATAGTATAAAGCCATACCTACCACTCCACCATTAACTTCAGCAACAAAACAATCAAATTTAGAAGGGTCATTAAATCCATGCACTAGTATATCTTCCTCAGTGATATGAACACTTTCGGGTTCTTTTTCAAAAACAGCAAGTTCTTTTATTAATGCCAAAATATCTTTACTATCCGATGCTATTGCTTTTCGAAGAATTACTTTCATATGTACCGATTAGGATGGATTGACAGACTTTAAAATTTGTGTAGCAAAAGTAAAATTTATCTTTTTTTGCAAATGAAAACCTTACAAATGTCACAATTTTAATTTAAATGTTACAGGTTACACAGTAGTGCTAAGCCAAGAGGTAACTTGCTTAAAAAAAGCAGACGGTTGCTCTGCATGAAGCCAATGTCCTGCATTAGCAATTTCTTTTATTTCAGCATTAGGAAAATGATGTTTTATAATCAAATGATCTTGGTCCAAAATATAATCTGAAACTTCTCCTTTTAAGAACAACGTAGGCAAACTTGATTGCGCATTTGAATCTAATCCCTCACCAATAGCCATACTGGCGTTTTTAAGAACGTTAATATTTATTCGAAGTCCAAGTCTTTCGGGTGTTTCCCAATAGATATTTTTCAATAAAAATTGTCTTGTATTTTTATCTTTAACATAAAAAGCTAAGGCTTCATCGGCTTGATTTCTACTCTTAATTATAGAGAAGTCTAATGCGGCTAACCCTTGTAAAATTAGTTGATGATGAGGTGTATACTCCTTAGGTGCAATATCTGCAATAACCAAAGCAGATAATTCCTTTGAATAATTACATGCATAGCGCATCACCGTTTTACCACCCATTGAATGTCCTAATAAAATAGGATTTTTTAAGCTGTGCGCTTTGCAATAATGAGCTAAATCATCAACCATACTTTCATAAGAAAATGTGTCACTCCAAAAGCTTCTACCGTGGTTACGCTGATCGATTAAATGCACCCTATATCCTAATTCAGCCCATTCTTTGGCATGAGTTTTCCAATTGTCACCCATACCTAAAAAACCGTGAAGGATTAAAAGGTCTTTTTCTGAATTTCCGATAATAGAGCTGTGAACTATATTCAAACCTGTAAACGTTTTAAATACATTGGGATAACGTTTTCAAAACCTAGATAAAGGCTTTCACAAATTAATGCATGCCCAATTGACACTTCCTTTAGATTTGGTATATGCTTTGCAAAATAGGCAATATTGTCAAGGCTCAAATCGTGTCCAGCATTAAGGCCTATACCTAAATCATTTGCTCGAAGTGCAGCAGCAATAAAAGGTTCAATGGCTTTTTCTCGGTTAACTGGGTATTGATTGGCATAGGTTTCTGTATATAATTCCACACGGTCTGTCCCTGTAACTTTTGCTCCTTCTACCATGGCAAGGTCTGGATCTACAAAAATTGAAGTGCGAATGCCTTCTGCTTTCAATCGCTGGATTACCTTTTTCAAAAAGTCTTTATTCTTAAGTGTATCCCACCCGGCATTTGAGGTGATTGCATCTTCAGCATCAGGAACTAAAGTGACTTGAGTAGGACGTATGGCACAGACCAAATCTAAGAATTCAGGAATTGGGTTCCCTTCGATATTGAATTCAGTAGTAACAACTGAAGGAAGCTCTTTAGCATCGGTATAACGAATATGACGTTGATCTGGACGCGGATGAATAGTTATGCCTTGTGCCCCAAATCGCTGTAAATCAATAGCCACCTGCAAAACATTTGGCATTATTCCTCCACGAGCATTTCTAAGGGTAGCTACTTTATTGATATTTACGCTTAATCGGGTCATTTTTTTTGGCAAAAGTATTGGCTTCAACTTAATATTTATGTACAAAATCCTTTTTTTTATTCATTGAAGAGAGGAAGGAATTCTTAATCATGAGTTTTGTACCTTTGATTCAAGAAGTTAAACTATGAAAATTGCCCTTTACAGTGCTTTTTTTTCTGAGGAAACCTTAACGTTTGTTAATCGTACACTTGCTTACTTAAGTGCAAATAAACATGAAGTGCTTTTAGTTGATCGATTAAAAAAATACATGGGTGCCAAGGCAGATGAATATCACTATTTTGATGGAAATGAAATTTTACAAGAAAAAGTCGATTTTCTATTTTCAATAGGAGGAGATGGAACGTTATTACGCGCAATTACAGTTATTGGCAATACAGAAATACCAATATTTGGAATTAATACTGGTCGATTAGGTTTTTTAACTTCTCTCCATCGAGATGCCTTGTCAGAAGGACTCGATGCTTTTTTTGATTCACAGTTTAGCTATGTTTCACGATCTTTATTGCAAGTAAGTTCAAAAGATCCGATATCTGCACTAGAAGATTTTGGATTTGCTTTAAACGAAGTAAGTATCAATCGAAAAAATACTACTGCCATGCTCAGTATTGAGGCTGAATTGGATGGACAACCTTTAACCACTTACTGGTCTGATGGATTAATCATATCTACTCCTACAGGTTCAACTGGGTATTCAATGAGTAGTGGAGGTCCAATTGTTTCACCAGATTCTCAATGTTGGATTTTAAACCCTATTGCTCCACACAATATTAATATGAGACCATTAATTGTTCCTGATACTACATCTATACGAATTTCGGTAACTGGTAGAGACAAACACCATTTACTTTCCCTTGATTCAAGGGTGATTACCGTAGAAAATAGAAATGATATTTATTTAAAGAAAGCAGCATTTTCTATACGCACTGTACAGTTAAATGGGTCTTTTTTTTTCAATGCCCTTCGTGAAAAACTATTTTGGGGTAAAGATGCTCGAAACGTACAATAAAAATCTTCAATTAGGGTTATAAATTCAATAGGATATGGATATCCTGTAAAGGTGATTTCTAAATTCATGCGCATTTACTTTCTACTGTTCTTTCTTCTATATACTACTAATCATTTAAATGCACAAACTCACGAAGTTGGCCTTTTTATTGGGGGAAGTAATTACATTGGAGACATTGGAACTGATCGCTTTATCGATCCGAATAGCCCTGCTTTAGGAGTGTTATATAAATGGAATACAAATGATCGTTATTCTCTTCGAGCGGGTTTTACTTTTACACGCCTTCAAGAGACTGAATATAATAACAGTGATTTAAATCGATTTCGAAGATCATATAAAGTAGATAATTCCATACAGGAGGCGATGGCAGGTATAGAAATTAATTTTAAAGAATATAATCTACACAATGGGATTACTAGTTTTACGCCTTTTATTTTTTATGGTTTGGGATACTTTAGATATAATCAAATATATATTCCACCTCATGGAACATTCAATGAAGCAACTTATGAAGAATATGGAAAAACAGAAAAAATAGCCGTTCCATTTATATTAGGATTTAAAATCAATCCCAATCCCTACCTTGTCCTTGGAATTGAAATGGGTGCCCGCTACACACTCACCGATAATCTTGATGGCAGTAATCCAGAAAATGAATATGCAGATATAAATGAATATAAATTTGGTAACCTTGCGAATAATGACTGGTATCTCTTTACGGGTTTGACAATTTCATTTACCTTTGGCGATCTTCCATGTTATTGTAAAGAATAAATGAAGGAAATACCAAAACATGTCGCCATTATAATGGATGGAAATGGACGTTGGGCAAAAAAGAAAGGGAAACAGCGTGTTTTAGGACATCGTCAAGGAGCTAAGTCGGTCCGCGAAATTGTCGAAGAAAGTGCAAAAACAGGAATCAAATATCTTACTCTTTATGCTTTTTCAACTGAAAATTGGCGACGTCCTTTAGATGAAGTTAATATTTTGATGAAACTCTTATTAAATTCATTAAAAAAAGAGTTTCAACGACTGATTGAAAATGAAATTCGCTTGAATGCTATTGGTAATTTGACTTCACTTCCTGAAGCAGTGAGAGAAGAGTTAGATTATGTAATAGATAAAACAAAACACAACAAAGGTATGGTACTTACTTTAGCATTAAACTACGGTGCTCAAGAAGAAATAACTCAGGCCATGAAATCAATTGCTGAGAAAGTTAAAAATAGCATAATTTCACCCGAAAAAGTTGACCAGTCCATGATAAATGAGCATCTTTACACGCGAAATTTGCCGCCTGTAGATTTGTTAATCCGTACCAGTGGTGAGGAAAGAATAAGTAATTTTTTATTATGGCAAATTGCCTATGCAGAATTGTATTTTACTAAAACCTTATGGCCTGATTTTAATAAAGTAGATCTTCATAAAGCATTGGAAACCTATAACAAACGAGAAAGACGATTTGGAAAAACTAGCGAACAACTCATATCGTAATTTCATTTTAAAGCCTTTTCTACTAATCCTATTTTTAGTTTTAGGCATAAGTGCTTCAGCACAAACCGAAGGCTATGTAAAAGGGCGTAATTATGTTTTAGACTCAATTACTGTATCCGGACTAAAAACATTTAACGCTCAAACTGTAATTTCATATAGTGGCCTACGAAAAGGGCAAAGTTTAAATGTGCCAGGAGAAGAAATTAGTGCAGTTATTAATAAATTATGGGGACTTGAACTTTTTAGTGACATCAACTTTTATGTAACTAAAGTAGAGGGTCAAAACATTTCTATTGAAATTGAGATCGAAGAATTACCCACATTATCAGATGTTAAAATCAATGGTCTTAAAAAAGGTCGGATCGAGTCTGTTATTACGGATACTGAATTAACAAGTGGCAAAAAATTATCAGAAAGTTTTTTGACCAATACTAAAAATTATATTGAAAATAAATATAAAAAAGAAGGATTCCTTAACACAAAGGTGGCTTTAAATACCATAAAAGATACTGTGGGAGCCAATACTTATAAAATGGTAGTTAATGTAGATAAAGGACCTAGAATAAAAATAAAAGATATAAATTTTGAAGGGAACGAAATTTTTAAAGACAAAACTTTACGTTCAAAATTCAAAAAAACAAAACACAAAACTTCAATTCGCTTTTGGAAAAAATCAAAATATAATGAAGATGAATACAAAGAAGATTTAAAACGCCTAGTAGATTTTTATAAAGAAGAAGGGTATAGAGATGCTAGGGTTACTGGAGATACATTGGTTTATAACGATGATGGAACAAATACCATAAATCTAATTTTAAATATTGAGGAAGGAAAAAAATATTACTTCGGGAATATTGATTTTATTGGTAATACAATTTATTCAGATGCTATTCTTCAACAAATTTTAGGCCTTCAAAAAGGAGACACCTATAACGGTGTATTACTTAAAAAAAGGATAGCTGATACAAGTAAACCTGATGGAAATGATATTACCAATTTATATCAAAATAACGGATATCTCTTTTCCAATATTAATGCTGTTGAAGTTAGTGCTATAAATGACACAATAGACTTTGAAATTCGAATTACAGAGGGAAAACTAGCCAGTTTTAATAAAATTGTTATTGAGGGTAATTCTAAAACAAATGACCATGTAATTTACCGTGAATTAAGAACTAAACCTGGAGAACTTTACAGTAAAGACAAATTAATTCGAACCGTTCGTGAATTAGGTCAATTGGGGTTTTTTGATGCCGAACAAATAAATCCAGAACTAGAAAATGTGGATCCTAACTCAGGCACTATAGATGTTCGCTTTGATTTGGTAGAATCTGGTGCGAGTCAAATCGAACTTCAAGGGGGATATGGACAAGGCGGATTTATAGGAACCTTGGGGCTTTCCTTTAATAATTTTTCTATGCGAAACATATTAAATGGTAAATCTTACAAACCCTTACCAATGGGCGACGGGCAGACTTTGGCTTTACGACTTCAAGCCAGTCAATTTTACAATACCTATAGTTTTAATTTCGCAGAACCTTGGATGGGAGGAAAACAGCCTGTTCAATTTTCAACATCATTACAACATACTATTCAGTACCGGTACGACTTTTTTACAGGGTTGGCTGATCGATCTCAATCTTTCCAAATTAGTGGTATTACCTTAGGGTTAGCAAAAAGACTTCAGATACCTGATGACTTTTTTCAATTATCGCAATCCATTTCCTACCAATACTACAATCTAATCAACTATTATACAGGCCTATTTACTTTTGGTGATGGTGAAGCCAACAACCTAGCCTATACCATAAGTTTATCTAGAAATAATACTAGAATAAATCCTATATTTCCTGTAGGAGGGTCAACATTTAACATTAGTGGAAAATTTACTCCTCCTTATTCTTTACTTTCAGGGCGTGATTATGCTAACTTAGGTAGCCTTCCAGAATTTCAAGATGACAAAGGAAATCCCTTAATTGATAAAATTGATCAAGAAAAATTTAAATGGTTAGAGTTTTATAAAATAAAATTTAATGGAACTTGGTATACCCGTATTGTTGATCAATTAATTCTGAAAACTCAGGCCGATTTAGGTTTTATTGGAGCCTATAATCCAGACAGAGGTAACATTCCCTTTGAAAGATTTTATTTAGGCGGTGATGGTATGATAAATTATGCGTTAGATGGCAGGGAAACTTTAGCATTACGCGGGTATCCTAACCAATCTTTATCTAGTACCGATGGCTCTGTGTTATTCAACCGATTTTCGTTGGAATTACGTTATCCTATAACTTTAAAGCCTAGCGCTTCAATATATGCTTTGTCATTTCTAGAGGCCGGTAAAGGATATGATAGTTTTCGAGATTTTGACCCATTTAATTCAAAGCGATCTGCTGGCGTAGGGATGCGAATATTTATGCCCGCTTTTGGGTTATTAGGAATTGATTTTGGTTACGGTTTTGATAGCGTAAATTTCAACTCCACTACTCCAAATGGATGGGAAACACACTTTATCATAGGACAACGCTTTTAATCTAATAAAATCTTTCTCAAAATACTAATTTACAAGTCCTTACGTTATAAGTTCTATGAGAAATAAGCTGATTTATAAATATATTTTATTCACACTACTACTATTAGTTTCGACATCTCATGCCCAACGTGGTGCACGCGTTGGATACATTGACATGAATGTTATTCTAGAAAACGTTGAGGAATATAAAAAAGCTAGTGACCTGTTAGATAAAAATATTGAAAATTGGAAAAAAGAAATTGAACTAAAAAAAATTCAACTAAAACAATATCAAGATCAACTTAATACAGAACGTGTTTTATTAACTCCGGAATTGATTCAAGATCGAGAGTTAGAAATTCAAGATTTTGCATTAGAAATAATTGATTTACAAGAAAAAAGATTTGGCCCTCGTGGCGATATGATTATCCAACGCACTAAATTGATACAACCCGTTCAAGATCAAATATTGGCTATAGTAAAGCAAATTGCAGAAGAAAAAAATTATGATTTTATTTTTGATCGATCTTCAAATTTTACCATGTTGTATTCCGCAAAAAATTACGATATTAGCGACCTAGTTATTAAACGTTTAAATAGAGAACAACGAATACAAGATCGAAAAGAGATATTGGAGGAAATAAAAACAAAAGCCACCAATTCAAATAATTAAATTCAACACCACTTATGAAACACTTATCAAAACTCATTGTAAGCCTTCTGTTTTTAATTGCTCCATTAACACTTGCAGCTCAATCAAAAGTTGCGCATATTAATACGCAGCTTTTAATAAGCGAAATGCCTGAAGTTATTTCTGCTCAAAATGAATTAAAGAAATTAGAAGATCAGTATGCTAAAGAAATGGAAACTTCTGTAAAAGAATTTCAAACAAAAGCACAAACTTATCAAGGAGATGCTCAAAATCAAACAGAACTTATCAATCAGCAACGCCAAGTAGAATTGCAAGAAATGCAACAGCGAATTCAGGATTTTAGAGAAACAGCTGCTCAAGAACTACAAAGACGTTCTGCTGAAATGATGCGTCCTCTTTACGATAAAGCCCGTGCAGCGATTGAAAAAGTTGCAAAAGCTCAAGGCTTTGAATATGTTTTAGATTCTAGCCCAGGAGGAAGTGTAATTATAGCTTCTGGTAAAGATCTTATTGCTGATGTAAAAACAGAATTAGGTTTTTAATTTATTGAAAAAATAAAAAGCCGCTTAAAAGCGGCTTTTTTTATGCTTATTCTTCTTGATACCAACTAGAATAAAACAGGTACCCTTTTGCAATTCGTTCAATCTCATTTTTAATTAAGCTTTCATCCAAAGATTTAATTTTTCGGGCAGGAATACCAGCATAAATTGATCCTGATTCAACATGTGTGCCTTGAGTAACAACTGCCCCTGCAGCAATAATACTGAAAGGTTCAACAATACAATCATCCATAACGACACTTCCCATTCCTATTAAAACATCATTGTGAATTGTACACCCATGTACAATTGCATTATGCCCAATAGATACTCTATTTCCTATTATAGTAGGAGCTTTTTTATAGGTAGCATGAATAATAGCACCGTCTTGAATATTCACTTGATTTCCCACGCGAATAGAATGCACATCCCCACGTATAACTGCATGATACCAAACAGAGCATTGATTACCTAAAATCACATCTCCAATAAGAGTCGCATTTTCAGCTATAAAACAACCCTCCCCATATTTTGGAGTAATCCCTTTAAGTTTTCGAAGTAACATACTTTTCTTTTGCATCAAAATACAACAAATCCCTTTATTTTTGAAATAGCTCAAGGAAATACCCTTACTTTATTACTTTTGTCAAAAAAAGGCAAACTATATAAACTTGATGGAAAAAATAGAACTAAAAGCTACAGTTCAAACCAATTTGTCTTGGGCTGTTTTTCGTTTTAATTTACCCATTGGACCCACTAGTCCAATGGCTTTTAAATCAATTGATGAAGCCCAAAATGCACCTCTTGTGCAACAATTATTTTATTTGCCTTTTGTTAAAAGCGTCCGTTTGGATTCTGATTCAATACAAGTAGAGCGATTTGATATTTTAGAATGGGAAGATGTATTAGAGGAGGTGAAAGAACAACTAGAAAATTATCTTAATGAGGGTGGTAATATTTTAGAGTCTAGTTATAAAAAAACGGTTCCCGTAACAGTCTATGCTGAAAGTACGCCGAATCCAGCGGTGATGAAATTTGTTGCCAATAAAAGTTTAGTCAACCAACCCCTAGAATTCAAAACCAGCAATCAATCTAAACCTTCCCCGTTAGCTAAAGAACTCTTTCTTTTTGATTTTGTCAAAGAAGTATTTTTAGATGCAAACTACATTTCAATTACCAAAACTGAAGGGGAACAGTGGGAGGACCACGTTATGGAAATAAGAGAGTTTATTCGCTCTTTTTTAGCATCTGGAAAAATCATTTTAGAACAAGAGAACCTAGAAAAGGGTAATAAAAACAAAGAAGAAAAAGCCCAAAAATTCTATAGTCCAATTGAAGCTGAAATCATTGCTATTTTAGATGAATATGTTAAGCCTGCAGTTGCATCTGATGGGGGCAACATTCAATTTGATAGCTATGATGAAGAAGAAAAATCTGTTCGTGTACTTCTACAAGGTGCTTGCAGTGGTTGCCCCTCTTCCACCATTACATTAAAAAGTGGAATAGAAACGATGTTGAAAGATATGCTCCCCTCAAAAGTTGAAACTGTTATTGCAATCAACGATTAATTTTATTTTTTGGGTGGAGTTGTTTGAAAGTCTTTTAAATAAAAGGGCTCAAAATAGGCAATATCTTCTACCTCATTCTTTTTAAATTTTTCCCAAACCAATTGACTCATATCTGAAGCAGAGGGATAAAGTTCGCAATCAAAAATGGCCTTTATTTTAGGGGAAAGACCTTCAAATTTTGCTGCACCATTACCAATCACTAGACAAGTATTTGAGGCTACTATGTCCAAAAAACTTTCAGAATTCAAAACAATAGCGGAAGTTGAAAATACTTTTTCTTTTTGATAATCATAAACAGCAGTGTATACTTCCATTCTTCTTGCATCTAGCATAGGGATTATGTACCCATTATCCACATTAACTGCTTGAGCCATTATATCCAATGTATTTACTGAAATTAATGGGATTTCTAGGGCATAACACAACCCTTTTGCTGCTGCTATACCAATTCGCAAGCCAGTATATGATCCTGGACCTTTACTCACGGCTATGGCATCTATTTGATTCCAAGAAAATGCACCTTCTTCTAGAAGGGAATGAATAAAAACATGTAATTTTTCACTATGGCTATACCCCATTGATCTTTCTTCTTTTAACATCAAGGTTTTACCTTGATATGAAAGGGCAACAGAACATTGCTGGGTAGTGGTTTCAATTTGAAGAATATAGGCCATTATTATTTATTAAAATACTCCAGATGTAGAGCCACCTTCAGATTTTATTATTGCACCATTTGTGGCACTAGAAAGTGGGCTACAAAGATACACTATAGTTTGTGCAATTTCTTCAGGTGAAGTAAACCGTTGAAGTAAAGATTGAGAACGCTCAGCAGAGAAAAATTCTTGTACCACTTCATTCTTCTTTTTTTCTGATGATTTTATCTTTTGTGATAAAAACTCTTCAGCTCCTTTACTCAATGTAGAACCTGGTGCAACAACATTAACTGTAACCCCCGATGATTTTGTCAATTGAGCTAATCCTTTTGAAATGGCATGTAACATTGCTTTACTTGCACTATAAGAAACCATGTCTGTTGGAACTAAATAGGCACACTCACTTGATATAAATAGAATTCGGCCCCAATTAGAGTCTAACATTCCTTTTAGTAAAATTCGGGATAAACGGACTCCACTCATTACATTGACTTGAAAATGGTTTTCCCAGGTTGAATCTGGAGTCTCAAAAAAAGGTGAAGAATCATATACTCCTACATTATTTATCAAAATATCTATATGAGGAAGATCAGCCGTTATAAGATGAGCTGTTTTTGAATGATTAAAATCACCTACTTTACCAAAAACTTTTGCCTTTTTAACCTCGCTCTTTAATTGTTGGATGGCTTGAGAAACTGATGAAGAAGTTCTGCCATTAATATATACAATAGCTTTTTCTTGAAGTAATAACTTTGCAGTTGCATATCCAATTCCCGAAGTTGAACCCGTAATTAGGGCCACTTTATCCTTTAATTGAAAATTCATAATCTTTTAATCTGACCATCTTAAAAGTCCTAATAACTTTTTACCTAAAGGGGAAAGAATTGCCTGCCTGTACTTAGTTTGCTCCCAATTTCTTGGATCACCAGGAAAAGCGTATCCTTCAGGAGCAATACGGTCCCTCCAAGATTTTATTCTCCATTGCTTTAAGATTTCGTTTTCTTCTTCTGCAGGCATCATAGAGATGTATTGTGCAATTCGAACCGTATCTTTTGAAAGATTGGGTCGAATACCATGAGCCAATTGACTGTGAAAAATTAATAAATCTCCCTTTTCAAGAGGAACTTTTACAAGTTTATCTTCAAGCCCACTCATATCGGGTTGAAAACGATTTCGATCTTCTGGTTGTGTTTTTTTCCACTCATGATAATGTTTATACAACCAAGGTACACATTGAAAACCTCCAGATTTAATATTAGTTTGGTCAGATAAAGCAATTAACCCTTGAACGTTTTGTGGGTTTGTATCAGGATCATAATCCCAATGAATAAAGCCTTTGTATGAAAATCCTTCCCTTATTGGAAAATTTAAATTTGCACGATCTATTGTAACCCAAAGTTCCTCTAATGCCCAGATGTCAGTAAAAGCATGATATATTTTATCTATTTGTCTGTTATTCCAAAGCATTTGATGATTATAAACTTCAACCATTCCTGTACCCGCAAGTTCTTTCATTTTTATTTCTGTACGTGGAGTCGAATACCAAGTGGAAGGGTCATTTGGATTTTTTTCTTCAAACTCCCATAAAAATTCAGCAGTTTGGTCTGCTTGTTCTTTTGAAACTGCATTTTTTAGAACTATATATCCATTTTCACACCAAAAACGCCATTGATCTGTAGTAAATACACGTAAAGGACTGTAATTTGGATTTGTATTAACGATATTCTTACTACTCTTTGAGGTAGATGGATTACCAGGAATATTTTTGTGTTGACTTTCGAAAACTTCAATATTAGTAGACTTCATAGCGTTAAAATTATAAATTCTAATCTATGAATATAGAAATTTAGTTGATCAGAAAAAAATACCTAAAAGTGAAGTGAATTATAACTCTAAACCAAAATAGAATTCGAGAACTTTCAATTTGAAAATATAATCAAACTTGGCACGAACAATATCTGAAGCTGCAATCTGATACCGTTGCTGTGCTTGGATATAATCAAAAGAATTGAATACACCTGCTGCAAATCGTTCTTTGGCTATTTCAAATGCTTCTGAACGCGCATATAAAGTTTTAACTGAGGCTTCGTAAAATTTAAAGGCCCCTTCGGCATTATTAAAGGCTTGATTTATAGTGTTTTCAAGATCTAATTTAGTTTGCTCCAATTGATTTTCGGTACGTTTCAAATTTAACTTTCTTCTTTTAATATTATTTCGAGTTGCTGAACCATTAAAAATTGGAATATTAAGTGCTAAACCGTAACTCTGTCCATCGTTTTGACCAAACTGGGTGGCAAAAGATAAAGGACCTGTTATGTTTCGCTCCGGAAATTGAGTAATAACCAAATCTCCACTTTGCTTTACCACACCAATTGGCGCCTCAATTAAATTACCTGTGTCCACAAATCGATCACTATAGGAAATACGGGTGTTATAATTATAAAAAGCGGTTAATGAAGGTAATAGTGCCCCTTTAGCTAAATCAATATCTTTTTCGGCAATTTCAATATTGGTTATACCTAATTTTATATCATTTCTTAGAGTTAATGCCTTTTCATAAATTTCTTTAGGTGTTTTATTTAAAATTTCAGAAAAAGGTATATCTAAATCTTCTTGTGCAATATTAAAATTTTCATAGTCAGTAATTAACAAAAGTTGAGCTAATGAAATACGGGAGAGACGGTAATTATTATCTGCCTGAACTACTGCCTGCTCTTGAGCTGCCAAATTGGCCTCGATTTCGTAAATATCAGCTTGGGTTAATACACCAGCATCTATTCGCTCTTGTGTCCTTTCTAAATCTTCTTTCAAAAGTTCCAACTGATATTTTTGAACATTATTAATTTCTCGATTAAACATCACTTGCAAATAAGCATTAGCTACAAATAAGCTAACATCGTCTTTTATATTGTCTAGTTGGTATTGACGAGCAATTAAATTTAAGTTAGCACGTGAAAGTTGATTTATATTTTGTTTTCCATTAAAAAGGGTAACACCAAGATTTCCTCCAAAAGATGAAAATTGAGTAGTCAAATTTTCAATTAACCCATTGGTTATATTTTGGCTTAATCCATTGTTCCAAATGTGTTGTGATTGTGCAGAAATTCGAGGTAAAAAAGCACCAATGGCATCTTGTTTTTCAATAGAAGCCCCTTCAACATCCAATTCTGACTGTTTTATGTTAATATTTTTCTCTAAAGCTAGAAGGATACAATCCTCAAGTGTATAGGTTTGGACTTGTGCAAAAAGCCAAGTCATTGAAAATGAAAAAAAGAGTACTAAAGTTGTTTTCAAGAGATTGTGTTTTTATTTGTTTCTCAATTCGATACTTACAATTTTATATTTTATCAATTATCGATTTCGTGTTTCTGTGTTCTCATCTCCTTTTTTCAAAGGTTCTGTTTTATTCCAAACTTTAATTTTATCCTCTAGAGTAAGTCCAGATAGAATTTCAACATTAATACCGTCTGAAATTCCTACTTCAATATCCTTACGTTCAAATTTTTGATCACCTATTTCAATTTCAACATAGGGCTTTTCGGTTTCACGGTCAAATTGCAAAATCGATTCCGGTATCGCCATAATGCTATCTTTACGTTCAAGAACCAAGGAAGCATTGGCGCTGTATCCTGCACGAATAAAAATGGAGTCATTTAAAAATAAATCTGCCTCAATGATGAATTGAACAGCTCCTTGTTCTTCATTTCCTTTAGGAGCAATAAATTTTAATTTTGCAGCTAAGGATTGATCTTCAATAGCTCCTAGATTTACTTCTAAAGGCATACCAACAGTCAGTTTACCTACCTCAGCTTCATCTACCTTACCTTCAAAAATCATTTTATTCAGGTCTGCAATTGTAGCTATTGTAGTTCCTGCATTAAAACTATTACTTGCAATAACCTGAAATCCTTCCTCAACGGGTATTTCTAACACTGTTCCAGGCACTGTAGCTCGTATATTTGTATTTGCTGATGCAGCTCCACCTGCAGATCCTAATCTGATAATTTGTAAATCAGCAGTTGAATTTTCTACATTTTGAATGGCTTGATCATATTGAAGTTTTACATTTTCAAAATCACGCTTTGATATAATTCCTTTTTCAAAAAGATCTTTATTTCTATTATACTCGACTTCTGAATTCTTTAAAACAATTTTGGCGTTTTCCAATCGGCCTTTTGCACTGTTCAAATTTTGTTCGTTAGGAACTACTTTAATTTTAGCTAAAAGATCTCCTGTATTTACTAAATCTCCTTCTTCCACAAAAATAGTTTCAATAATCCCTTGTATTTGGGGTTTAATTTCAACCTCATCCTCAGGAATTACTTTTCCTGTAACTACCGTTTTATTTTCTATCGAGGTAATAAATGGCGTTTTTGTTTCATAGGAAATTACAGACTTGTTATTGGTTTTAATAAAATAGGCAGCTGCAAATAGTGATCCTAGAATTAAAAGTGTTATTCCAATGTATTTTAAAATTTTCATGTTTATTAAGTATATAATGTGTTATTCTTCTCGTAATGCGTCAATGGGTTTTATACTTACTGCACGTTGCGCTGGTATAAGTCCTATGAGGGTGCCTAAAAAAATCATAATAGCTAGAGCACCTAAAACAAAGGAAATGGGAACTGTGGGGTTTGTATAAGGAAAATCAGTTAGGTTTTGTGTGCCTGCATTGATTCCTGCAAGAACTAAGGCCCCTAAAATTATTCCAATGATACCTGCTATTAATGTTAAAAAAACGGATTCTAATATAATTTGATTACGCACTTCCGATGGAGTAGCCCCTAATGCTCTTCGAACACCCAATTCTTTAGTTCGTTCTTTTACCGAAATTAAGAGAATATTTCCGATTCCAATAACTCCTGCAATTATGGTAGCAATACCAACAATAAGAGATAATAGGGTCATTCCCTTTGAAAATCCATAAATTTTTGTAAATACTTCTCCCAAGTTAAAGCCGCCAAAGGCGCGCTCATCATCTGGCGAAACTCGATGAATACGTTTGAGCGTTGCCTTTAATTTATTTTCAACATCAACTGCATCTGCATTATCATAAGCTGCAACTGTAAACCATTGAACGGTTTCACCTGTATTGTATAGCTTTCGGAAGGTTTCAAAAGGAATAAAAATATCTCCATCGGTTTCGAACCCTCCACCTGGTACAAACTTATGAATTCCAATAACTTGAAAATAAATATTGTCAATTTTAATGTACTGTCCAATCGGATTTTCGTCTTTTTCAAATAATTCAGTTTGTGTTCGTTCTCCTATTACACAAACTTTTCTTGAATATTTATTATCCTCTTCATTGATGAACCGACCTCCATCATAAATTTTTTTGGTAGCAATTTTGGTGTATACAGGAAAATCACCATAAACATTAAAGTTACTTGATTTATTATTTCTTGAAACCAATGGACTAGTTCCGCCAAATACTCCTCTTGCATTTCTTGGGGCAATATATTGTATTTCAGGAACTCGTTGTTTTAAATACTCAATATCAGATAATTTTAATTCGATTGAACGACCTATTTTAAATCCTTCATAGGGAATACTTGTACGTTGAGCCCAAATAAACATTGAATTCATTGCAATATTTTCAAATTGTCTTTCAAAACCGTTATCTAATCCTTTTGCTGCTCCTGATAAGGCAATGTAAATAAAGATGCCCCACAGCACTCCAATTACAGTAATTACAGTACGTGTTTTGTTTTTAGCGATTGAACCAAATATTTCTTGCCAAGTATCTCGATCAAATATGACTTTAAAACTATTCATCTCTTAAGGCTACAATGGGTTTAATTCGTGCAGCTCGTTTGGCTGGAATATATCCGGCAATAGCTCCAAAAACTATTAGTATTACAGTGGCTGCAATGGCAGTTCCCATATCGATAAATGGATTTTTAATAAAGTAATCTTCGAGTCGAAGACCTATATTCTTTAAAACGACTATACCTAAAAATAGGCCTAAATATCCAGAGAGTGTAGTAATAAAAATTGATTCTTGAAGTATCATTTGAATCACTGATTTTGGTGTGGCTCCTATCGCTTTTCGAATACCTAATTCTTTAGTTCGCTCTTTAACAACAAAAACCATTATATTTGAAATCCCAATAATTCCTGCAATTAGTGTTCCCAGTCCAACAATACTTACAATTAATTGAAGAACAACTGCAAATTGTTGGCTTCTTTTTAAATCATCTGTTAAATTTTGAATGTAAATTCCATTAGGATCTCTTGGGTCAATTGATTTTTTGTCTTTAAAGTATTTTTTAAGAGAAGTCTCAAAAGCTACAGCTCCAGCATGACCTAATTCTTTGGGAAATGTAACTACAATTTGATCTACTCTGTCGGTACTTTTTTCCAAAAGTTGTCGGGTTGTATATGGTATATAAATATTTCTTTCCTCATTATCACCACCTTCATCTTGAAAAACTCCTATTACTTTAAATGCGCTTGATCCAACATCAATATATTTACCAATGGGGTCTTCATCTTTAAAGAGGTCTTTAGCAACTAAACGACCAATTACAGCACTTTTACGTCTTTCATCAATATCAGTCTGATTTAGATAGCGCCCTTTCATTATAATTGTTTTCTCAACAAATTGATGCCCTGGAGCTACTGCCCTAGTTGAATAGGTATTGCTTTCGTTTTTGTATTTAGTCAGTGCACTTCTAGAAATACGGGGGGTAATATATTCAGTAAACAAGGTGAAGTTTTGCTTGATATCTTCAAGATCATCATTTTTAAACTCAATACGTCTGTTGGCTTTAAATCCTTTAAATGGCATTGAGGTTCGACCAGGGTATAAAAAAATAGCATTGCTTGCATCGTCTAGAAAAAATTCCTGAAAAGTATTTTTAAGGCCATTACCTAATCCAAATAGTATTATAAAAATAAAAATTCCCAAAGCGACAGTAAACCCCGACAAAAAAGTACGAAGTTTGTTTTTACTTATAGTTTCGAATATTTCGCTCCAACGATCTCTACTAAACATGCGAAGTGGCTAATACTTGATTGATTTTTTTGTCTTCTATAATAACACCGTCTTTCAATCGTACAATTCGCTTACACATTTGAGCAATATCTTCTTCGTGGGTAACTACCAGAATTGTATTTCCCTCTTCGTTAATCTTTTGGATCAAATCCATTACCTCATAGGAAGTTGTAGAATCTAGGGCTCCAGTTGGTTCATCAGCTAAAAGTACTTTGGGTTTTGAGGCTAAGGCTCTAGCAATTGCTACACGTTGCTTTTGCCCACCAGAAAGTTCACTTGGTAAATGTGTAGACCATTCTTTTAAGCCTACTTTATCAAGGTAATCCATCGCTATTTCTTGTCGTTCTTTACGTTTTATTCCTTGATAATAAAGGGGTAAAGAAACATTTTCTAAGGCAGTTTTATAATTAATCAAATTAAAAGATTGAAATACAAAACCTAAAAATTGATTTCTGTATTTGGCCGCTTTGGTTTCATTTAAGTTTTTGATTGGCACTTGATCTAAGATATAATCTCCTTCATCTGCAACATCAAGCATTCCCAATATATTTAACAAAGTAGATTTACCCGAGCCAGAAGAACCCATTATTGCAACAAGTTCACCTTTTTCTACTTCAAAATTAATACCTTTTAAAACGTGTAATGATGAATTCCCAATTGAATAGGATTTGTGAAGATCTTTAATACTTATCATCAAGCTTGATTTTGGTCTGTAAAGGTACTTTTTTCATCAATATACCTTTAGACTGCTTTTCAATTAAAATGTTACACTTTAGATTGCTTTTTTTTGTAAATCTGAATGATTTTGACCCCAACAAGACCTACCAAAATGTAAGGAATTGCCATTAAATAAAGAATTCCGTTATTTATTCCTTTAGCTGCTTCTTGTCCCTCTTCAGACAACAAAACCGCTCTACACATTGAACATTGAGCCTCGACTGGAAAAATTAGAATAAAACAAAAAAAAGCAAAGAAAAAGAGAAACTTTCTCATGTGTTTAGTTATAATATGGTGAAATCATAAGATAAACGATTACACCGGTTATGGCTATATAAAGCCATACAGGAAAGGTGTATCTAGCTATTTTTTTATGCTCTCCAAACTGTTTTGAAATTGCACGAACATAGGTAATTAAAACCATAGGAATAATTCCTATAGACAAAAAAATATGACTTATTAAAATAAAATAATAAATGTATTTTATTGTTCCTTCACCTCCATATGGTGTAGGGTCCGATGTCATATGGTAGGCAACATACATTACTAAAAAGACAACAGATAATGCAATTGATATTTTCATTAAACGCTCATGCAGCGTAATTTTTTTATTTTTTATTGCACTAAAGGCACCTATTAAAAGCAAGGCAGTTAACCCATTGATTGTAGCATATATTGGAGGTAAAAAATCTAGTGGTTCAACATTTGGGATACGCACCATAAATAAAATGGCTACTGCTATAGGAATAATAACAGAGAGTGCCCAAACCCAAATTGAATATTTCTTTTCCATATTTTATTCTTTAAGTAATTTTCGAATGTCCTCAATTAGTAAATCAACATCTTGAATTTCTACATTTTCTTGATCTATTCCTGTATAATAGACAATGGGGTTTCCAAAGGAGTCGGATCGAGAACGTATAAAACCGTTTTTATCTATTAAAGCAAAATAACCTTGATGTTCAAATCCTCCTTCAACACGAGGATTTACAGATGCAAATATATTAAACCCTTTATTAGCTAGTGAATAAAGTGAATTAATATCACCTGTTAAAAAATGCCAATTTTGGGATAAAACATCATACCGTTCGGCATACTCTTTTAAAACTGAAGGGGTATCATGACTTGGATCAATAGTAAAAGATGCTATTCCAAAGTCTTCACGTAATCCATATTTATCTTCAATTCGTTTCATGTTTTTGTTCATAATGGGGCAAATACTGGGACAAGAGGTGAAAAAGAATTCTACCACATAAACTTTCCCCTTAAAGTCTTCGTTGGAAACATAAATACTATCTTGATTCAAAAAAGTAAATTCTGGAACCTTTTTTGCTTCCCCATTTAAAGTTATGTATTGTAGGGGAGTCGCAGATTGTGATCTATTATCTACTATAGTAGTTCCCGATTTAACTCTTTCTATAATATTAGGAATCACCAAATAGCCAAAAACCAAAACCACAATAATAATACCAAAATATTTTTTTTGCTTTAACATTTTATTTCGATCTATTGGATTGGTTATAAATTTTTAATGCCAGCCTATATTCTGCAAGAATTACTTTGACATCATCAATCATTTTCTTATTTAATTGAGCAACAGAGCGAGCATCAAAACCATAAAGCGTACCCTCTTCTTCATCATCATTTCTTCCTCTAAGATTTAAATCTTTATCTATAATAAACACGTAAGGGGTACTTGCAAATTCGTCTAATAGTAAAGGGGTTTGAAGGGATTCAAAATGTGAGCGAATTTGTTCGGACTCTGTACTTATAAAATTCCATCTAGAAATGTCGGTCCCTATACCTTCTTGTAAACTTTGTAAAAGTGAGTCTATTTGAGGTTTGTGTTCTAAATCAATAAAAAACACAAACTGAAAATCACTAAATTCAAAAAAACGTTTGTAAATCTTTTCATTCAAATTAAATGCTTCTGCTTTTTTATTTTCAATATCTCCTCCCCAATATCCGAGTATAGTTATCTTATCTTTAAGTTTAATTGGGAGTTGGACTCCCATTCCAACAGGTAATTCAGCTACTCCAAAAGTAAGTATTGGAAGTTTTGCAAAATTATTTTTCCCTGAGGCAAAAAACAGATATACAACCAAAGGGAATACAAATAATACGCCGAGTACAATTTTATTATAGAAATCCTTTTTCATAAAAGAAAGCGGTTATAAACCGCTTCTATTTTGAGCTTAAAAATTCCAAGCTACAAACCCATTTCTCATTACTTCAAATATATAATCTGCTTCAAGCAAAAGGATAAAAGCGAGATAGGGTATTAAAATAATCAAGGGCAAAACTATTGCGTTTTTTAAGCCACTTTTTTCATCTCGAATATGCATAAAATCCCAAGCAATATAATAAGCCTTAACTAGAGTTAAAATTATGAAAATCCAATTTAAAAGTTTCATTCGTAAAAAAGAAGTTAATAATACCTCAGGTTTAATAATCCCTAATGCAACTTCAATTGTAGTTACAATAGATAAAAAAATCAAAACTCCCCAAATTTTTTGCTGATTGGATTTAAACTTCAACAACCCTCTGAAAATAGCTAAATTATGAGTTTCTGTTGCCATATGATATTATTTTACGATTATACGAGATAGAAAAATGTGAATACAAATACCCAGACTAAGTCCACAAAATGCCAATAAAGACCTACTTTTTCAACCATTTCGTAGTGCCCTCTTCGTTCGTAGGTGCCGATGATAACATTAAAGAAAATGATAACGTTTATAACTACACCAGAGAAAACGTGAAATCCGTGAAACCCTGTGATGAAAAAGAAAAAATCTGCAAACAGTGGATTTCCATATTCATTGTGATATAAATTTGCACCTTCAACAACTCCAACAGCTTCATCAAGTTTTGCAAGGGCTTCTTCTCTTGAAAGGACTGTTTTTTGACCTTTTTCGTTTAATTTTTGAATCCGGATTGTAAGTTGTTCATCTGCTAAAAATCCCTTTTTAACCTCTTCTAAAGATACTGTTGGTAGACTTTTTTCATCTAAGTACCATATTCCATTACTAGCTTCATGAGTAGTTCTTTCTGTAGCTACTGGTAATGCAAATTCTTGAATGGCTGCTCTTTTACCTGTTTGCTGATCAACAAATTGAAGTATTTGTCCTCCTTTTGTTTCCAGGGCACCGTATTCTCCTTTTATAAAATTTTTCCATTCCCAAGCTTGAGACCCCACAAATATGGCACCACCAATAATGGTCAATAACATATAAAAGGTCACTTTTGCTTTTTGCATATGATGTCCTGCATCAACTGCTAAAACCATTGTTACAGAAGAAAATATCAATATAAAGGTCATTAAGGCCACATAATACATTGGCGCATCTATACCATGTAAAAAAGGAAAGTGGGTAAATACCTCATCTGCAATGGGCCACGAATCAATATTTTTAAATCGGGAAAAGCCATAAGAAACAAGAAATCCAGAAAAAGTCAAGGCATCAGATACAATAAAAAACCACATCATCATTTTACCATAACTTGCATTCAGTGGGTGATTCCCACCTCCCCAAACTGAAGTTTCTTCTATTGATGCGTTGGCGGAAGTTTCCATAAGTTCTCTTAAATTTTAATTCAATTAAAGTCTGTGCAAATCTATTAATTTTTAATCGTAGAATGAAACGAATAAAAACAAATATACCCAGAGAATATCAAGAAAATGCCAAAAGGTAACAGCCAATTCAAACCCTAGTAAATTTCCATTTTGATACTTTCCTATTCTTGTTTTATAAAACAATGTTAATATAGTAATAACTCCTATTGTTAAATGCGCCAAATGGAGTAGTACCAATACATAAAGGTACGATGTGGTGATTGAGCTTTCAGGACCAGTAAAATAATACCCTTGTTCAATAATTCCGTTAAACCCTTGGAATTGAAAATATACAAAACTCACTGCTAACAGTAGGGTGGTAAGAAGAAAGGTTTGCGCTTGTTTTAAAATTCCTTTTTTTAATTGTTGCATTGCCAAATGAAATGATAAACTACTCAACACCATAATAAATGTACTTATCGTAAACGCTCCTGGTAAGTTAATTTGTTCTATCCAATCAGCACGTGAACTACTAACAACATAAGCACTGGTCAGCCCCGCAAAGGTCATTGACATGCTAATCATACCAAACCAAAGCATCATTTTGAGTGCTTTATTGTGTTTTAATACAGAGGGATCGTTTGTATTCATACCATTACCATTTTATCAATTACATAAATCATTTGAATTCCTGTTATATATAGAATACTAATTCTCAATAACTGTTTTGCTGCTGTTTGCGATTTATAATACATGAGTCGAAGAGAAAAGAAAAGAAAAATTAATCCTAGTAATCCTACACCTAATGCAGCGTAATAACTTAAAACCAAGCTACCTGTTTCATAAAATACTGGTACTAATGAAATAACTAAAGTCCACAAAGTATAAAACACAATTTGAAAAGCAGTCGACTGATCTGGTGCCCCAGAAGGAAGCATTTTAAATCCAGCCTTTTGATACTGATCGTTCATTAACCAGCCTATGGCCCAAAAGTGGGGAAACTGCCAAAAAAACTGAATCATAAACAATACACCGGGTTCAATTCCAAATTCGTTTGTAGCGGCAACCCAACCCAGCATAAAAGGAATTGCACCAGGGAACGCACCTACAAAAACAGAAAGAGGTGTTTTTTTCTTTAAAGGAGTATACAAACAAGTGTATAAAAAAATTGAAACACTTGCGAAAAAGGCAGTTTTAAGATTGATAAAATACAATGCTGAAATTCCTACTAACGTTAAAATAACACCAATAAACAATCCAGTAGTGGGGTGCATGCGTTCTGCTGGTAGGGGTCGGTTTTGGGTACGTTCCATTTTAGTATCCTCCTCTTTTTCAATTACTTGATTAAAAGCATTTGAGGCTCCTACGGTGGCATATCCACCAAAAATTAAAAGTAATAGCGTAATAAAGTCTGGATTATCAATAGCTAGAAAATAACCTGCAATAGAGGAAATCACCACACTAATAGACAAACGAAATTTTGTGAGTTGTGAGAAATCCGATAAACGAATTTGCATTACGGGAGTAGGAACAGTTTTGTTATCATGCATTACGAGAGATCCTCTTCAGGGCGCAAAGATAACAGACAAATGTTCAACCTACAATCAATTTGTATAGATTTCCTTTATTATTATAAATGGTTTAATATTTTTATGTCCAATAAAAAACCCAGCAAATAGCTGGGTTTTTTATTGGACTACTGTAACCTAAAGGTAATTGGAATACTAAAGGGAACACGTACGGGTCTTCCTCTTTGTTTTCCGGGTGTCATATTAGGTAAGCGAGAAATAATTCGCTCAGCTTCTTTCTCTAAGTTTTGTCTGGACCACGCATTGTTATATTTGTGATTGAACCATCTTTATCGATTAT
>JALRBW010000074.1 GCA_023257625.1 Flavobacteriaceae bacterium | reverse complement strand
AGATGCAACAGGTATGTATGTATTACCTGGTTTTGTGGATATGCATGGACATATTGGTGGAGAGGCTCAAGGAGCAGATTGGGATTATGTATTTCATTTGTGGTTGGCTCATGGAGTAACCACTGTAAGAGAACCTAGCGGAAGAGGCGTTGAATATACCACCAATTTAAAAAAACGAAGTCAAAAAAATGAAATTATTGCACCTAGGATTTTGGCCTATACTGGATTTGGACAAGGAAGTAAAGAACCGATAAGTACAACAGAACAGGCAAGAGAATGGGTTAGAAATAATGCTAAAAATGGAGCAGATGGAATTAAATTCTTTGGTGCTGAGCCAGAAATAATGAGAGCCGCTTTAGATGAAAATAAAAAATTAGGATTGCGCTCAGCTTGTCATCATGCACAGCTTAGTGTAGCAAGGTGGAATGTTTTACATTCTGCACGAGCAGGACTGACTTCTATGGAACATTGGTATGGTTTACCTGAAGCCTTATTTGATGATAGAACAGTTCAAGATTATCCCTTAGATTATAATTATCAAAACGAACAACATCGTTTTGGTGAAGCAGGAAAATTGTGGAAACAAGCAGCAAAACCCTTTTCAGACCATTGGAATACAGTAATGAATGAATTAATAGATTTGGATTTTACTTTAGTTCCTACTTTTAATATATATGAAGCCAGTAGAGATTTACATCGTGCCCGAAGAGCAGAATGGCATGAAACCTATACCCTTCCTTCATTGTGGCGATTTTATCAACCCAGCAAAATTTCACATGGATCTTATTGGCATTTTTGGGGAACAGAAGAAGAAGTAGCTTGGAAAGAAAATTTTAAGCTTTGGATGACCTTTATTAATGAATATAAAAACCGAGGAGGAAGAGTAACTACGGGTTCAGATTCAGGATTTATTTTCCAGCTTTATGGTTTTGCCTATATACGTGAATTAGAATTATTGAGGGAAGCCGGATTCCATCCGCTGGAAGTAATTCGCTCAGCTACGCTAAATGGAGCTGAAGCACTTGGCCTAGATAAATTGACTGGATCTATAGAAATAGGAAAAAGTGCAGACCTAGTAATTGTAAGTGAAAATCCATTACAAAATTTGAAAGTATTGTATGGAACTGGTGCAATTAAATTAACAGAACAAAATGAAGTAGTTCGTGTAGGCGGCATAAAATACACTATCCGCGAGGGGGTTATTTATGATGCTAAACAACTTTTAAAAGCAGTAGAAAAAATGGTTTCAGATGCTAAAGAAAAAGAACAATTTGAATTAAAACAGCCTGGAATTAATTAATATTTAAAATTGAAACGCATAATCTTGTTAATGCATTGCCCTGACAAAAAAGGGATTATTGCTACAGTTACAAATTTTATTCATCAACAAAATGGTAATATCGTTTATATTGATCAATATGTAGACCGTAGACAAAGTGCTTTCTTTATGAGGGTTATTATAGAAGGTGAATTTGACGACTTTAATTACATACATTTTAAAGAGTCCTTTATAAAGAGTCTAGGTCATACATTTCAATTGAACTGTTCATTTTACTTAGAAGAAAAACTTCCTAAGATGGCTGTTTTTGTGTCTAAATATGACCATTGCCTCTATGACATTCTTTCCCAACAGCGTTCAGGAAAATTACATTGTACAATTCCTTTCATTTGCAGTAATCATGAAGATTTAAAATTTATTGCAGAACAATTTAACATTCCCTTTTTTTATATTCCTGTTACAAAAGAAAACAAAGTTTATGCTGAACAAAAACAACTAGAAATTTTGAATAAATATGAAATTGAATGTATTGTTCTGGCCCGTTACATGCAAATTATAACCTCTAAAATTATAGATGCATACCCAAATAAAATTATTAATATTCATCATTCCTTTTTACCTGCTTTCCCTGGGGCAAAACCCTACCATTCAGCTTTTGATCGTGGGGTAAAAATTATTGGTACAACTAGCCATTATGTCACTGAAGAATTAGATGCAGGCCCCATAATTGAACAAGATATCATACGTGTCTCTCATGAACATGAGGTAAACGATTTTATTGCAAAGGGGCAAGATTTAGAAAGGGTTGTATTGCTACGAGCATTAAAATTACATTGCGAAAGGAAAATTATGGTCTATGGCAACAAGACCGTAGTATTTAATTAATCTTTAATCAGAAAAGAAAGAAGTTTCGAGTTGAATTGATCGGGTTGATCAATATTAACCACATGACCAGAATCTTTAACAATTATAAGTTCCGCAGATTGATGTAATAAAACGATTTTTTTTACAAAGGGCAAGAACATAAAATCATCTTTGCCCATAATATAAAGTGTTGGCTTTTTAACATCCAAGTTTCTTATTCGCTCTAAAATAGGAAGTAAGTTTGCTGTTAATTTGTACCACCTTTTAAATTCATTTTGAGAAATTTTTTTAGCTTCTTTTATAAACAAAGCTCTAGCCTTACGATGAGCTCTATAAGGCATAATAACGTAAGCAAAAAAAGTATAAATCCAAATGAAAGGTAAAATACGTTGAGTTAACTTTCCCATGAACATTAAAAAACGTGATTGAAAATTAAGGTTTAAGATTGCTCCTCCCAATCCTATTTTCTGAACCCGTTCTGGATGATCTTGAATTAATTTTTGAATTAAAATACTGCCTAAGGAAATTCCAACAAAATGGGAAGTTGAAATTCTTTTGTGATTTAAGACTTTGAGAATATCATTAGTAATCAAGTCAAATGAATATTGTGTCCCTTCTGCAGAGGCATTTGATTTACCATGTCCTCTTAAATCGATGAGTAATACATTAAAAAAAGCTTTAAAAAAACGAACCTGATGAAACCAAATTGAAGAACTCCCCCCTGCACCATGGATGAATGTGATCCATTGGGTTGAGTTATTTTCTGCTTTATAAACTTTATAATGAAGCATTACAAAATTCCTTTATTATACAACAATTCTTCCATTTCAATTTGAAGTTTTTTTGCTTCGTTTGCTGCAGCAATAGCAAAATCATCTTGATGAGAAGCATATAAAATTGATCTTGATGAATTGACTAATAGTCCACACTGAGCATTTAAACCAAATTTAGCTACTTCGCGTAAACTTCCCCCTTGTGCCCCAACCCCTGGCACCAAAATAAATGCGTTAGGAATAAGCTTACGCAAAGAGGCAATAGCTTCAGCTTTTGTTGCTCCTACTACATACATTAAACGATCGGCATGCTTCCAATGTTGACTTTCTAGAATTACTTTTTCATATAACAAAGTAGTCCCATCTTTGCAGTATTGAAAATCATGAGCGCCTTCATTAGAGGTAAGAGCGAGTAATATTGCGTATTTATCTTGAAAAGCCAAAAAGGGTTCAATAGAATCACGACCCATATATGGTGCCACCGTGACTGAATCTACACCATATCCTTCAAAAAATGCTTTAGCATAACGTGTAGATGTATTTCCAATATCACCACGTTTTGCATCGGCAATAGTAAAATGATTCGGGTAATTTGATTTAAGATAATGCATCGTTTTTTCGAATGCCTCCCATCCTTTCACCCCGTAAGTTTCATAAAATGCTAAATTGGGTTTATAAGCGACCGTAAAGGGATGTGTAGCCTCTATAATGGCTTTGGCAAATTCAAATAATCCGTCCTTGTGATTTTTAAAAATCTTAGGTGCTTTATCCAAATCAATATCTAGTCCTACACACAAAAAGGACTTTTTAAGTTTGATTTGTTGAATTAAAGCCTCTTGGGTCATAATACTTCGCCTGCCGATTTAAGTTTTGATGTGTTTTGATGCAATTGAAGTTCATCAATCAATCTTTGAACATCTCCATTAACTATATTGGGTAGATCATACAAGGTCAACCCTATTCTATGGTCTGTAACTCGTCCTTGAGGGTAATTATAGGTTCTTATTTTTGCAGAGCGATCACCCGAGGAAACTAGTGACATGCGCTTTTCTGCGTCAGAAGCTAGTTTTTTAGATAATTCCATTTCATACAAACGTGAGCGTAGTACTTTTAAAGCCTTATCTTTATTTTTATGTTGCGATTTTTGATCTTGACATTGCGCAACAATTCCTGTGGGTTCATGAGTTAAACGTACTGCAGAATAGGTTGTATTTACAGATTGTCCTCCAGGACCAGAAGAACAGAAATAATCTACTCTTACTTCATTCATATCAATTTCAATATCAAATTCCTCAGCTTCAGGTAAAACCATAACCGTTGCAGCTGAAGTATGAACACGCCCTTGGGTTTCAGTTTGAGGAACGCGCTGAACACGATGAACTCCAGACTCATATTTTAGTGTTCCGTACACATCAACCCCTGAAACTTCAAAAATGACTTCTTTAAATCCTCCTGCTGTTCCTTCACTAGCATCAACAAAACTTACCTGCCAATTTTTCGCTTGACAATATTTAGTATACATTCGGTATAAATCTCCTGCAAATATACTTGCTTCATCACCTCCTGTGCCTGCGCGTATCTCCACTACTACATTTTTTGCATCTTCAGGATCTTTTGGAATTAAGAGTAATTTTATTTCCTCTTCCAACACAGGCAATTGCTCTTGAATCGATTCCAATTCCATTTTGGCCATTACAATCATTTCTTCGTCTATCTCTTCTTTTAGAAGTTGTTCTGCTTCTTTGGCATTTGACAAAAGCAATGAATATACTTTACCTTTCTCAACAATTAAACTCAAATCCTTATATTCTCGGTTGAGTTGAATATATCGTTTTTGATCGGTAATAATGTCCGGTTGAATGATGAGATCAGCAACTTCATCGTATCGTTGTTTAACAATTTGAAGTTTTTCTATCATAATTTTACAAATTTACAAATAGTATTTGGTATTAAAGAATTCCTAAAAGAAGGGAAGATACTTCACATAGAATTTGGCTTAAAAAAATTAAGGGCTTTAATATTCAAAAGTACCGTATGGGGTCACTAATGTTAGCCTTTTTTTTGCGGAATGAACTACACGTCCTACAACTTGCGCTTCTACATTAAATGTTTTTGATATCGCAATAATCTCTTCAGCCACTTCTGGCGTAGTGTAAAGTTCCATACGATGTCCCATATTAAAAACTTGATACATTTCTTTTCCGTCAGCACCAGACTCTTTTTTTATCAAATCAAAAAGGGGAGGAATAGGGAAAAAATTATCTTTTATAATGTGATTTGTATCCATAAAATGAAGGATTTTCGTTTGAGCACCCCCACTACAATGTACCATCCCATGAATTGATTTTCGACCCAATGAATTAAAAATAGCTTGAATAATTGGGGCGTAGGTACGTGTGGGAGATAATACCAATTTTCCAATATCTAAAGGGACTCCTTCTAGCATTTCAGTCAAGGAGCGAGAACCTGAATACACCAAAGGGTCAGGCACTTTTGGGTCATAACTTTCAGGATATTTTTTAGCTAAAATTTTAGAAAAAACATCATGTCTTGCAGAAGTTAGTCCATTGCTTCCCATTCCACCATTGTATTCATTTTCATAGACTGCTTGACCACAAGAAGAAAGGCCAATAATTATATCTCCAACTTGAATATTTCTATTGTCAATGATATTTTTTTTTGAAATTCTAGCTGTTACCGTAGAATCTACAATTATAGTACGAACAAGATCTCCAACATCTGCAGTTTCACCCCCAGTACTGTATATGGTTACCCCCCATTTTTTGAGAGTAGCTATTAACTCTTCTGTTCCTTCAATAATCGTCTTAATAACTTCTCCAGGAATAAAATTTTTATTTCTCCCAATGGTTGATGAAAGTAAAATTGAATCAGTAACTCCAACACATAGTAAATCATCAATATTCATAATTAATGCATCTTGAGCAATTCCTTTCCAAACCGAAAGATCGCCCGTTTCGCGCCAATATAAATAAGCTAATGATGATTTTGTACCCGCACCATCGGCATGCATAACAATAGCATGATCATCACTTCCTGTTAAAAAGTCAGGAATAATTTTACAAAAGGCCTTGGGAAAAAGTCCTTTGTCAATTTTTTTTATAGCGTTATGTACATCTTCTTTTTGAGCAGACACACCACGCTGAAAATACCGATCGGACATTACAAATATTTGTACAAAAATACAGGATTTGGCTCCTATTGGCCTTGCATTTATGTATATTTTATTAACGGATAAACAACAGTTCTCTGTACTTGACAATAGGCCATAGAGAATCCTCTACCACTTCTTCAAGGGAATCACAGTGTAGTCGTATTTGATTGCATAAGGGTAATAATTCCGTAGCGCATAATTTGGCCTTTAGTGCATATTCAGGGGTTTTATCGACAGATTCAAACAAAAGGTCTATTTCACGAATTGAGTAATGTATAGCTAATAAAGATTTTGAAATTTTATCAATTAAATGTTTTTGGACCTGCCCCATTTCATTAACTTCTGATGAAAAAACCTCTTTTATTCCTCTATAATTTTCAATCAATTTGGTTTGGTATTGAACTGTAGCAGGAATAATTTGATTTTGAGCTATTTCTTTTAATGTTCGTGCCTCTAAATGAAGGATACGAACATAATGTTCTAAATCTCTTTCTAAACGATCCGTTAACTCTTTTTTTGAAAATATTTCCAAACCTTCAAAAAGAGTAATAGATGTTGAATTTAAATATGCAAATAGTGCATCTGGTGTTGCTTGATGCTTAGGTTGAGCTTTAGGCTTTTTATTTTTTGATTCAGAGATTCCACCATCAAGTAACTCATCCTTTATTGTAGAAATCGTTTCTCTAAGAGTGTTAAAAATAGCGTCGTCTTTTTTCATGTCTTTCTCGTCAATCAACTTATCAACTGCCTTCTTAAAATGATGTAATTGTTCAGCTACTATGGCATTTATTACGGTAATTGTTTTTGCAGCATTAGATTTTGAACCTACCGTTCGTATTTCGAATTTATTCCCAGTGAAGGCAAAAGGCGAGGTCCGATCTCGATCGGTATTATCTAATAATATTTCTGGAATTTTCCCAATCACATTTAGTTTTAAATCTGACTTTTCCTGTGGAGAAAGTTTACCCTCAGATACATGTTCGAGTTCTTCTAAAACTTGAAGTAAATGTTTTCCAACAAAAATTGATAACATTGTAGAAGGTGCTTCATCTTGCCCCATCCTTAAATCATTACTTGCAGATACTGTTGATGCTCGCAACACGGCTTCATGTTTTAAAACTGCAGCAATAGTATTTACAAAAAATGAAAGAAATTGCAGGTTGCCCATAGGGGTTTTACTTGGACTCAAAAGATTTAGTCCAGTATCTGTGATTAGCGACCAATTACTGTGTTTGCTTGAACCATTAATTTTATCAAAGGGTTTTTCGTGAAAAAGCACACAAAAATCATGTTGATATGCAATCTTATGCATAATGTTCATTAGTAGTGCATTATGATCTACTGCCAAATTTGCTGGTCCAAACACTTGTGCAATTTCATACTGACTTGGAGCCACTTCATTGTGTCTTGTTTTAATGGGTATTCCTAACTTAACACATTCATGTTCAACACTTTTTAAAAAATTAGATACACGATTTGGGGCCATTTCAAAAAATGAGGGGTTGCTTTGTTGTCCTTTGGGTAAAGATTGTCCGATAAGCGTCCGTCCAGTGAGTACTAAGTCAGGGCGAGAAAGAACTAGTTTTCTATCAATTAAAAAATATTCCTGTTCCCAGCCTAAGGTAGGGGTAACATTTTGAGTGTTTTTATCAAAATAACGACAAATTTCCGAAGCTATTTCGTCTATTTTTTGGGTCGATTTTAAAAGTGGTGATTTGTAATCTAATGCTTCACCTGTATAGGATATAAAAGTTGTGGGCAAGTATAACGTTAAATCATAAATAAATGCTGGAGAAGTAGGATCCCATGCTGTATACCCTCGCGCCTCAAAAGTATCCCTTGTACTACCCCCCGGAAGTCCTGTTTCATAAGGAACTTTTTGAACTAACTGTTCACCATCAAACTTTTCAATATATTTCCCCTTTTCATCTAAACTAAAAAAAGAATCTTGTTTATCAGCAGCAAGTCCTGTCAAGGGTTGCACCCAATGTGAAAAATGCTTTACACCTTTACTTAAAGCCCAAGCTTTCATTGCCATTGCTATCTGATCCGCTAAAATTGGAGGAATTGGATTTCTCTTTTCAATGCATTGGTCCATTTGTAGCAATGCTCTTTCAGTTAAAAAAGATTGCAATTTCTCACGATTGAATACAGCGCTTGCAAATAAATTTTCACTTATTCCATTAGAATCTAAATTTTTAAGAGGTGTATATTGAAGCTGAAGTTCGTTGAATCGATGATTTGACATGGATTTTATTTTTTGATTAAAGGAATCCAAAGATAATTATTTTGATAATTTTAAGTTCAAAATCAAAAAAAATGAAAAATATTTAATTTTACCCCTAAAATAATAGGGGGTTAATAAAAATAAAATATTGTTAATTTCTTTCTTAGCATCAAAACTAGTAGGGTAATTTAAAACTTTATTTTTGTTAAAATTTTTAAATCATGAGTAAAGCAAAACTAGAGTACATATGGCTGGATGGATACCAGCCTACTTCTAACCTCCGAAGCAAAACTAAAATTGTTTCAAATTTCAAAGGGACTTTGGATGACTGTCCGCTTTGGTCCTTTGACGGTTCTTCAACTCGCCAGGCTGAAGGAAATTCCTCAGATTGCTTGTTAAAACCCGTTGCTTTGTATAAAGATCCGGATCGAAATAATGGTTGGCTTGTTATGACAGAGGTTTTAAATGCTGATGGAACCCCACATGTAACAAACGGAAGAGCCACGATTGAAGATGACGACGATGATTTCTGGTTTGGATTTGAGCAAGAATACTTTCTTTGGGATCCGGAAGAAAATCTTCCTCTAGGCTTTCCCCGTGATCAAACCCCTCAAGGACAATTTTATTGTTCTGTAGGAGCAAAAAATGCTTTCGGAAGAGAAATGATTGAAGAACATCTAGATCAATGTTTGGAAACTGGAATAAACGTAGAGGGTATTAATGCTGAAGTAGCATCAGGTCAATGGGAGTTTCAATGTTTCGCCAAAGGTGCAAAACAAGCAGGAGATGAGATTTGGATTGCACGCTACTTACTTGAGCGTTTAGGTGAAAAATATGGATTGGCAATCAACTGGCATCCAAAACCTCTTGGAGATACCGATTGGAATGGTTCGGGAATGCATGCTAATTTCTCTAATGAAATTCTTAGAACATGTGGTTCTAAAGAAGTATATGAAAAAATATGTGAAGCTTTCCGTCCAGTAATAAAAGAACATATAGATGTTTACGGAGCATACAATGATCAGCGTTTAACGGGTAAACATGAAACTCAATCTATTAATCAGTTCAGTTTCGGTGTTTCTGACCGCGGTGCATCTATAAGAATTCCAATTATGACTGTTGAAAAAGGTTGGAAAGGTTGGTTAGAAGACCGAAGACCTGCATCTAACGGAGATCCATATAAAATTGCAGCTCGTATTATTAAAACAGTTAAATCAGCTAAGATTTAGTATTAAAATCTAATCACTTTGAAATCCCGGAGTAATTTTCGGGATTTTTTTTATCCCATTAATTGATATAGGAAAATAAAATAAAGCGAAAGTAGTATTGCACCTTCCCAACGCCCTAAACGCATTTTGGAGGGAATAAATACCAAAATAAACATTAAAACAGAGATCAAAAGCATCCAGATAAAATCAATTTCTAGAAGTTTTAAATCTTGAATTTGAATGGGAGTAATCATTGCAGTAATCCCAATAACTGCTAGAATATTAAAAATATTTGAGCCTATTAAATTACCCAATGATATGGCCTTTTCTTTATTAATTATTGCAATAATAGATGCAGATAATTCAGGTATACTTGTTCCAATAGAAACAATTGAAATACTAATCACGCGTTCACTTACACCCAATGTTGAAGCTAAACCTATAGCCCCTTTTATTAATACTTCTGATCCTAGCCACAAACAAAACCCTCCAATTATCAACAATAAAATAATTTGCAAAGGACTAGATATTACTTTATCTGGAATGTGGTCCTCCTCGACAACTGCCTTTTTTTGAAAAAATAAAAGAAAGATTAAAAAAACAATTAAAAGAATGAATAAAATTCCACCTTCAAGAGGAATTATCACATAATCGGTAAGTGAAAAAATATAAAATAATAAAGAGGCTAATAGCATCATAGGAGCATCTATTTTATAAAAAGTAGGCGTAACATCAATAGGTGAAATTAAAATTACAATACTTAACACTAATGCTAGGTTAACAATATTAGAACCTAAAATATTCCCTAAGGCCAAAACAGCATATCCTTCAGTTGCTGCTTTAATACTTACAATTAATTCTGGTGCTGAAGTTGCAAAAGAAACAACTGTCATACCAATTACTATTTTAGGAATATTAAGTCTTAAAGAAAGGCCAACTGATGCGTCCAACAACCAATCACCTCCTTTTATAAGAAGTAGTAATCCCAAAACTATAGCAATAATATCCATTTAAGGTGCAATATACATCAACTTTGTTAAGGTAAAATCAACTTAAAAGAAAATGATTCACTCTCTAAAAGCAGAAAATATTTATATTTGCATTCACTTTAAGGCCTCGTAGCATAACTGAATAGTGCACTTGATTACGGCTCAAGAGGTTAGAGGTTTGAATCCTCTCGAGGTCACTAAAAACAAAGGGGTACAGAAATGTAGCCCTTTTTAATTTCCTCACTTGCACACTATTTGCAGCACTATCCTACACGCTTTACAAGGTTACTGGGAAAGAGTATTACAATCAGCCATATACAGGAAAATAAGATTACAAATTCAATCCACACCCCACTTTCCCCCCAAAAAAAACCCTCCAATTAGGAGGGGTTCCCTTTAAATTTTTGCTAGATTTATTTTCCATTTTGCATCGGGTCAGTATCATTCATAATCTTATTGAGGGTAAAGTATACAGGACAAAATTTAGTAAAAGGGCTAATTATTTGTAATACTCCAACTCCTATGGCTAAATAAAGAAAATCCATATTCCCTGTTTGAATGGTTAAACCTACACTTGAAAGGTAAATAAGTCCACAAATTGCATCATGGGCTCTTACTTTTTTAATGTTTTTAGTTGCGTTCATTTTAATTGATTTATGGTTAATAATACCTCTAAAATAGAAAGAATATATTACACATTAAAACTCAAGCTCATTCTTTAAAAAAAAACCCTCCATAAAGAAGGGCTTTTTTCATTTTTCTTTGTTCTTTAAAGTAGCTAGAATTTCTTTTAATAATTCGTTTTGCTCTTTTAAAGTTTGAAGTGTTTCTCTATCAGTTACTTTTTGTTCAATCGTTCGTGTTTTGTTATAGTATTTCATACTAAAATAAATAAGGGCTTAATCAAAGAAAAAGAAAACATAGACAGTTGTCGTTTTTTAAAATCCATAAACCTCTCGCTTCTTGTGACTATTAATCAAGCGTTTAACCTATGTAACGATTTTTTAGGATGCGTTCTCTCCACCCTAGACTTATTCTAATCCTAGTCCACAAGGATTATCAAAATTATATTAATTATTAATTGAAATTAAAATAAAGTAGTTCTTTTTGTGTGATTTTAGTCCCTTCTAAAATAAATTTGTGTTCTAAGCGTTTATAATAGATGACCAATGTTAGCTCAAGTATTAAAAAAAAATTACTTTTCTTTAGCTTCTTAATTACTGGATACCTATGTGCACAAAACATCCCTGCGAAAAATATTGTCAATAATTTTTTTGAAATTGGATGGAGAGCAGGTTTAAATCTAACTTTTCC
The DNA here is from genome assembly GCA_023257625.1 of Flavobacteriaceae bacterium. Taxonomy (GTDB): domain Bacteria; phylum Bacteroidota; class Bacteroidia; order Flavobacteriales; family Flavobacteriaceae; genus MS024-2A. Next base: position 2,176 of record JALRBW010000074.1, on the reverse strand, counting down.
TGAAAATTTTAAATCCATATCTAATCCGTATTCTTCTACGAATGAAGTGAAAAAAGCTATAGATGGCTTTACTTTAGGATTGTATACGCAATTCAAATTTTCTGCTCTTTATGTTCGTCCTGAAGTTCTTTTTTCAAAATACAATTCGACTTATGAATCTTTAACTGTTGGGAAATCAAGATTAGAAGCCCCTATTTCATTGGGCTTAAAACTCATTCCATTATTAAGTCTTTTTGCGGGACCTACCTATCGGCTAGATCTTGAAGATACAACTCAAGGATTTACGCTTGAAAACAGTAAAGAGAATTCAACTTTAGGAATCCATTTTGGAACGCGAATACATTTAGGAAAATTAGGTGTTGAGGCCCGAATAGAGCGTGGAATTTCTGATCATATTTCTAAATTGATTACTACAAATAATCTTCTAATTGGAACTATAGATAATCGGCAGAGTATTGCTTGTTTAGGTATTTCTTATTCTTTTTAGTTCGTTCTAAAAGCGTAAACCCCTGAGTTAGATTGATTTCCATTACTATCAATAGCAATTACTTTCCAGAAGTAGGTAGTATTGTTTTGAACTTCTACTTCTATGGTGGTGTCTTCCGCCTCAAAGTCAATCGCAGCGTTCAGTGTTGTGGCATCTACCTGATCTAAATATACCTCAATACGCTCAAGGTCATTATCCACATCACTCACTCGCCAGTTTAAAGCAACAAGGTTGTTTATGTCTGGAGTAACGTTTGCCCCCGAGCGAGGAGCAATTAAATCTGCAGGGAATGGAGCATAGTTTACTACAGCATCTCCCGCCAAATAAAACTTCCACTGTTCGCTCTCCGCTGGGGTAGAACCCACTTCTCCAATACTTCTTACTATCCAGCCGTAGGGCTCTGCTTTGGTAAGGGCTATGGTTGTTTGATTGGTACTGCTTGCAAAGGTTTGTACAGATTGGGTCAATAGGTTGGTTACCACTACTTCATACGATAACGCATCTTGTGCTGTATTCCAACTAAAAGACACATTGCTCTGAGTATCGTTAAGAGAGGTTCCATCTAAACAGGTTTCATTATTGGCTGGTGAAATCAAGGAAGCCACTCCAGGATCAACAGGTACTGGATCGGTGGGCTTGGCACAACCCAAAAGAAAGGTAAACACTAAGACTAGTATATATTCTCTATTTCTCATGACTATTCTTTTATCACCTGTAGGGATTGATCTATTGTTTCTCCTTTTACTTTTAATATATACATCCCTTGTTTGTAATGATCCGTCTGTAGATGATATGTTCTCTCTCCAAAAGGAAGAATTATATTTTCATATTCTATCAGCTGTCCGTTTGGAGCATATACTCCTAATTCTATAAAGGTGTCTTCTCCTCCAAAATAAAGCTGTAACGACTCTTTAAATGGATTGGGAGCGTAGCGAACCTCATAAGAGTTTAAATAACTTTGGGTAAAGAGCCCCTGGCATTCTATTCCTGTAGAGATTGAGATGTTGTTCACTCCTTTTTCTAATTGAACAGTATACTTACTACTACTGGTTTGGGTAGTCTTTCCATTTTGGGTAATTTGATAGGTTGAGCCCCCGCTTAAATCAAAGCTCACCGTTTGGTCTTCTTTGCTAAAGAAACTACTAACCACCAAAGGATTGGGCTCAGTGATGGTTACTTCAAAGCAGCGTTCAAACTCATTGGAATCTACCCCATCAACAGTAATACAAAGCGTGTAGACTCCTGCAGAAAGACCCTCTAAGGTCCAATTGCTACTGTTAAAGCTGTCGGTTTGGTTAACCGCTCCGCTTACAGTTACATTATATGTCACGGAAGTATCCACAACACCAATACGAATCTGATTCTCTCCTGCACATTTCTCTGTTTTAGACACTGTAAAGTTGGTAGCTGGTAAATAGTAAATCAAGCATCCGTTAAGATCTACTAATTCTCCCAGTGGAGTGTCTGGACAAGTGTCGTAAGGGTTCCATACTCCGTCGTGATCAAAGTCATCAGTTACATCTCCTACTCCATCTCCATCTTCATCGGTTTGATCAGGATTTGATACCAGTGGGCTGTTGTCTAGTATATCTACAATTCCATCTCCATCGGTATCCTCAGTAGGAAGTACAGGTTGAGACTGAAGCTCTATGGTTCTTACTTTACCTTCAGGAACTTGTATTTGCGTTT
>JALRBW010000052.1 GCA_023257625.1 Flavobacteriaceae bacterium | reverse complement strand
TGATCATCCAAAGTACCATTTCCAATCAAATAGTATGCAAACACAGTATTTTTTTGACCCTAAGGGGCCTTAAAGAGTTTTTGGACAACTAAAAAAATAGAAACTTTACACATTAAAAAAAGCTGTTTGTAAAAGTGGTTTAATAAGGTAACTAATGGGAAATTGATACACTTTACAACATATTAAAACACAATATTGACATTATTAGAATAGCTTAGTATGTCATGTTAAGTAATTTGTAACTTTAATTTGTGAAAGCACATCTATCTCTTTTGTTAATTTTTACTTCTTTAACTTATGCTCAACAAAAGGGTACTCTATCTACTATCGTACTTCCTGCAAAGCAGAAAATGCACTTAGAATATCCTTTATTAGAAAATTATACGATTCGAATAAAAAATAAATCGAAGTTTGAATTGGGAGTGACTCAATTTACCAGAGAAAAAGATTCACTTCTTCAAAAACATGAAATAGATAAGGAAGATTCAATTGATATTACGCTCCAAAAAGGGGAGTATTTACAATTTGAAAATCGATTTTTAGTAGCCCTTACTTTTGAAATTAGTATTAATATTGGTACTGGGGGAACTAAAAAAAGAACTCCACCATTGAGTGCTCAGCGATCTTTCTATTTAGAAAACAATACGGCTCAAACAATGTATTTACAAATTCCAGGGGTGATGAATCCTACCTTGGCTCCCTTTTCAAGAAGCGGGGTTGATCTTCCTAATGGACAACCCATTTTTGCTAGAGTAAACGGAGAGAATTTATTGATCTTTACCGTGACTGATTCCCTTCAACATGGGACACGTATTGATTTGGCTACATTAATTAATAGCGCAATCAATAGAAAATAAAAACCCAATCAGAGGATTGGGTTTGAATTTATGAAGCAATTATCTATCGATTTAAAAGATAGGCAAATACTAAAGGTGCTACGATGGTTGCATCAGACTCAATAATAAATTTTGGGGTATCCATATGGAGTTTTCCCCATGTAATTTTCTCGTTTGGAACAGCCCCAGAATAAGAACCATAACTAGTTGTAGAATCGCTAATCTGGCAAAAATAAGCCCAAAATGGAGTGTCTTCTTTTTCAAGGTCCTGAGATAGCATAGGGACAACACATATTGGAAAATCACCTGCAATGCCCCCACCGATTTGAAAAAATCCAATTCCCTTTTCTGCATTATTAGTATACCAATTTGCTAAAAAGGTCATGTATTCAATACCTGATTTTACAGTTGACGCTTTAAGTTCTCCTTTGATTACATAACTGGCGAAAATATTGCCAAGGGTACTGTCTTCCCATCCAGGAACTACCATTGGAAGGTTGGCTTTTGCTGCGGCATACATCCATGAGTTTTTAGGATCGATTTCAAAATACTGTTCTAAAACTCCTGAAAGTAATAATTGATACAAGAATTCATGTGGAAAATAACGCTCTCCTTTTTCTTCAGCTGTCTTCCAAAGTTTGAAAATGTGTTTTTGCAATCTTCGGAAGGCTTCTTCTTCTGGAATACAAGTATCAGTAACTCGATTAAGTCCTTTTTCAAGTAAATTCCATTCGTCTTGCGGGGTTAAGTCTCGATAATTAGGAATACGTTGGTAATGTGAATGAGCAACTAAGTTCATGACATCTTCTTCTAAATTTGCCCCAGTACACGAAATAATATGAACCTTTTCTTTTCGAATGACGTCAGCAAATATTTTTCCCAATTCGGCTGTACTCATTGCTCCTGCCAAGGAAACAAGCATTTTACTACCTTTTTCAATCTGGTGTTCATATCCTTTTGCTGCATCCACCAACGCAGCGGCATTGAAATGTAAAAAGTGGTTTTCAATAAATTGAGAAATAGCTCCTTTGTTATTCGCCATCATTTAAAAATTTAGCGTTGTTTTTTAGTCCTTTATCTGAAAAGTCGTTATCATTATCTTCTAAATCTTCGATTTCATTAGATTGAAATTTATAACTCAACATTTTATAATACAGTTTTGCAGCTAAAAAATCAGAAGCAAAGAGTGAAGGGTCAGGACACAATTCCACAATATCAAAACCAACTACATTTTTAGATTGAAAAATTTCTTTTAAAAAATCGAGGGTTTCATACCAAAGTAATCCTCCAGGCTCTGGGGTACCTGTAGCAGGTAAAATAGAAGGATCAAAACCATCTAAATCAATAGTGATGTAGACATTATCTGTCATACGTTCAACAGCCTGCTCAACCCAATATGCGTCATTTGCCATTTCATGAGCAAAAAAGACATTGTCTTCATTCATCACCGTACGCTCGCTTTGATCCATACTTCTTATACCTACCTGAATTAAATTGGTGGTTTGACTGGCTTCATAAAGCGCACAGGCATGATTACAGGAAGAACCTTGATATGATTTTCGTAAATCAGCGTGTGCATCAATTTGAACTACAGTCAGGTTTTCATAAAATTGAGCAAATGAACGGATTGCCCCAATAGAGATGGAATGTTCCCCTCCAAATAAGGTGACAAATTTATTGCGATTAAGGTATTTTTTTACTTTTTCTGCAACGGCCTCAACCATAGCTTCTGGTGTGCTATTTTCGGTAACGGCTTGGGAAAGATATATGCCTTCTTTATACACTTCACTGTTGGTTTCAATGTCATACAGTTCCATGTTTTCAGAAGCAGCTAAAAAGGCTTCGGGTCCTTTATCAGCTCCTTTTTTCCAAGTACTTGTACCATCATATGGTACTGGGATTAAAACAATTTTTGATTTTTCTGGAACGGCATAAGCTTCAGGAATTCCAGCGTACGTGTTTGTAGTTTTCATTTTTAATTTAACAAAAGATAGTTATTGATAGCCCAAAAGGGATAAAAAATTATCAGCCGTTTGTTGTTCGGCAAATAAATGGTGTGTTAGTTCTCCATTCTCATCTCGATCAAGCAAGATATGTTTTGGCTGGGGAATTAAACAGTGCTGTAGCCCACCAAAACCTCCTATGGACTCTTGGTAAGCACCAGTATTGAAGAATCCGATATAAAGCGGTTTTTCTTCATCAAAGTATGGTAAATGGATAGCATTAAGGTGCTGTTCACTGTTGTAGTAATCGTCACTGTCACATGTAAGACCACCCAAAAGTACCCTTTCGTATTCATCATTCCATCGGTTTACCGCTAACATGACAAAACGTTTATTAATAGCCCATGTATCGGGCATAGTAGTAATAAAAGAAGAGTTAATTAAATTCCATTTTTCACGGTCATTTTGTTGTTTTTGGTAAAGTACTTCAAAAATAGCCCCTCCACTTTCTCCAACTGTGAAACTTCCAAATTCAGTAAATATATTCGGCACCTCAACTTTGGACTCTTTACAAGCAAGTTGGATTTGACCAATTATTTCATGAGCCATGTATGCGTAATCGTATTCAAACCCAAGTGAGTTTTTGATAGGGAACCCTCCACCAATATTCAAGCTGTTTAGAGTTGGACAAATCTTTTTTAAATTCACATATACCCGTAAACATTTTACTAATTCATTCCAGTAATAGGATTGATCTTGAATACCTGTATTGATAAAAAAATGAAGCATGGTGAGTTTAACCTTGGGGTTATTCAGCAGGTGTTTTTTAAAATAAGGCACAATATTTTTATAGCCTATTCCTAGTCTCGAGGTGTAGAATTCAAATTTTGGCTCTTCTTCAGAGGCAATTCTAATTCCGATATTAAACGTTTTGGATATAGAATCTGTAAGCAAATTTACTTCTTCGTAATTATCAATTATAGGCACGCAATTTTCATATCCATTATTAATTAATCTACTAATATTTTCAATGTATTGAGTGCGTTTAAAGCCATTACAAATGATTTGGGTTTTCTTCGAAATTTTACCTTGTTCAATCAGTTTTTCAACAATGTTTATGTCAATTGCTGATGATGTTTCAATATGGACATCATTTTCAAGAACCCGATCTAAAACAAATTTAAAGTGAGAACTTTTTGTACAATAACAGTAATTGTATTTTCCTTCATATTTATGGGCTTTCATAGCTTCTTCAAACCAAAATTTTGCCTTTTGAATATTTTCTGAAATTTTTGGTAAGTAAGTAAATTTTAAAGGGCCTCCATAAGTTGAAATTAATTCCATTAAATTTATTCCATGGAATTCAAGTTGATGATTCTCATTTAATTTAAATTCCTCTTGAGGAAAATCGAATGTTTGTTCGATTAAATCGATGTATTTTGTTTTCATTATAATAAAGTTGAGTATTTAAAAAGTGCAGATTAGGGCCATTTTCTACTCAAACTCTTATAATGTATAAAGGAGACTGGGCGTGCGAATAGTTCCTCAAAGACTGAAGAATCCAATGAATTTTAGAAGCCAGCTGAAGAGTTCGGTTCTTTATCCATAAAGCAGCTCGGTGGACAGGCCTCTTCATTCCACTTCGCCCGAACTTGATAAATTCATTCACTGCGCAAAGTCAAAACAACAATGACTGTTGTAATTCGGGGCGAAATTAATAATTTTTTAAAATAAATAGGTAAAATTCTAAAAATCAATCAAATATTGAAATTTTAAATATACTTGACTATTTTCTATTAAATATTTTTTTTCAGGTGCCCATGTAGAGTATCCATTGGTACTCAGACACTAATTTCATTAAAAAACCCCACAACACGGAAGCATTGAGGGGTTAAAATATAAATTATAAAATTTTTTATATAGTAGGCGTCGTTAATTGTGCTAACGAAGCTTTTATTTCTGCATCAGATAATTCGTGTTTTTGAATTTTTCCTGAAAAATAGTCCTCGTAGGCTTTCATATCAAAATTTCCATGACCACAAAGATTAAATAGGATAGTCCTGGAAACACCTTCTTCTTTACATTTTTGGGCTTCATTAATTACAGTAGCAATACCATGAGTAGCCTCTGGTGCAGGAATGATTCCTTCGGCTTTAGCAAATATAACCCCTGCTTCAAAAACCTCTAGATTATCATGTGCTACTGCTTCAATTAATTGATCTCTTAAGAGCTGACTTACAATTACACCTGCACCATGGTAACGTAACCCACCTGCATGAATGGGTGCAGGGACAAAGGTATGCCCGAGCGTATACATTGGTAATAATGGAGTCATTCCTCCAGTATCTCCAAAGTCATAGCGAAACTCTCCTCGCGTAAGTTTTGGACATGATGAGGGTTCGCTTGCAATACATCGGATATTTTTACCTTGTTCAAAATTTAAGCGTAAAAACGGAAAGGCCAAACCGGCAAAGTTTGAACCCCCGCCAAATGGAGCAATAACAATATCGGGAAGATCTCCTGCTTTTTCTAACTGTTTAAGTGCTTCTTGTCCAACAATAGTTTGGTGCAGTTTTACATGATTTAAAACACTACCTAAAGCGTATTTTGTATGTTCATCTGAAGCAGCTCTCTCTACAGCTTCTGAAATCGCAATTCCTAGTGAGCCAGTAGTGTTTGGATTTTCAGCTAAAATTTTTCGACCAATAGCTGTAGCCTCAGAGGGTGAAGGAAATACTTTTGCACCCCAAGTGTTCATCATCGTTTTGCGATAGGGTTTATGATCATAAGATAATTTAACCATATAAACTTCGCATTTAATTCCAAAATGATTGCATGCAAATGCTAGTGCACTACCCCATTGTCCGGCCCCGGTTTCAGTAGTAATGGTTTTTACACCCTCTTGTTTATTGTAATAGGCTTGGGCAACTGCTGTATTAGGCTTGTGTGATCCTGACGGACTAACTCCTTCATACTTATAATAAATTTTGGCTGGAGTATCAAGTGCTTTTTCAAGGCCGTAGGCTCTGTATAGGGGTGTGGGGCGCCACAATGAATAAATATTACGAACTTCATCGGGAATATCTACCCATTTATCAGTTGTAACCTCTTGCTTTATTAATTCCATTGGGAATAATGGTGCCAAAGCTTCTGGGCCTATGGGTTCTAAAGTTCCAGGGTGTAGAGGTGGCAGTGGCTTATTAGGCATATCAGCGATGATGTTATACCACTTTTCTGGAATTTCATTTTCGCTTAATAGAATTTTACGATTTTTCATGATTTAATCAATTAATGCGCAATGGAAAGTCACCATAAAAGGTTAAAATCCTTATCTGCAGGAGTTTAATTTAGTTTCAAAAAAGTAAGATAATAAAAATATGAAAACCCTTTGTCTCATCAGGGGTTTTTTATTTAGGTGGAAACTAAATCACCTGTTTTATTTTTTTTGGGAAGTTTAGATTGCCCCATTAAAAAAGTATCAACTTGTTGAGCAGCTTCTCTACCTTCGGAAATGGCCCATACTATAAGAGATTGACCTCTTCTACAGTCACCAGCCGTAAAAATATGATCTTTAGATGTCTGGTAATGGTTGATCCCTTTGATGTTTCCTCGGTCATCTAATTGTAACCGTAATTGTTCAGGTAATGATTTTTCAGGCCCAGTAAACCCTAGGGCTAGCAAGGCTAAATCACAAGGCCATTCTTTTTCTGAGCCTTTAATTTCAATCAGTTGTGGACGCTCACCAGGAATTTTTTTCCATTCTACTTCAACTGTTTTAAGGGCTTTTATATTCCCTTTTCCATCATTAATAAATTCTTTTGTTAGGATGCTCCATTCTCTATGACTTCCTTCTTCATGTGAAGAACTTGTTTTTAATTTAAAAGGCCAATAGGGCCATGGGTATTCTTTTGTTCTACTTTCAGCAGGCTTAGGCATAATTTCAAAATTGGTAACACTTTTTGCCCCGTGACGGTTAGATGTTCCAATACAATCAGAGCCCGTATCTCCACCTCCAATAACAATAACGTGTTTGTCTTTTGCATGGAATTTTGGATCACGTTCATGTTGACCATCGACAGCTTTATTATTATGTGGTAAAAAATCCATTGCTTGAACAACTCCGCTAAGGTTTGCTCCAGGAATGGGTAAGTCTCTTTTAATTGTTGCCCCAGTTGCAATAACGACTGCATCATAATCGTGTTCAAGGTTTTCTACTGGTAGATTTCTTCCAACCTCAGTATTACAGGTGAAAGTAATTCCCTCAGCTTCCAAAAGTTCAAGACGACGGTCAATTATCTTTTTCTCCATTTTGAAGTCAGGAATTCCATATCGTAATAGTCCTCCGATTTTATTGTCTCGTTCAAAAACTGTAATGGTATGGCCTGCACGATTTAATTGTTGCGCTGCGGCGAGGCCAGCAGGTCCAGATCCAATTATGGCTACTTTTTTTCCTGTGCGGTGAAGAGGAGGTTTAGGAGTTATCCAGCCTTCAGAAAATCCACGTTCAACGATATATTTTTCAATCAATTCGATTGATACAGGAGGATTTACAATCCCTAAAACACAAGCTTCTTCGCAAGGTGCAGGACATAAACGTCCGGTAAATTCAGGAAAATTATTTGTACTGTGAAGTATGCTTAGGGCACCCTCCCATTCATTTTGATACACCGCATCATTAAAATCGGGAATAAGATTTCCAAGAGGGCATCCACTATGACAAAACGGAACACCACAGTCCATACATCGCGCTCCTTGTTCTTGTAATTTTTCAACCTTTGGTGCTACAGTAAATTCATTGTAGTTTTTTATACGTTCTTTAGGAGTAATAGACGGCTCGTTCAGCCGTTCATATTCCATAAATCCTCTTATTTTTCCCATTTTAACTTTGTTTTTCAATTTCTTGAGCAGCAAGCATTTCTAAAGCTCGCTTATAGTCTGTTGGCATTACTTTTATAAACTTTTTGGACGCTTCAGGCCAGTCTTTTAGAATTCCTTTGGCTTTTTGACTTTGGGTGTAATCTACATGATTTTGTAATAAGTGAGAAACTGTTTGAAGGTCTTTTTCTTGAAGGTCTTCCAATTCAACCATTTCAAGATTAAATTTTTTCTCATCAAAAATTCCGTCTTCACTATATAAATAGGCAATACCTCCACTCATTCCGGCGGCAAAATTTCGCCCGAAATTACCTAGAATCATAGCGATTCCACCGGTCATGTATTCACAACCGTGATCTCCAATTCCCTCTACAACAGCTTTTGCTCCTGAATTTCGAACACAAAAACGCTCTCCAGCAATCCCATTAATATAGGCTTCCCCTTTGGTCGCTCCGTAAAGTGCTACATTGCCAATAATTATATTTTCATGAGGAATAAATGTGGCTTTTTCGGGCACTTGAGCAACTAGAGTTGCTCCAGAAAGCCCTTTTCCAAAGTAGTCATTGGCAGTTCCTACCACTTTCATAAATAATCCGTGTGTAGCAAATCCTCCAAAACTTTGACCGGCAGTACCAGTAAATTTTAAACTTAGTGTGTCTTTTGGTAGTCCTTCAGCACCATGAGTTTTAGAAATTTCATTACTTAGAATAGCCCCAACGGTACGATTGGTATTTTTTATTCGATATTCTAAATGTTGTTTTTCTTTGCGATATAAGGCAGGGTGAGCATGACTTAAAATTTCAAAATCCAGAACATGTTCAAGTTGATGATCTTGTTTTTTTGTATTGCGAACTTCAAATTGTGAAGGAACTTCTGGTTTAAATAATATTGCAGATAAATCTATACCCTGAGCTTTGTAATGGGCTAGGGCTTTTTTCATATTGAGTTTTTGTGATTGTCCTACCATTTCATTTATGGTTCTGAATCCAAGTTCAGCCATAATTTGACGTAATTCTTCAGCTACAAAATACATGTAGTTAATTACATGTTCAGGTTTTCCTTTAAAGTTTTTACGCAGTTCAGGATCTTGAGTAGCTATTCCAACGGGGCAGGTGTTTAAATGACAAGCACGCATCATAATACAACCAGAGGCGATAAGTGGTGCAGTTGAAAACCCGAATTCTTCAGCACCTAATAAACATGCTATTGCAACATCCCGTCCTGTTTTCATTTGCCCGTCACACTCAAGCACAATTCGACTTCTAAGGTCATTCATAACCAAGGTTTGTTGTGCCTCTGCTACCCCCAATTCCCAAGGAAGCCCTGCATGCTTTAGTGAAGTCAGTGGAGATGCACCTGTACCCCCATCATAACCCGAAATTAGAATAACATCAGCTTTGGCCTTAGCTACACCAGCAGCGATAGTACCTACACCTACTTCAGATACCAATTTAACATTGATTCTAGCCTCTCGATTTGCATTCTTTAAATCAAAAATGAGCTGTGCTAAATCTTCTATTGAATAAATATCATGGTGGGGTGGAGGAGAAATAAGTCCTACATAGGGTGTTGAATTTCGAACAGATGCTATGTAAGGATTAACTTTTGGGCCAGGTAATTGTCCACCCTCTCCAGGTTTAGCACCTTGAGCCATTTTAATTTGAATCTCTTTTGCACTTGATAAGTAGTGAGAAGTTACTCCAAAACGTCCAGAAGCTACTTGTTTGATAGCCGAGTTACGACTGTCACCATTAATATCTGGTTGGAAACGAGTTCTGTCCTCACCACCTTCACCTGAATTGGATTTTCCTCCAATACGGTTCATTGCGATTGCTAAGTTCTCGTGTGCTTCTCTAGAGATAGATCCGTAAGACATCGCACCCGTTTTGAAACGTTTTACGATAGCTGTCCATGGTTCTACTTCGTCTAATGGAATTGGGTCTAAGTTGTCAAATTCAAAAAGACCACGAATTGTCATTAAATTTTTAGCCTGATCGTTTACTGTTTTAGCATACACATCATAACTAGCTTGATCACTTAAACGTACTGCTTGCTGTAATTTAGCGATAGTAGTTGGGTTGAATAAGTGTCTTTCTCCGTTTCTTCTCCATCTGTATTCTCCACCAATGTTTAATCCTAAACGGTTAGGGATTAATACATCTGGATAAGCGTATAAATATCTTTCGTTGATTTCTTTTTCAATTTCATACAGTCCGATACCTTCAATTCTTGAAGCAGTGTATGGGAAGTATTTTTCAACAAATTTAGAGTTGAAACCAACAATTTCGAAAATTTGAGAACCTCTGTATGAGTGTA
>JALRBW010000003.1 GCA_023257625.1 Flavobacteriaceae bacterium | reverse complement strand
GGGCGAAGGGCTTCAAGGTTCGGATCGTGAAGCGGCTCAGCCAGATCGACGGCATCAACGCAGCGCGGACGATTTTCGGCAACACCTGGTTTGATAAGAAGAAGTGCGCTTCGGGCCTGAATGCGCTCAAGCATTATCGCTTCGCCATCGACCCGCAGACGAAGCAATATAGCGATGAGCCGGTGCATGATGAGCACTCAGACGGTGCCGACGCCTTTCGGTATTATGCGGTCTCGTCGGCACCCGGAGCGATAGGCTCTGGTTCAGAATTGATGCATTTAATATCCCCATCCGATGAAAGAAAAAATTGAGGAAACCCTAGCCTTTTTAAAACAAAAAGGAATTCCAAATACAACCTTGGGAATTGTTTTAGGAACAGGTCTTAATGAATTGGTGGCTTCAATTAAACTCCATCTTTCCATTCCGTATGCAGAAATTCCTCATTTCCCAAAAAATACTCAAGAATATCAACAGGGTCAATTGATCTACGGAACTTTTGAAGGAAAAGAGATAGTAGCTTTTCAAGGTCGATTTCATCTTTATGAGGGGTACAGTTTTTTCGAATTAACCTATTGGGTCAGAGTATTTGCAGCTCTAGGAGGAAAAAATCTAATCCTCAGTAATGCAGCAGGGGCACTTCATCCTTCTTTTCAAAAAGGACAGATAATGATGATTACTGATCATATTAATTTGCAAGGAGGCTCACCTCTAACAGAAAAAGGAATTGAAACTCTAGGAGAACGCTTCGTCGATATGAGCTCACCTTACAATCCGCTTCTTAGAAAAAAAGCGGAAACCATTGCAAAAAAAGAAAAGGTAATTTTGCACCATGGCGTTTATGCGGCTGTTGTTGGGCCGCAATTGGAAACAGCTGCAGAATACAAATACTTAAAAATTATAGGTGCTGATGCCGTGGGAATGTCTACTGTTCCTGAAGTGATTGTTGCCCGGCAACTCAAAATTAATTGTATTGCTTTTTCTGTATTGACTGATGAATGCAATCCAAATTTTCTTGAACCTATTTCCATTCCCGATATTCTAGCAATGGCAAAAAAAGGGGAAGTAGAATTAATAAAAATTGTTAAAAACTTGGTTCCCGTAATGTAAAACAGCTACTTTAGAAAAAGTTATGAGTTATCTAGAAACAACAAAAGAAGTCTATAAAAAGGCTGCAGAATCTCCTGATGTAGGGTTATGTTGCACCACTACTCCTGTTTGGCAATTTCCTGGATTAAATATCCCACGGGTTATGCTTGAAATGAATTATGGCTGTGGCAGTACTGTTCATCCGCGCGACCTAGTGAAATCTCCTAAAATATTATATGTTGGAGTTGGTGGTGGTATGGAATTACTTCAATTCAGTTATTTTTCAAGACAAGCCAATGGTGTTATTGGCGTTGATGTGGTAGAGGAAATGCTTTCCGCTTGTGATAAAAATTTAATCGAAGCTGAAAATCAAAATGACTGGTTTAAAAAAGAATTTATCCACCTGGTTAAAGGTGATGCCCTCCAACTTCCTTTAGTGGATGAAAGTGTAGATGTTGCCGCACAAAATTGCTTGTTTAATATTTTTAAACAGGAGGAACTTGTAAAAGCCCTAAAAGAAATGTACAGGGTATTAAAACCACATGGAAGATTGGTGATGAGTGATCCCATATGTGAACAACCTATGAATGATATGCTGCGAAATGATGAACGACTTCGCGCATTGTGCTTATCTGGTTCTATCCCCTTAATGCATTATGTTGACATGCTGACAAGTGTTGGTTTTGGTACAATTGAAATTCGGGCTAAAAGACCTTATCGAATTCTTGATCCTCACCATTATCCCACTGAAGAAATAATTTACATAGAAAGTATAGAAGTATGTGCTATTAAAGACCCAATGCCTTATGACGGGCCCTGTGTATTTACTGGTAAAACTGCAATCTATTTTGGTAATGAAGAGTATTTTGATGATCAAAAAGGGCATGTACTTTTGAAAAACCAACCCCTGTCCATTTGTGATAAAACAGCAAATGCATTAGGCTCGTTAAAAAGAAAAGACCTTTTTATTTCTCCTTCAACCTACCATTACGATGGTGGCGGATGTTGTTAACTTAAATTCCAAAAACTTTGAAACGGCTCCCCATCCTCCTTTTATTACTCTTTACTTCAATAGTTTTTTCTCAAAAAAACATTCATTACAGGTGGGATAGCATGCTTAAAAAATTTGTTAGTCCTACAGGTCAAGTCAATTATAAAGAATGGGTAAAAGAACAAGAGGATTTAGATAAATACCTCTCTTCATTAGCTCAGTTTCCACCAACCGAAAATACTTCTTCAGATGCTCAACTAGCCTATTGGATTAATGCTTATAATGCGTTAACGGTTCAGTTAATTTTGAAACATTATCCCATAAAAAGTATTAAAGACATTGATAATCCATGGGACAGGGTTTGTTTTACAGTTGGTGGAAATGAATATACACTGGGAATAATTGAACATGAACTCCTTCGAAAAATGGGTGAGCCAAGAATCCATTTTGCAATTAATTGTGCCTCTATTTCTTGTCCAAAACTATTGAATGAAGCCTATCAAGAAAAAAAACTAGATCTCCAATTGACTGAGGCAACCAGATACTTTTTACAGGACGCTTCAAAAAACATGATTACTGAAAATCAGTTAAAGCTTTCACGCATATTTTTATGGTTTGGTAAAGATTTTGGTTCAAAATCAGAACGTTTGGATTTTATTTCAAATGCCTTTGGGATTGAACTTAAAGAGCCTAAAATAGAGTATTTACCTTATGACTGGAACCTTAACAATTGATTTCACACTTTCTATTTTAGTTCCCGTTTATAATGAAAAGGAACTATTGCCATTTTTTATTGAACATATTCGGCAGAAAATGAGCAAAAAACATGAATTAATTTTTATTGATGGAGGAAGTAACGATGGAACTTGGGAATGGTTGAAAAATCAAAAAACAATAAAAGCATTTCAATCTGAAAAAGGAAGAGCAAAGCAATTAAATAAAGGAGCTCAAGAAGCAACACAGAATATTTTATATTTTGTTCATGTAGACACCCTTTTACCTCCAGACTTTGATCTATTTATTTTAAAAGCTATTACGAATAAAGCACACGCGGGATCGTTTCAATTACAATTTACTCCATCAAACTTTTGGCTTAATATAGCTGCAAGGGGAAGTCATTGGAATCACTTGCTCTGTAGAGGAGGAGATCAAACCCTTTTTATTACTAAACCTCTATTCAAGGAGATAGGGGGATTTGACGAAAAATACACTGTCTGTGAGGACATCAACTTTATTAAAAAAATATATCGGAAAACTAAATTCTATATTATTCCTTATGATGTTCATACATCTGCTCGAAGATTCTTAAATAATGGTACCCTAAGGCTATTATTCCATTTTGGAATTTTACATTTTCTTCATTGGATAGGTGCTGGTCCTAAGTTTTTAAAGCGTTATTATCTCCTAAACGTTAGTTAACTTTTTTATTTAATTAAATAGAAGGGTAAAAAAATTAATATGTAAAGAATACCACAAGTAATCAAAAATACCATAACATATAGTGTGGCACTAAACCAATCAAAAGAATATTTAAATTGAGCAATAATTTTTCTTAAAATAAATAAACTAGATATTACAAATAAAAATAAGAGAAGGTAGTACATAAAGATTTGGGATTTAGGGTTAGATTAAATTTTGTTACATGTATCAATTAGTTTTGGTAATACAATTTGCCATCCTTGTAGGCATAATTCATAACGCCTTTCACCCCCTTTAATTTTACTGAAATCTCCTTGTTTAATTTGCAAAACAGACCCTTCAAGAGTAGGATTAAGAATAAAATGTAATTCTGATGAAGTTTTAGGATGGTCTTCTGTGGCTTTGTGAAATATTGTGAAAGCTAATTGAGCATAGGGTTTGTAAATTAAAACTTGAGCTTCAACATGGGTAATCCAATTGCCCTTTTCGGTTTTTTGTTTCCAAACCGCTTTACTTCCTACATTCCAATCGGAATGCAATTGACAATTATACATATATTGTTGGGTAAATTCGGGTTCTGTTAACACGGTCCAAACACTATCTGTTGGCTTCAGTAGTTGTGCAGAAACGCAAGTCCAAAGAGAATTTTTATAGTCTTTCATAGGGGTAAATGATAAAGATTACGAATCGAAATTCTATTTTAAAATAAATGTGGAATAAAACAAAATAACATTTAGGGGCTTTTTCTAAGTAAACCTAATGTACAAAAAATTTTTTATCCTAAAATCGCTACATTAGTGAGATGAACAAAAATGGTTCCAAAAAATCTATTGTTATTATTGGAAATGGCATTTCGGGAACAACCCTTGCGCGTCATATTCGAAAAAATAGTTCTTATGCCATTACAATAATTTCATATGAATCACCCTATTTTTTTTCTCGAACAGCGCTTATGTACGTCTATATGGGACAACTCCCCTTTTCAGACACAGAACCCTATGAACCTCAATTTTGGAGGGATAATTCTATTACATTACTTCAACAACGTGTCACTCAAATTCTACTAGATAAAAAACAACTCCTATTAGATGATTCCCGATTATTTTCATATGATATTTTAGTGCTTGCAACTGGTTCAAAGCCAAATTTGTTAGGTTGGCCTGGACAAAATTTAAAAGCAGTACAGGGGTTATACCATAAACAAGATCTAGAGAAGTTGGAAGAATGGACTCCTTCCATACAAAGTGCAGTGATTGTAGGTGGGGGATTAATTGGAATTGAACTAGCAGAAATGCTTCACTCTAGAGGAAAAAAAGTCCATTTTTTAATACGCGAGTCACATTTTTGGAATTCCATTTTGCCAAACGAGGAGACAAAACTAGTAACACAGCACATTTTAGATAAAGGGATTGAGTTGCACCTCAACACTGAATTAAAATCCATAGCATCTGATGCGGAAGAACGAGCAAAAGGTGTTTATACAAAGGAAGACTTATTTATTCCTTGCCAATGGGTTGGACTTTCAGTTGGTGTATCTCCAAATATTGCCTTTGCTAAAAAAAGTGGCTTAGAAGCAAACAAGGGGATATTAGTCAATAAATACCTAGAGACAAATCAAAAAGGCATTTATGCAATTGGCGATTGTGCTGAATTAATGGAACCCCAACAAGGAAGATCTCCAATTGAGGCTATTTGGTACACCGGACGAATGATGGGGGAAACCTTGGCTCAAACCATCACAGGCAAAAGGACTCCCTATACCCCTGGGCCTTGGTTTAATTCAGCTAAATTTTTTGACATAGAATTTCAAATCTATGGTCAAGTAAGTGCCTCTCCTCATAAACAAAAAGAACGACATATATTCTGGAAACACAACTCTAAAAATCGTACCATTCGGATAAGCTATAACCCAAATACGCTTTGCTTTTTAGGCTGTATGACATTAGGTGTTCGTTTTCGACATGCCTATTTTGATACTGTTTTGAGAGAAAATAAATCTATGGATTTTGTCATTACAACTCTAGAAGAAAGTTTCTTTGATCCTGAATTTTATCCAACCTATAAAAAAGAAATATTAATGCTTTGGGAGCTCGAAAAATCCAATCTAATTTTATGATATGATAAAAACACAAAAAAATATAGGATTGGCTTTTGGACTTTTAGGATTAGTTATTTTGTCTTTAAATATTATGTATTCATTTGAAAATGTTCCCTTATTTTTTTCATTGTGTTTTCTGAGTATGACCTTAGGGGGAATACTCTATTTTAATGCCTTATATGGCGCTACTTTGTCTGGAATTCATAACAATGGAGTTTGGTTTAATGCACTTACTGCAAAAGGGCTTTGGGGTTGGATTTTGGGTCTTGTTCTCACCAGTTTTTATATTGCTATTTATTGGTTTCCTGAGCTTTTAGGATACCGTACAGAAACTGCCAGCGTTGGCCTTGTTGCCTTTTTTGATCCGCTGAGCGTACTACTCAATGGAAAATTAGCAACACAATGGTTTATGTATGGAACACTTTACACCTTTGCCATTCTCCTATTTGGAATTAAATTTATTTGGAAGTACCGTTCAAATCCCTATCAAATTTTTAGAACGCTTTCTGTCGTTTTCTTTCAATTGTGTTTTGCTTTTTTACTCCCAGAACTTTTGAGCAAATTGAACCCTGAAATGCCCTATTTTTCTAAAGACATTAAAAATATGTGGCCCCTTAATTATTATTTCTTTGACGCTTGGCATTTAGAGGGAATGTTGAATGGAAAATCAATTGGACAGTTTTTCTTAATTTTTGGATTACTGATGATTTTTGTAATCTCACCATTACTTACGTATCGTTTTGGAAAACGATGGTATTGCTCATGGGTATGTGGTTGTGGAGGTTTAGCTGAAACTGCAGGAGACCCCTTTCGTCAATTATCTAGCAAAAAAATTAGTGTATGGAAATTGGAACGATGGATGATTCATTTCGTTTTGGTATTTGTTTTTATTACCACAATTGCAGTCGTGTGGTCGTTTTTGGGAACCCAACCTGAATTGTCCCTTGTTACCAAAGAACGTTTTATACTCGGTGTGGTGGTTTTGCTGCTATTGATATTGCTTTCCCTTTTTATCAAACATAAAAACGGATTCCCTAAAGATGCAAAATACACCCTCATTAGTGTTGTGAGTATTCTGTTGGCAAGTATTGGTTTACATTACTTTTCAGGGCAACAAAATATTTTTTTCTTTGAAACTTATACCTTTCAAAAGTGGTATGGTTTTGGAATTGGAGCCGCCTTTTCTGGAGTATTGGGTGTAGGGTTTTACCCCCTTTTAGGCAGTCGAGTTTGGTGTCGTTTTGGTTGTCCTATGGCTGCTTTATTAGGATTACAACAACGCCTTTTTTCTCGTTTTAGAATTACCACCAATGGAGGGCAATGTATTTCCTGCGGAAATTGTTCGACTTATTGTGAAATGGGAATTGATGTGAGAGCCTACGCACAGCGAGGGTCAAATATAGTACGATCCTCTTGTGTAGGATGCGGCATTTGTTCTGCTGTTTGCCCTAGAGGGGTATTAAAACTCGAAAATGGTCCACTTGAAAACCGTATTACAAATCCAACTTTTCCACTAGGAAACACACTTTAGCCACTTCTTCTACTGCTTGGGAATGAGTATATTTGTGACTCATGAAAAAAATTGCAGTCATTATCCCTGCCTATAATGAAGCGGCTTCAATTGGACATGTTTTGGAAGCACTACCCAAATTTGTTTCAGAAGTATTTGTAATAGACAACAACTCTTCAGATAATACTGCAGAGGTAGCAAAAGCAAAAGGGGCAACAGTTTTATTCGAAAAACAAAAAGGATATGGCCATGCCTGTTTAAAGGGTATGGAAGAATTGGCTAATAACCCACCAGATATTGTGGTTTTTATAGATGGTGATTTTTCTGACTTTCCAGAAGAATTACCGCTATTGATTGACCCAATTCTAAAGAACAATAAACTGTTTGTTTTAGGTAGTAGAGTTAAATCGCTTCGGGAAAAAGGAGCATTAACACCTCAACAAATTTTTGGAAATGCCTTAGCTTGTTTTTTAATGCGATTCCTTTACAATGGCCAATTTACAGACCTTGGCCCGTTTCGAGCCATAAAATGGTCTGTTTTAAATGGTTTAGAAATGCAAGACAAAACCTACGGTTGGACAGTAGAAATGCAATTAAAAGTTTTAAAAAGAAAAATCCCCTACACCGAAGTCCCTGTGCATTATCGCAAACGCATTGGTACCTCAAAAGTTTCTGGTACTCTAAAAGGTACTTTTATGGCAGGATATAAAATTTTGAGCTGGATTGGAACCTTTTATTTTTCGAAATGGGAATAACTGTAGTACTTAGCATTAAACTCATTGGAGCAGGTATACTTAGCCTATATTTTTTATGCTTAATCATTCTTTTTTTATATAGTCTCACCCAACTTCGATTAGCACGTTCTTTTGTTTCTTCTGCAAAAACACCAAATGTAAAAACCCCTGAATTGACATATTTCCCAAAAGTTACCATTCAACTTCCTTTGTACAATGAACTTTATGTTGTGGAGCGATTACTAAAATCTATTATTGCTTTAGAATACCCAAAGAATAAACTTCAAATTCAAGTCTTGGACGATTCAACAGATGAATCATTAGAATTAACACAACGAATTGTTACAGAATATCAAAATAGTGGTTTTGAAATTTTACACCTTACCCGCACACATAGAGAAGGATTTAAAGCGGGTGCTTTAAAAGAAGGACTTAAAACTGCTTCAGGTGAATTTATTGTAATTTTTGATGCCGATTTTATTCCTCCCTATGATTGGTTATTAAAAACGATTCCTCATTTTAATGATCCTGAAGTAGGTGTGGTACAAACACGTTGGGGGCACTTAAATAAAAGTTATTCCATTTGGACAGAAGTACAAGCTTTTGCACTAGATGCCCATTTTTTATTAGAACAAGTGGGCAGAAACCAGCGGGGGTACTTCATCAATTTTAATGGTACTGCTGGGGTTTGGAGAAAAAAGTGTATTATATCTTCTGGGAATTGGGAATCAGATACACTAACAGAAGATCTTGATTTAAGTTACCGTGCCCAATTACAACAATGGAAATTTATATACTTAAAAGATGTTGTTAGTCCGGCTGAACTCCCCATTACCCTCAATGCCATTCGATCTCAGCAATTTCGTTGGAATAAAGGAGGAGCTGAAAATTTCAGAAAGCTTATACGTAAAGTTCTTCGCGCAAAATCCATTTCGTTTGAGGTAAAATACAATGCTTTTTTTCATCTTCTCAATAGCTCAATGTTTCTATTCGTTTCCCTATTAGCTCTCTTAAGTGTTCCCATTGTAGGTTTAAAAAGTGCCTTACCTGAGTGGAGACCTCTTTTTTACATGGGAAGTATTTTTATAGTGACTACGTTCATTTTTTTTGGAAGTTATTGGCAAGTACATCGGTATCAGAATGGTTCGGGTTTCTATTCCTTTTTACACTATTGTAAGCGGTTTATTCTGTTTTATAGTTTAGTAATGGGGTTCTCTATTCATAACGCTATTGCTGTTTTAGAGGGTTTTCTGGGAAAAAAAAGTCCCTTTGTTAGAACCCCTAAATTTAATGTAGAACAAACAGAAAAAAATGGACTGAGTAACAAATATAGTACTTCAAAGCTTACCAAATTTACTTTTATCGAATTGGGGCTTAGTTTGTATTTTTTACTTGGGCTGAGCAGTGCTTTTTGGTTGGGGCCTACCTTAGAAATGGGTATGTTTCCCTTCCATCTCCTTTTATTTTTTGGATTCGGTAGTATTACCTATTTTGGATTTAAATCTCATTCCTAAATGAAGGCTAAAAGAAGGGTAATTAATCTATTTTCAATATTTTTTATCCTATTTGGTTTTTTTCAACTAGCCCATACGTCTAGAGAGAATACAATTTCTCTTGTGTTGTGGAGTGGGTTTTTATTTATTACTCTTTGGTTTTGGATTCGTAACTTTAATCAGCTCAGTGTACTTTTTCTTTTAGGCATTGTTTGCCGCCTATTCTTCTTTTGGGAGCTCCCTTTGCTCTCTCAAGATTTTTATCGTTTTTTATGGGACGGCGTTATACAAAGCCTAGGGATAAACCCCTACCTGTATACACCCATTGAAATAAAAGAAGTCATTTTTTTTCCTGAGTTGCAAGTCCTTTATGATGGGATGGGTACATTAAGCAATGGCAACTATTCAAATTACCCTCCTATTAGTCAGATGCTTTATCAATGTGCTTCGTATCTACTTAATAACACCCTAATACCCTCGGTAACCTTTTTACGTACATTATTTCTTTTAACCGATGTGTTGATCTTTTTTTTAGGTGTCCACCTACTCAAAAAACTTATGCTTGAACCCAATTTTATAGCTTGGTATTTTTTAAATCCTTTGGTAGTGGTGGAGGGAATTGGAAATGTACACGCGGAATCATTTATGCTTTGTTTTGCGGTTATTAGTTGGCTATTAATCCTTCAACATAAACCGCTGGTTTCTGGATTTTTTTCGGCTATTTCCATAGGCATAAAATTACTACCCCTACTTTTTATCCCCTTATTTATACAATTCTTAGGATTGCGAAAATTTATAATGTTCTGTGTAAGTTGTTTTCTATTTAGTCTTTTATTCTGGTTCCCCTTTTGGGATGAGTCCATGGTAAATAATTATTTTAACACTCTTTCCCTTTGGTTTACCACATTTGAATTTAATGGAAGTATTTATAATATTGTACGTGCCGTTGGTTATGAAATAAAAGGATACAATATTATTCGAAGTGTAGGTCAAGTTACTCCAATTATAGTACTTCTAATGATTTTAGGAATTAGTGTTCTAAGATCTAATCGAACACCAAAGGAACTTTTAAAGGGACTTCTTTTTCTATTGAGTTTTTATTTTTTTATTGCCACTACGGTACACCCCTGGTACCTTCTCTTTCTAGTTTTTTTAGGGGTTGTCACCCAATACGTTTATCCCTTGGTGTGGAGTGCTGTGGTGTTTTGGAGCTATTTGTATTACAACCCTTCTTTTGAATCCCTTACTCCTTTTTGGCATTGGGGCGCCTATTTATTGGTATACGGCTGTTTTATTTGGGAAATATCAAAAGGTCCTTTAGGAGAACATATTCAAAAACCCCACTTCTTTAGAAGTTAAAAACCGCCAATTTCCACGTGGTAATTCCTTTTTGGTTAATCCGCCAATCACTACCCGGTCAAGTAGTAGAATTTTATTTCCTACACTTTCCATAATTCTTAGTAACGTTGACGGGCCAATTCCCAAAACCTCAACCCCCAACTCATTTTTGGGCTTACCCTCTAAGGGCGTTATTGCTTTAAAACGATAGGTTTTATCTTGAAAGAGCACCCCTTCCATTAATTTCTTTTGCAAGGTTTCCGTGATGTTCTTTTCAAGAGTAATCTTATACACCATTGGTATTTTTTGAGAATGAGAGAGCTTTGCTAAGAGAATTTCATCATTGGTTAAAAGCACCAACCCTGAAGTTGGTCTGCCCATATCTCCTATTGGTAAAAGAAAATCTGGACTTGCCTTTTGAACTAATTCTTGTGCTGGCTTTTTAATTTTTCCTGTCATTTTAGATGCAATAAACCCCTTTGGTTTATTGAGTAAAACATATACTGGCGGATGCTTTTTAATGCGGGCTCCATCATATTTTACCTCATCTTTAGGATGAACTTGATATCCCATTTCTAGTATAACTTTCCCATTTACTTGTACTAATCCCATTTTAATGTGTTCATCTGCTTCTCTTCTGGAACACAAGCCTGCATTAGACAAGTATTTATTTAATCGAGTGGTACTTTTGGATTGAGGAATTTTCTCCTCTTTTTTAGACTTTTTATAAGGGGTCCTGTTGGGTTTCATATCGCATAAAGGATTGAAAATTATATATTTTGACCGCTAAGCGCTATGCTTACTACACCGACCAAAATCCATAGTTTTATCAAATTGTGGACCCAAAGGTACGCCTTTTGACTTTGTGCAAACATCAGAACAAAAGAAACTGCTATCAAATAAGGAATACTCAACATAAAATAATAATTCATGTATCCTATATCTTTTTTCCAGAGTAAAGTAGCGGGAATAAAACACAGTAATAAAATCACAATACAAATTCCTTTTGTAACGCGATGATCAAAGACTACCGGAAGGGTTTGGTATGATTGTACCCAATCGCCCTTAAAATTTTCTAAATCTTTGACAATATCTCTAGCAAATAATAATAAAAATAAATAGGAAGCGTGATAAAATATAAGCGCTTCAAAATTTTTAAAGTATAAAGTTATCGCCCAAAATGGTAGAATCATTAAAAGCGCAGAAAATAAATTACTCAACCAGAATAAACGCTTTATAACTGTACTATAGATTCCGATTGAAAAAATATAAAATAGAAAAAAAAGAAATGCCTTTAAAGAAAGAAAGCTCGCACATAACAAAGCGCCCAGATTCAGTAAAAGATACATTGCTAAATGGACTTTTTGGGAAAGTATATGCTCAAGTATATACTTTCTAGGTCTGTTGATTTGATCTTTAGCAGCATCGTAAAAGTTATTAATAATATATCCTGCTGCAGTTGAAAAGGCTGTGGCTAAAATTATACAAAAAAAATAGGGGTCTAATAGTAAAGTTGTCCAATTTAACTCTTGTGATAGAATATAACGAGCGGTGAGGTATTGTGCCGCAATTAAAACTACAATATTGTACGCTCGTATTAAGCTAAACAGACTTAACAGCTTTAATAATGTGACTTTATGCGGGCTTAAGAAAGCCATCTTTAGAAGCGGTAAACAACTTCTAAAGGAAAATCTTTTAAGGCGGTTTTTGCCTTTTCAAAGTCACGTGTAAAGCCTAAAATAAAACCTCCACCTCCTGAACCACATAATTTTAGATAATAGTCATTGGTTTCAATACCCTTCTGCCATAATCTAAGGAAAGTATCCGGTATCATAGGCTGAAAGTTTTTTAAAACTAAAGACGATAAGGTTTTTATATTTTGAAACAAAGAACTCACATTCCCTTTAAGAAAATCATCCACACAAGCATCAGAAACTGTTATGAATTGGTCTTTCATCATGCTGCTAAAGGCCTCCTCTTCCATATTTTTTAAGAAGAGAGAAACCATAGGGGCTGTTTCACCAGTTTGTCCACTATCAATTAAAAATACAGCACCTTTACCCGTGGGTTCTTGAGAGGGTATACCCGTAGTTTCAACATGATTACTTGAATTAATTAAAATAGGCAAACTCAAGTAACTATTTAATGGATCTAAACCCGAGGATTTTCCATGAAAAAAAGACTCCATTTGACCAAAAACAGATTTCAGGTATTGAAGTTTTTCCTTTGTTAGATTTTCAAGTATGGTGATTTTACATAGTGCATATTGATCATAAATTGCCGCTACTAAAGCGCCACTGCTACCAACCCCATATCCTTGAGGAATACTGCTGTCAAAATACATTTTTTGATGCAGATCTTTAGCTAATCTGTCCCAATCAAATTGAACTAAATTTTGATCTAACGTTTTTAAATGTGCTGCAAAGTCAACTAATTTTTGGTGTGATTTAAGATCAACATATTCTCCTTTCTTAGGAATTTTTAAAGCCCCTCGATAAAAATTATAGGGTATTGACAAACCCTTTGAGTCTTTTATAATTCCATATTCTCCGAAGAGTAATATTTTAGCATAAAATAAGGGTCCTTTCATTTCAATAACGAATTAAAAAATGTTTAAAATTAAAAATCGAAAGAAGGAACAGATTACTTTTCATAGCACTCAAATGTACATTTTTTTCGCTCCCATACCAACTTCATCTTCAATAAAGAAACCTTGTTGGCAATGTAGACTTAGCTCATTTTTTATAAAGTCACAGATCTTTGAGGCATAAAGCTTTGGGTATAATAAATGAATATTAGCACCAGCATCTAAGGTAAAACAAAGGGGGATGCTTGTTTCTCTTCTATAGTTCCAAACTTTTTGAATAATAGAAAGGGTTTGTGGTTCCATTAGAAGATAATAGGGCTGAGAAGTCATCATCATGGCGTGAAGGGTCAGAGCCTCTGATTCTACAATGCGAATAAAATCCTCTAAATTGCCCTCTCTCATTATCTCCAGCAAAGAATGCAAATGCTGTTGTGCTTGATCAAAACGTTGATTTGCAAAGGGATGACCTTTCATTAATGCATGCCCTTGTGTGCTAGAAACTGATTTTGAACCCTTTTCAACTATTAAGACCGTGTCTTGGTACGTTGAAAAAACCGAATGTAAAGAATCAATTTTTATAGCATAATCATCAGAAGCCTCATTAATTGATGGGTTTTTTCCCCAAACTGTTATGGGTCCTTCAATGCTTCTGGCTGCACTACCCGATCCTAATCGAGCGAGAAAAGAGGCTTTTCTAATGAATTGTAAATCGGTTATAGCAGTATCCATTTCCCGTTCTACTTCCATAATACATAAGGCTAAGGCGGCCATAGAAGAAGCTGAAGAAGCAATACCACTGCTATGAGGAAAGGAATTATCACTTTTTATGGTTAGGTGATATTGGTCTATCCAAGAAACATAGGGTCGGATTTGTTCTAAAAATTGATTGAGTTTTGGTAGAAAATTAGAATTAGGTTTTCCCTCAAAAAAGAAGTCAAAAGTTAATCCTAAACTAGGCTTAGGCTGAAATTCAATTGAAGTTTTAGTAACACATTTTTGAAGAGTAAAACTCAAAGAAGGGTTTTTAGGGATTTGGTTTTTTTCTTTACCCCAATATTTAATTAAAGCAATGTTACTTGGCGCTTGCCATCGGGTTTTGTAAGAAATGGGAGTTGTTGTTTTAGCAGTAAATCTAAATGCATCCATTGCCACAAAGATAGGGCATCACAAATAATGATTTCATAGAATTATTAGAAATGATTTTTTTCAAGTAGATTTACATAGCATGAAAAAAAGACAAACCGATTATATCATTTCAATCTTTTTGGGAATAACCCTTTCCTTGGGTGTAGGTTTTCTTTCAGGTCAAGTTACCAAGTCTGCTATTCCTATATGGTATTTCGGTTTAGAAAAACCTTTCTTTTCACCCCCCAATTGGGTTTTTGCACCTGTTTGGACATTACTTTACACCTTAATGGGTTGGGCAGCAGGCAGAGTATGGTTTTATGGCCGAAGACATCTTTGGGGAAAAACAGCCCTTTACCACTTTGGAGCACAACTAATTTTTAATGGACTTTGGTCTTTGGTCTTTTTTGGTTTACATAACCCCCTATTGGGACTACTTGTGATTCTAATTTTGTGGATTTTAATTGAACGTACTCTTTATTGGTTTCGATTAGTAGATAAAAAAGCAGCCTATATGCTATATCCTTACTTAGCTTGGGTTAGTTTTGCTACAGTACTCAATGCTTCGATTTGGTATTTAAATTGATTTTAATATTTCGTATTGCTAATTGACTAATTTTATTTACCTTGAATCAACTCAAATCTTAAATTATGTTTACAAAATCTACACTTCTTGGAACCCTAATTGGAGGGATTGTATTAAACCTCCTTGGTTGGGTATTTTATGACTCTGTTGCAGCTTCGTTCTTTGAAGAACATGCTTTGAGTAATATGAATACAGAAATGAATCCGTTGTATATAAGCATTGGTTCACTAATCATCGCTTTTGCCATGTCCAATTTGTATAAAAATCAAAAGCGTAATTATGGTATAAGCAGTGGATTTACCTTTGGTGTTTGGATCGGAATATTGTTTGGATTTGGATTAGGAATGGTCATGTATGGTACCAATCCTTGGTTAGATTTATATGCCACTTTAGTAGATTGTTTTTGGGCAATTGTTTATTACGGTGTTACAGGAGCTTCCATTGGGTGGGTATATAAAGCAACCCATTCTTTAAAACCAATTAAGGCTTAAACTTTACAAAAAATGTATCACAATTTGAGTGCTACTGAATGGGTATTCGTTCCGGAAAATCGGTTATGATTCCATCAACTCCCAAGGCTATTATATTAGCTATGGCGTTAGGATCATTAACAGTCCAAGGGTAAAGTTTAAACCCTGCCTTCTTGATTTTTAAAACATTCTCTGGGGTAAGGGAGGTGTGCTCTGGGTTAAGGGCAATTGCAGCTAATTCTAGTCCGATTGGAATAGCATCTAATGGATCGTCTTCTGTTAGAATAGCAATAGGAATTAAGGGGTCTTGATTTCTCAACGTTCGTAATTCATCCCAATTAAAGCTAGAAATTAGAATTTTTTCTTGGGTCCACTCTCCTTTTGTAAAATAGGCATCCAAAAGTGATTTTGTAGGAATTGCAGTTTGTGCTCCTTTTAACTCAATGTTTAACATTACACGCCCTCCAATCAGATCAAGTACTTCACTAAGTGTAGGAATTGTATATTCCCCTAATACCTGAATCTTTTGAATAGAATCTAGTGTTAGATCTTCTATCCGCCCAGTAACATTGGTTAACCGATCAAGCGTTTGATCGTGAAATACCACCAACTCGCCACTGGCACAAACGAAAACATCGATTTCAATTCCATCCACACCCAGTTGTAATGCTTTTTGAATTGATGGTAGCGTGTTTTCAGCAATGTGACCACGAGCTCCACGATGGCCAATAATTTTAACGGGTTCTGGGGATAAACAAGCCATAGTTAAAAGAGTTATTCCTAGTAAAAAAAATGTGCGCATAGCATTTACCTAATTTGTTAAAATCCAAAATTCCCAGGGTTTCATATCATATTGATAAGTTGAAGATAGGTGTTTTGGTTTAAAATCTTGATACCGCTTCAAATGAGTATCATAAGGCATTGTAAATTGGGCATAACTGGAACTTAAATTTGCAATGACCACCAAAGAATCGCCCTGATTGACACGTTCAAATGCCAAAACCTGTTGTTCTTTTGACGTGGGTATACGTTGATAGCTTCCTCCTTGCTTTCCACTAAGCAAGGCAGGGTGATGATTTTTAAGTGCTCCCAATTGCTGAAGTAATTTCATAGTTTCTCCAGGAACTTTAGCAAAACTGTCTTTTTCAAAAAACAATAGACGCTTATTCAAGTCGTATTCTTGCCCTGAATAAATTAAAGGGATGCCAGGAAGTGTAAAATTAAGTGCCATAAATACATGACCAGCTTCACCATAGCTTTCCTTGATGGTTCCGTTCCATGAATTTTCATCATGATTGGCAACAAAATTGACAACTCTATTTTCCATACCGTATCGCCGTATGGTAGTCTCAATGTGGTTGGAAAAAGTAACTGCTGATCGCACACCTTGCGCTACTTCTTTTGATAAATGATGCCCGGGCCAATCATATGAAGCATCAAATTTTTGGATTAATTCAAGTCCTCCTGGGTGATAAATATCGGTTTCTGCTAAAAGAAATACGGGTTTAATCATTCTAATAGCTTCGAAGGTGGTGTCATAAAAATCTTGCGGTACGGCATAAGCTTGATCAATTCTAAATCCATCAATATCCGTTTCTTTTACCCAATACAACATAGCCTCACGCATGGCTTGTTGCATTTCCATATTGTTATAATTTAAATCGGCAACATCTGTCCATCCAAAAGATTTTCCCGTTCTGAAATCGATGGGATCAATTATTTCTCCATTCCTGTTTTTTAGGTAATAATCGCTGTGCTCTTTAATCCATACATGATCCCAACCAGTGTGACCTGGTACCCAGTCTAATATTACGTAAATACCTAAACTGTGGGCTCGGTCTACTAAGTTTTTAAAATCCGCTAACGTTCCAAATTCAGGATTGACCTTGGTGTAATCAGAAACCGCATAATAACTTCCTAAGGGGCCTTTACTTTTGGTTGTTGAAATAGGATTAATGGGCATCAACCACAGTATTTTGACTCCCATTTTTTTGAGTATGGGCAAATCTTCAGCAAAAGCCGAAAAAGTACCCTCGTTTGAATATTGCCTAATATTGGCTTCATACAAAACCGCACTTGCAATATCATATTCAGTAATTGGCGCTAGTGTAGTTTTTTCTGTTTCGTTTTCTACAGGTTGACGTGCCTCGTCGGTTGCATTTTGACAAGAAATAAGTACTCCTAATAAATAAAGACTTCCTAAAAATATAATACGTTTCATAGGTAGTGAAGATTCGTTTTTAGTAGTTAACTTTTTATTTAAACTCAATTAAATATAACGATTATTAGATTTTACAAAGTAAAACAATTGATCAAGCTACTTTTAAACGCAAACCACTGCTTTGCTTCTCATCTTCAAATCGTTTTTAAAGTTACGTTTTTCTCGTAAACCTTGGTACTAGTAAAAAGGTTTACATATCACAACCTGCTAGCAAAACCCAAAACCGACCAAAACACACCCTTAAAAGCCCGTGCGCCTCACGGCTCATTGTTTTTTTAGTACCTTACAGTTTGTACGTCCCTAAACGCTTACACGCTTATGAAACCCCTACAGCCGCTACATGCACCTTTCCGCTATGCTTCCCCCCTAAAAGCTTCTTTTGATGAAGCTACTGCATTTGTGTCTTACGCTAAATTCTTACAGTGGGGCACCTCGCGGTTCAAGATTAAAACTAAAGTAGGAGAATATTTAGTCTTAAAGGGGTGTAAAAACTTTAGTTATAACCTTTTTAAACAGAAATCATGAAAAAAATATTATTTCTAACATTAGCAATTCTATTTCAAAGTTGTGTTACCAATAAATACTTAAGTTCTTCAACTCCAATAGATGAAATTTTAGATATTGGATATTTTGAACCCTTAGCGATTATTGAGCTCATAAAAAAAGATAATAAATCTGAAGCTAGTGATAGTCTTTCCATTGATTCTAAACAAAAAATAGATTCATTACTTAGTACTAACCGAAAGAAATATAAAATAAAGGAGAGAATTACTTTAAATAAAAAAATTCAAGGAAAGGTTGAGAATGAAATTTCATATTTAATTCAATCAGCGATGAGAAAAAAGAATTTAAAAGGTATAAAATTAACCCCAATAATTGACTCAATTCTTGAATCAAGAATTCAAAGATTTGGACTTGGAGTACTAGCTGTAGGATTTGGACGAAGCAAAGGAAATTACGTTGGACAAGTTGCAAAAAGTGTTGTTGTTGGAGTTTTAACATTGGGTCTTTTTATCCCAGTTCCAATCAAATCAAATCTCAGGTTATTTTCAATAATAGTAGATTCCAAAAAGAATGAAATTTCTTTTTATAAAGCAACTTTACTGATTGAAAAATCACCAAATAACTATTTTGTTTTAAAATCCCAATTAGACAAACTATACGAGAATTACTTATTTAAGAAATATAATTAATCCATATATTGAGAAATATTATTTGATTCTACATACTCTTTCAAAAATCAACCCAACTAAAAAAACAAGATCCCTCATCTCTTTACCACCATTTTTTAGAAGTAAGCTTTTCCATCCTAAAGCAATTCCTACCATTATTTTAAAGGATTCTCTTTATCTTTAAAAAAAGATCGGAACAATGAATTATTTTAAAAAGTGGTGTGTATTAAGTAGTATTGTTCTTCTTATTTTAGGCTGTGAGCCCAATGTAATATATGATGTCGTCATCCTCAACGGAGCGGTGTTTGAAGGAAGCCAAGAGGCCCAAATACGTCAGCTAGATATAGGAATTATTGACGATCAAATTGTGACCCTAGGTACGCTTTCAAATCCAAAAGCTAAACGCATTATTGATGCAACAGGAAGGGTTGTTTCGCCGGGTTTTATTGATTTACACGCGCATTTAGAACCCATTTTTGAGCTGTCCGATTGCGAGAGCCACATTCGCCAAGGGGTAACCACCAGCCTAGGTGGCCCCGATGGAAGAGGCCCTTTGCCCTTTGGGCATTACCTTGACAGTTTGTCTCAGTTAGGAGTAGGCATGAATGTTGGTTTTTTGGCTGGTCATAATGCAATTCGTTCTAAAGTGATGCAATTGGACAACAGAGAACCTACGGCTGATGAACTTCAGGCGATGAAAGATTTGGTTGCCCAAGCAATGGATGAAGGTGCATTTGGTCTATCCACCGGCTTAAAGTATTTGCCCGGTAATTTTTCTAAAGTGGATGAAGTCATTGCCCTTTCCAAAGAGGCGTCACAGCGTGGGGGTATATATACCTCTCATCTTCGTGATGAAGGCTTATC